>JANXSE010000022.1 GCA_025356695.1 Betaproteobacteria bacterium
AGCGCAACCACAAATTCGTAGGTGCGACCGTCGCCCATGACGCCGACCGAACGCACCGGCAGAAACACCGCAAACGCCTGTGCCGTCTTGTCGTACCAGCCGGCCTGGCGCAATTCGTCGATGAATACGGCATCGGCACGCCGCAGCAGATCGGCGTATTCGGCTTTGACCTCACCCAGGATCCGCACGCCAAGGCCGGGCCCCGGAAACGGATGACGGAACACCATGTCGCGTGGCAAGCCGAGCGCGAGACCCAACTCGCGCACTTCGTCCTTGAACAATTCGCGCAACGGCTCAAGTAATTTCAGGTGCAGCGTTTCAGGCAGACCACCGACATTGTGGTGTGATTTTATCGTGTGTGCCTTCTTCGTCTTGGCGCCGGCCGATTCGATGACGTCCGGATAGATGGTTCCCTGCGCCAGCCATTTCACGTTCTTGAGCTTCGCAGACTCGCGCTGAAACACCTCGACAAACACGCGGCCGATAATTTTGCGCTTCTGTTCCGGATCGGAAATGCCGGCGAG
This sequence comes from Betaproteobacteria bacterium, assembly GCA_025356695.1. The sequence goes on from JANXSE010000022.1 coordinate 525, forward strand.
TTGGCCCAGAAACTCTTTGCCGGCGTCGACATGGATCACTTTGACGCCCAGATTTTCCGCAAACGTTTTCATGACCTGGTCGGCCTCGTTAAGGCGCAGCAGGCCATTGTCCACAAACACGCAGGTCAATTGTTTGCCGATGGCGCGATGAATCAACGCAGCTGCCACCGCGGAATCAACGCCGCCCGACAAACCCAGCAACACTTCGTCGCTGCCAACTTCAGCACGCACCCGCGCTACCGCCTCATCAACGTAAGCCGGCATGTTCCAGTCGCGACCAAGACCGCAGATGCCATGCACGAAACGTTCGATCATCGCCGCGCCTTGCACGGTATGCGTGACCTCGGGATGAAACTGCACCGCGTAGAAACGGCGCGCCTCGTCCGCCATCGCGGCGATCGGGGTGGTCGCATTGCTGGCGATGACCTTGAACCCCGATGGCAGTTCGGTGACTTTGTCGCCGTGGCTCATCCACACATCAAGCAGACCGTGGCCTTCGCCGTTGACGCGGTCCTGGATGTCCTTGAACAGCGCCGAATGACCGCGCGCGCGCACCTCGGCATAACCGAATTCACGCACCGTGCCGCTCTCGACCTTGCCGCCGAGTTGCGCCGCCATCGTCTGCATGCCGTAGCAGATGCCGAGCACCGGCACGCCGAGCTCAAACACCGCAGCCGGGGCGCGCGGTGTGTCGCTCTCCCAAACCGAATTAGGGCCGCCGGAAAGAATGATGCCGCGCGGATCGTACTGCCGCACGAAATCGTCGCTGACGTCATGCGGGTGCAGTTCGCAATAAACGCCGGCCTCGCGCACGCGGCGCGCAATCAGCTGCGTGTATTGCGCGCCGAAATCAAGAATGAGAATTTTATGGTGGGCCATATATCAGAAATGCGGATAAAGAGTCGCGAATCGCGGATACGGCCAGCCACGCGGCATTGGCTCGCCCCACAATCCTTAAAACTCTGTCCTATTCAATGCGGTAGTTCGGTGCTTCCTTGGTGATCTGCACGTCATGCACGTGAGACTCGCGAATACCGGCGTGGGTGATTTCGACGAACTTCGCCTTGCGACGCAATTCATCAATCGAACTGCAGCCGGTGTAACCCATACTGGCGCGCAGGCCGCCCATCAGTTGATGCACGAGCGGCACGACGCCCCCCTTGTACGGCACGCGCCCTTCGACCCCCTCAGGCACCAGCTTTTCGGCACCTTCTTCGACATCCTGAAAATAACGATCGGCTGCGCCCTGCTGCATGGCACCCAGCGAACCCATGCCGCGATACGATTTATACGAGCGGCCTTGATAGAGCTCAATTTCGCCAGGCGCTTCTTCTGTGCCGGCAAACAGGCCGCCAATCATGACCGCATTCCCGCCGGCGGCAATGGCCTTGGCGATATCACCGGAAAAACGTATGCCGCCATCGGCGATCAACGGAATATCGAGCTTCTCCAGCGCGACGGCGACATTTTGCACGGCCGTTATTTGCGGCACGCCGACACCGGCAACAATACGCGTCGTGCAGATCGAACCGGGGCCGATGCCGACCTTGACGGCGTCAGCACCGCAGTCCGCCAGCGCGCGCGCCGCGTCGCTAGTGGCGATGTTGCCGCCAATGACCTGGGTCTTCGGAAAGCGCTTTTTGATCCATTTGACGCGATCCAACACGCCCTGGGCATGGCCGTGCGCGGTATCAACAACGACCACGTCAACACCGGCTTCAATCAATGCTTCGACGCGCTCGTCGGTGCCTTCGCCAACCCCGACGGCAGCGCCAACGCGCAGGCGCCCGAGTTTGTCCTTGCATGCCAGCGGGTGCTCGGTCGACTTCTGAATATCCTTGACCGTGATCAGGCCGCGCAACTCGAAATTCTTGCCGACGACAAGAACGCGTTCGAGGCGGTGCTTGTGCATCAGCGTCATCGCCTCTTCACGCGTGGCGCCTTCGCGCACAGTCACCAGCCTCGTGCGCGGCGTCATGATGTTTTTGACCGGCTGACCGAGGTTCGTTTCAAACCGCAAATCGCGGTTCGTCACGATGCCGACGACGCGGCCCGTCGAGTCAATGACCGGCAATCCTGAAATTTTGTGCTGTTGCGTAAGTTGCAACACATCACGCACCGTCATGTTTTGCGTAATGGTGATAGGGTCCTTGACGACACC
>JANXSE010000051.1 GCA_025356695.1 Betaproteobacteria bacterium
TCGCGAGGTCAAATACGATCCGGTGAAGGATCTTGCGGCGATCACGCAGGGGATTTCCGTGCCGAACATTCTTGTGGTGCATCCATCGGTCGCTGCGCATTCGGTCGCGGAATTGCTGGCCTACGCAAAGGCGCGTCCGGGCCGGCTGGTGTTTGCCTCCGCAGGCAATGGCACCTCAGGACATCTGGCGCTTGAACAGTTTCGTCTCGAATCAAAGGCGGATTTCATCCATGTGCCCTATAAGGGGGGCGGGCCGGCGCTGACGGAAGTTTTGGGCGGACAAGCGCAGGCATTGTTCAGCATCGCGTTGACGGCCATCCCGCAGGTCAAGGCGGGGCGCGTCAGGGCGCTGGCGATCACCAGTGCCAAACGTTCTGCGCTGGCGCCGGATTTGCCGACGGTCGCGGAATCCGGCTTTGCGGGATTTGAAGCCATCGGCTGGTTCGGCTGGGTTGCTCCGGCGAAAATGCCGAGCGATATTGTTGTGCGCCTTAACCGCGAAATCGTGCGCATACTCCATCTACCCGAGATGCAGGAACGTCTGCGCCAACTGGGCTCGGATCCCGTAGGCAACAGCCCTGCGGAATTCGCCGCCTTCATCAAGAGCGAACACGACAAGTGGGCGAAAGTGATCAGGCAGGCCAATATACGCGCCGAGTAATGCGGCGCGCGCGAATTTCTTCTGAAGGAAACTGGACATGGCGAAGTCAAAAGGCATTAAGGAAGTCGGTTATGTTGATGTGCAGAACCACGGGCACGCGGAAGGATTGAATCCGGTGCACTGGCACGATTGTGCCGGTGGCGGCCAGGTCGTGGTGCAAAACAGGATCGCCTACGTCGGCAACATGCGCAATCCGCAGGGCACGCTGATCATCGACGTTAAAGATCCGAAGAACCCTAAGCTGCTCGCCGAACTGACCATGCCACCCGGCACGCACTCGCACAAGGTACGCGTGCACGGCGACATCATGGTGACCAACCGCGAAGTAATGGGCGCGCATGCGCTGAACGGTGAAGTGCCCCCCGATGGTTACAACGGCGGACTCAGCATTTACGACATTTCCAAACCGGAGAAACCCCGGCTCATCACGAACTGGGAAACCACCGACGGCCCCGGTGCGCAGTACGCGCGCGGCGTGCACCGCTTCGATTTCGATGGCCGCTACGCTTACATCTCACCGACGATGGACGGTTACGTCGGCAACATCATGATGATTCTCGATCTGAAGGATCCTGCCAAGCCCGAGGAAGTCGGCCGCTGGTGGATGCCCGGCCAGTGGACAGCTGGCGGAGAGACGCCGACGTGGAAGGGCGATGCGCACAAATGCCATCATCCGCTGCGTTACGGTAATCGTTTGTATACGAGTTACTGGCAGGGCGGTCTGGTGATTCTCGATATCGAGGACATGAGCAAGCCGAAATTCGTCTCCGGTCTTGACTGGAGTCCGCCCTTTCCGTGGCCGACGCACACCGCGCTGCGCATCCCGTTCAAAATCAACAACCGTGATTTCATGGTGGTGTCGGACGAAGACGTGTTCCGCCAGCCCGACTATCCGCCGTATCCGGCGGCCTTTTTGTGGATGGTCGATATTACCGATGAAAAACATCCGCAACCGATCTCAACCTTCCAGGTTGAAGACATGCCGGATACGCCGCAACCGCGCATGACCGGCTGCCACCAGCCTTGCGAAATCGTCACCGGCACGGAAATTCCGGTGGCGTGGTTTGCCTACGGCCTGCGCATCATTGATATCTCGAAGCCGCATGCGCTGAAGGAAGTCGCCTACTACCTGCCCGACGTGCCGCCGGGTTCGGACCGCGTGCAAAGCAACGACGTCACGGTCGACGACCGTGGTTTGATTTACCTGCTCGACCGCGTGCGCGGACTGCATATTCTGGAGAGAACCTGATGGCTTCCGGCATTTTCGACGATGCACTGATCAAGCACCTGTGGAGCAGCGAAGAATGTCGCGCGATTTTCAGCGACGAAAACCGCGTGCGCAAATGGTACGAGTTCGAGGCGGCGCTGGCGATCGAGCAGGCCGCCCTGGGCATTATTCCGCAGGAAGCGGCTGACGAGATCGTGGCGAAGGTCAAAATCGCAAAGATCGATGTCGAGGCAATCGGTGCCGAAATCCGCCGCATCAAGCATCCGCTGGTGCCGGCGCTGAAGGCGCTGCAGGCGCAGTGCAAGGGCGATTTGGGTGAATACATTCACTTCGGCCCGACGACGCAGGACGTGCTCGACACCGGCACCGTGCTGCAGATGCGCGACATCCACGCGATTTACCTGCGCGACCTGAAGGCCATCGGCAGGGATCTGCACCGCATCTCGAAGACGCACCGCGCTACACCGATGGTCGGCCGCACGCACGGCGTGCAGGCGCTGCCGATCACCTTCGGTCACAAAAGCGCGATCTGGCTGTCGGAGTTGGGGCGTCATTACGAACGTCTGCGCGAACTTGAAAAACGTGTGTTCGTCGGTGGCATGGTTGGCGCGGTCGGCACCATGGCCTCGTACGGGCCGCAGGCGCGGGAACTCGAAAAACGCCTGATGAAGCGGCTCGGACTCGGTGTTGCCGACATCAACTGGCAGCCGGCGCGCGATCGTTTTGCCGAATACGTCTGCGTGCTGGGTATGCTGGGGCAGACGCTGAACAAGATTGCCAACGAAATCTACGTGCTCGAACACACCGAGATCGGTGAGCTCTACGAGCCGTTCAGCGAAGGCAAGCTCGGTTCCTCGACCATGCCGCACAAGCGCAACCCAAGCAGTTGCGAGGCGGTGATGGGAGCGACGCGCGCACTCAAGTACAACGTGTCGCTGATGCTCGAATCGATGGTGATCGAGCACGAGCGCGACGGTGCGGCGTGGCGCGCCGAGTGGCGCGCGCTGCCGGAATCGTGCCTGATCGCCGGCGGCGTGCTGGCGTCGATGAAATACATCATCAGCGGTCTTGAGGTCGACGCGGCGAAGATGCGCAGTAATCTCGATCTCCTCGGCGGCTTCCTGCTCTCCGAACGCGTGATGTTCGAGTTGTCGGAAAAAATCGGCAAGCAGACGGCACACGAACTGGTTTACGAGATATCGATGCGCGGCATCGAGAACAACATTCCGTTCGAAAAAGCGTTGATGGACGATGCGAAGGTGCGTGGTGCGATGACCGATAAGGAGCTGAAGGCGGCGCTCGATCCGACCACCTATGTCGGTCTCGCGCCGGAAATCGTCGATGACGTGCTCAAACAGGCCGAAGGCTGGATCAACGCCTGAAAAACGCGGCGAGGCACGCTAAAGTCACATTCAATTAACAATCCTGAAACTGAATCCGGAATCCTCACTCTCAAATGAACATCACCATACTTGACGACTACTTCGATTCGGTGCGCACGCTGAACTGTTTTAACAAGGTTGCCGGTCACAACGTAAAGATCTGGAACGATCACACCAAGGACATCGATGTGCTAGCCAGGCGCCTGCAGGACACCGAGGTGCTGGTACTGATCCGCGAGCGCACGCCGGTGCGTACCGCATTGCTCGAACGTCTGCCGAAACTGAAACTCATCAGCCAGCGCAGTGTGTATCCGCATATCGACGTCGATACCTGCACTAAACGCGGCGTGATCGTTTCGTCGAACCAGCACGCCGGCACACCGTCGTATGGAACCGCCGAGCTGACCTGGGGCATTCTGCTGGCCGCCATGCGGCAGATTCCGCAGCAGATGAACGCGCTGAAGGCCGGCAAGTGGCAGATTGCGCTCGGCCGCGGTCTGCGTGGACGCACGCTGGGGGTCTACAGTTACGGACGTATCGGCAGTGTCATCGCGGGTTACGGCAAGGCTTTCGGCATGAAGGTGCATGTGTGGGGCCGCGAGGCCTCGTGCGAACGCGCGCGCGCCGACGGTTACAGCGTGTCGCGCAGCCGCGAGGCGTTTTTTGAAGAGTGCGATGTCATCTCGCTGCACATGCGTCTGGTTGATGTCACGCGCGGCATCATCAAGGCCGCCGATCTGGCGCGCATGAAACCGACGTCGCTGATCGTCAATACGAGCCGCGCCGGGCTGATTGAACCGGGCGCGCTGGTCAACGCGCTGCGCGCCGGGCGTCCCGGTATGGCAGCGGTCGATGTCTACGAGGAGGAGCCGCTGCTCGACACCACACATCCGCTACTCAACATGTCCAACGTGGTGTGCACGCCGCATGTCGGCTATGTTGGCTACGATGAGTTCGAAACCCAGTTCAACGACATCTTTGATCAGATCACCGCATACGCGGCGGGCAAACCGATCAATGTGGTGAATCCGAACGTGCTCGATAAAGCCGGAAAATAGAGTCAGACGTCATCGGGGGGAAGCATGAACAGTTCCATGCGTTGGAAGACGTTGGCATGCGCGGTGTTGTTCGTGATGCCGGCGTTTGCGCAAGCCGCGGATTTAGCAGCATCCTATCCGTCAAAACCGGTGCGGTTTGTTGTGCCGTTTACACCGGGCGCCTCGAATGACATCGTGGCGCGACTGGTTGCCGCGAAACTGGGCGAGGCCTGGAGCCAGCAGTTCATCATCGATAACCGCGGCGGTGCCGGCGGTCTGGTCGGCGCGGATACCGTGGCAAAGGCGGTACCCGACGGCTACACGCTGCTGCTGTCGAATCCGGGGCCCAGCGTCAACTCGCCGCTGCTGGCGAAGAATGCGCCCTACAAGGTCGATGACTTCGTGCCGGTGGTTTTTTTCGGATACGCGCCGTTGATGATTTTTACCAACCCCGCGTTGCCGGTTCGGAATCCCAAGGAATTGCTCGAGTATCTGAAGGCAAATGCCGGTAAGGTGAACTGGGGTTCGTCGGGCACCGGCAGCAGCCTACATATCGGGTTGGCGCTGTTTCAGGCGGCCACCGGCGTCAACGTCACGCATATTCCCTACAAAGGCTCGGCGCCGGCACTGGTTGATCTGGTCGGCGGACAGATCCAGTTCATGCATACGACCACGGTGTCGGCCGAGGCGCAGATCCGCGGCGGTCGCGTGCGTGTGGTTGGCGTGGCGGCGGCGAAACGGGTGCCTTTGCTGCCCGATGTGCCGACGCTGGCCGAGTCGGGCATCAAGGATGCCGAGGCCATCGTCTGGTTCGGCATGGCGGCGCCGGCGAAAACGCCGCGCGCCATCATCGACAAATTGAACCGCGAATCGAACCGCCTGCTCGGTTTGCCCGATGTGAAGAAACGTTTCGATGAACTCGGGCTCGAGATCCAGGGCGGCACACCGGAAGAATTCGCGCGCTTCGTTCGCAATGAGGTCGAGCGGCTGAACCGTCTGATCAAGATGGGCGCACTGACGCGCGAATAGCGGTTTACGCGATTGCCGACGATCGCGCGGCATTGAGGCCGGCACCTTGCAGGAGCACGGTGGTGCGTTAGCGCACGCCGGCGGTGCACTCCCGGCACCAATGACGATATAGCGCGCGGTTATTTCGATCGAAATAATCGCTCCTTCATCCATTGGTGCGACCGTGGCACACTCCGCGCCGGTGCAGGCAGTCCCACCGAGACGGGCTGGATCACTGCTTGGCACGGCCTTTGCAACAGTGGATCTGATTGGCGCGGTCGTGCGCATGACGAATCAACAGGAGTTGAAATGAACAGAGATCATTTGCCGCGATACGCCGCCTTGATGCTGGCGATCACCGCTACCATGCCGCTGACCGCAGCACTGGCGCAGCCGGGTAACGCTGCGTATCCGGCCAAACCGATCAAGATCATCGTGCCGTTCGCGCCCAGCGGGCCGAACGACATCATCGCCCGCGTCGTCGGCCAGAAGCTCAACGAGACCTGGGGCCATGCGGTGGTGATCGAGAACCGCGGCGGTGCCGGCGGCACCATCGGCGTCGAGCTCGCGGCGAAGGCGCCGGCTGACGGTTATACGCTGGTGATGGGCGGCTCGAGCAGTCTGGCGGTGGCGCCGGGCCTTTATGTAAAGCTGGCCTATGATCCGCGCGAGTTGACGGCGGTTGCTAATGTCGCCTTCGTGCCCTACGCGGTGGCGGTCAATCCGCACGTGCCGGCGAAGAACGTGCGCGAACTGATTGCGGCGTCGAAATCGCAGAAGGGCGGTTTGAGTTTCGGGTCGTCCGGCTCCGGTTCGATGTCGCACCTGGCGGCGGAGTTGCTGCGCGCGGACAGCGGCGCGAACCTGGTGCACGTGCTGTACAAAGGCACCGCACCGGCCGTGACTGACGTGATGGCCGGGCAGATCGACATGATGATCGCCGATTACGCCGCGCTGGCGCCCTTTGAAAAAATCGGCAAGCTGCGTTTGCTCGCGGTGGCTGGCAGCCGGCGTGCCGCCGTAGCGCCGAAACTGCCGACCATCGCGGAATCCGGTGTGAAAGGTTACGCCGTCGATGCGTGGTTCGGTATCGCCGCACCGGCCGGCGTGCCGAAAGACGTGGTGGCGAAACTTAATGCCGCGATCCTTGCCGGCCTGAAATCGGCGGATGTGAAACAGCGCTTCGGCGATCTTGGCTACGAGACGATTGGTGACAGCCCCGAGCAATTCGCGGCGACCATCAAGGCCGATATCGAAAAATTCGGCCGCGTCATCAAGTCGGCCGGCATCAAAGCCGACTAACGCGTCGCCGCATTTTTGCCGGCGATGCGGCCAGTGACCACGCATTCGGCGATATTGCCGCCCGATAGATAGAGGTGGCCGAACGAGCTGCCGAGTTCACCCGCCGCATACAGGCGCGGAATCGGCTGGCCGTAGACGTCGATAATGCGCTGTTCGGCGTCGTGCACCGGGCCGCCTTGCGTGTTCGACATCGTCGCCCACACCGGCGCGCCGTAGAATGGCGCGGTCCTGATCGGCGTCATGCTGCCGCCGGGGCGGCTGAAATCATCGTCACTGCCCTTCGCGCAGAGCGCGTTCCAGCGTGTCACGCTTTGTTCGAGCGCGGCGGCGTCGATGCCGAGCAGTCCGGCGAGTTCGGCCAGCGTGTTCGCGCGTTTGAGGATGCCCGATTCGACCTCTTTCAGATTGTCGTCGCTCCAGTGATACATGATCCCCTCGTCATTGGAGGTCGCCTTGCCGAGCGGATACATCCTGCGGCCTGCCTCGTCGCAGATCATGCAGGCGGGGTTGCGCGGGAATGACTGGGTGACCGGATCGAAATACTGTAGCGTGCGCACCGCGGTGTCCTGCGTGTAGGGCTGGTATTCCGACATGAAGCGTTTGCCGGAGCTGTCGACGAGGATCCACGCCATCTTCAGGCGCGCCTGGTCGGCCTCGCCCGGAAACCAGTCGGGGAAACGCTTGAGGCGGATGGCGTAGGGATACGACGGGTCGCTGTGGCGGAAACCGTAGGCGCCGTGCACATGCCACATATGCCACAAGGCAGCGCCGAGATGCTGCGCCATGCGGATGCCGTCACCGTTGTTCATCTGCGCGGCGGCATTGAGCACCGGTTTGCCTTCGAGGAATTGCGCCTTCATGTCCGCGTTGCCCTCGAAGCCGCCGCAGGACAGGATGACCGCACGGCGTGTCTCGATATTGCGCTCGACACCGTTGCTGGCGATGCGCACGCCGCGCACTTCGCGCCCTCCGTTGGCAAGTGGTTCGGCAATCAGTTGCAGCGCCGGCGTGGCGAGGCGGATATCGATACTGTGCTTGAGCAGGTGCTCGTGCAGAATGCGGAACAGTTTCGGCCCGCCCGGCGCACCGTTGGCCCACGGGTACAGCCTGGCGAGATCGGTGCCGGGAATGTCCATCACGGTGGTGTGATAGAAAGTGTCGGTTCCGGGCAGCGGATAGTTGGCGCGGATCTGCCGGCGGTAAGGGTCGCCGGCCTTCGCACGCATTTCGTTTTCTTCGATCGAATTGGCGATGACCGCGCTGTTGATTCGGCCGAGTTCGCGCACATAGCGTTCGATGTCGCACATGCCGGTGGCGAGAGCGCGTAGCACTTCGTCGGGTGTGCGGCCGTCGTTGGTTGCTTTTAAATACTGAAACGCCAGTTCCGGGTCACGCGCGCTACGTACCGCGCCGTACGAGCAGATCGACAGACCGCCGGGCACCGAGGATTTTTCGATCAGCAGCGTTTTGGCGCCGGCTTCGTGTGCGTTCAATGCCGCGATGGCGCCGGCGAGGCCGAAGCCGACTACGATGACATCAAAGGATTCGTCGAAGTGCCCCGGGGTGGTGGTCATGGCTGATCAGGTGTTGTTACGACAAGGTGAACGGCGCAATGCCTTTGGGCTCGAACACCATGATCCCGCCGATCGCTGCCGGCGGCACGACGTAAAGCCGCTCTTCGCCGAGCATGCCGTGCGGCAGTCCGCTGGCGACGATGCAATCGCGCGTCTTCTGCATATTCGCGCTGACCAGCACGCTGCCGAAGATCCACGGCAGCACCGGCGGATCGAGACGGAAAACGCGCTGCACTGCGGCGGCTGAAACCAGCAGGATGCGGCCGCGCGCGGTGTCGATGATGCGATCGTCGCCGCTGGCCGTTGCCGCGATGCCGGTGAAGCGCGCATAGCGTTGCGCCGCCTCGTCGGGGTGGTCGACGCAGGCGATCACCGCGTTCAGGCCGACCGTGCGGTTGCGGTGGCGCGTCCAGCGCGATTGCCACAGCAGTTCTGGCGTGTGCTGCTGGCAGAACTGGATGCGGCCTTCGGTCATGGTGCCCGGCGGCACGCGTACCACGCTGAAGTGTGCCGTGCCTTCGCCATCCACGGCGCCGATCACGCGTTGCAGATCGACCGGCGCCAGCGGTGCGAATTGTTCCCGGCTGAGGCGCACGTGATCGGCGGCGGTATCGCCGCTGCCGAAGGCGATCAGATGCAGGCCGGTGTAACGCGCGATCGCCGCGCGCAACTGATTGCCGATGGTGGTGTCGGCCGTCGGCGTCAGGCATTCGAGGTAACCGTGCTCGAGCATGATGCAGCGGTTGCCGGCGCCGGCGGGCGCCAGTTCACCCGACTCGTTGCGCTGCATTTGTGCGGAGAAGGGCGTCAGCGTGAAACCGAGCGCTTCGAAGGCCGCCGAGGCGGCCTCGATGTCCGGCACAAAATGCGCGATGTGATCGAGATTGATTTTGCCGGCGCGCGGCGGCTGGGCGGCGGCGATGCGGGCGGCGGTTTTGGTAATGGTCACGCAGGCCTAATAACCAAGTGTGCGGTCGACGCGGTTTTTCAGCGCCTTGCCGTCGAGCAGGCGCGCAAAATTGGCAAACCAGGTGTCGCAGAGGAAATGCATATAGCGCGGATCGTCGCAGGAGGTGTGCGGCGTGATGATGAGGTTGCGCGTTTTCCACAGCGGAGATTCTGCGGGCAGGGGTTCCGGACTGTGCACGTCGAGCAGCGCGCCGGCCAGTTCGCCGGCATCCAGCTTTTTGCGCAAGGCCTCGTAGTCGACAATCGGCGAGCGTCCGATATTGATGAGGCAGGCTTCGCGTTTGAGCAGATCCAACCGCTTGCGGTCGATCAGGCCCTGCGTTTCGGGCGTCAGCGGTGTGGCGACGATGAGGAAATCGGCTTTCGGCAGCACGCGGTCGATGGCGGATGCCTTGACGACGGCATCCGCGGGGCGCGCGGCCTTGCCGCTGCGCGTTACTGCGATCACCTGCAGCCCGAGTTTTTTTGCAGCACGGCCGGCGGCGCGCCCGAGATCGCCAAAGCCGATGATGACGGCGGTCTTGCCGGCAATCGGTGTGGTGTACAGCGGTTCCCACCGTGAAGCATGTTGCGACTGGATCATCTCCGGCATGCGCTGGTGCAGCATCAGGATGGCGAGCAGGCAGGAATCTTCAGCCTTGTCGCCATGGGCGCCGGTATTGTTGGTGAGGGCAATGTTGCGCGGCAGCCAGTCGAGTGGCATCAGGGAATCGATACCGGCACCGGTGGTTTGTATCCAGCGCAGACGCGGCGCGCGTTCGCGCAGGCGCTCACGCGGCGGGTTCCAGTGGATGAGGAAATCCGCGGTCTTGAGGGCTGCGTCGATAATGTCGCGATCCCAGCCGATGGTGACGTTGAGTTTTTTTGCGAGCGCCGGGTGACGTTTAGCCGCAGCCGCCCAGATCGGTTCGGTCAACTGAAAAATGGCGGGGCGCTTGTGCCCATTCTCGATATGCAGGTGGTAGCGCGCAGCGGGTTTTGACACGGCCGGTCAGCCCTTTTACTTGATCGACTTCGATTTGATATAGGGCTCGGCGAGAAACGCGCTGTCCGGCACATCCTGCTTGGCAGTGCCGGCGGCCTTGAAGATCTGGTTCATGCGTTTGAGCGTAGCAATGTCCTGCGGTTCGAAACTCGCGAAATAGGCGTGGTCCCACTGGTTCGCATAAGCCAGAGAGTCGGTGGCGTCCATGTTGGCCGCTTTGCGCAGAATTTCCGCAACCTGCGGTTTGTTCTTGCTGCCCCATTCGACGGCTTTGCGTGTGGCGGCGATGAATTTCGCCACCGCTTCGGGGTTCTTCGTCACGTAATCGTTGTGCACGATGGTGACGGCGAGCGTGGGCGGCGAGTTCGATTTGGTCATCTTCTTCCACTCGTCGACGACATTGCCGAGCGAACGCAGTTTCACTTCGTTCATCTGCGCGATGGTGACCGAGCGGATGGCGGCGGCGTCTGCGTCTTTCTGCGTGACGAACTGGGCGAGGCGGCTTTCGTTGCCGGGCGCTACTGTGTAGTCGGTGGCCTTCAGTCCGAAATTGTTTTCAAGCACCGCGCTGACGATGGCGTGCATGGCGCTGGGCGGTGCGGTCATGCCGATCTTTTTGCCCTTGAGATCGGCGATCGACTTGATCGGCGAGTCGGCGAGCACGATGAACTGCGATTCGGC
>JANXSE010000073.1 GCA_025356695.1 Betaproteobacteria bacterium
GGTGTCGCTGATTTCGTCGAGTGGCACGCTGAGGTAGTCGCGACTCAGAACCGCGAGATCGGCAAGCCGGCCCACTGCCAGCGCGCCGCGTTCATTTTCCTCGAAGCTGAACCAGGCGCTGCCTTGCGTGTAGATGCGCAACGCCTCGAGGCGCGTCGGTAGCTCTTCCGCTGCGCGCATGGCGACGCCGGAGACGGTTTTGCCATCGAGCATCCATTGCAGCGAAACGAAGGGGCTCGGTCCCATCACGCGGTGCGCATCGGTGCCGCCGCCGAGCGGCAGTTGCAGCCGTAGCGCGCTGACCAGTGGTGGCACTGCGCGAGCGGCTTCGATGCCGCGCTGGCCGAGGAAGGCTTCGCCGCGAAAGTAGAACGCGTTCTGCACCAGCCAGCCCATCCCCATGGTCTTCAGGCGTTTGAGCGTTGCCGGCGAGGCGTCGTTGAGATGCGCGACCGACCAGCGCAATTTTGCCACCGGTGTTTCTGCATTGATGCGCTCGATCACGTCGAGCAGATGATAAATCGGGCGGTCGTTGTGCCAGTGAAAGGTCGCCGTCATGCCGCGCGAGACGGCCCAGCGTAGCACTGCGGCAAGCTGCTCTTTCTGCGCATCGCTTGGATTGTCGTTGTTGTAAAGACCCCAGGTCACATTTTCACCGATGCCGTTGAAGCGTAACCAGTCGTCGCCAAGGCCCATCGGCCGCAGCTGCGTGAGTTTTCTGAAATCCTCGAGCTCGTGGTCGCGGCGCGGCGCGCTCAAGCTGTAGCGCACGCGCAAGGTCAGGCCGCGTTCGCGCCAGATCTGGTGGAGCGGCTGGTAGTCGTCTATCTCAATGTTGTAGCCGCCCGGATCGTTCACGCCGGTGATGCCCATCGCATTGAGCGTGCGGAAGAAAGCGCGCGTGCCGGCGAGTTTCTGTTCGTACGTCGGACGCGGCAATAAATTGAAGAGATCGCTGATGGCGCGGTTGTCGCCGGCGAGCCAGCCGGTCGGTATGCCGTCGCGGTCGCGTTCGCTGGTGAGGCGCACCGCCAGTTGCGGATGATCGGCGAGACCGAGTGCTGCAGCGCCGCCGGGATCGAGCAGCACGTTGCTGTAGAGCAACTGGACGTAGACGTGGTGAGCGGGGGCAGCGGCGGCGATTTCCGCCTGCGTCGGCCGGCGGTCCTCGCGGAACTGGCGGTCGCTCCAGCCGCCGGCGACTATCAGCCACGATCCTTTCGGCGCGTTTTTTGCCGCCGCGCGTAGGCGCGCCAGCGCTTCGGCAAGCGTGCGCACGCCGAACCAATGCACCTCGGTCGTGTAGCTGAGGCCGGCACGGATGGCGTGGATATGCGAATCGATCAGGCCCGGGATGACGGTGCGACCCGCCACGTCGATAACGCGGGTCGCAGCGCCGGCCAGCGCGCGGATGTCCGGCGAATTGCCGATCGCAGTGATTCTGCCGTTGCGCACCGCCAGTGCCTGTGCGGGCGCGCCGTAGTAGACGACGATCTTGCCATTGACGAGGATGGTGTCCGGAGCTTCTGCGGGTATCTGCGCATGCGCCGTGCCGCTAACGGCGATGAAGGTAAAAACAGCGGTGAGACAGGCGCGGACTATCGCGCCGCGTTTTACTGGCGCTGCATCGTGCATTCGGTCTCGATAAACATGTCCTTGCTGCCGGGTGGCGTACGGCGATTGATCTTTATCTGCTTGAAACCGGTTTTCACGCAGGATATCTGCACCTCGTCCGGCAGAACAGCCTTGCTGATGTGGCCGCGGTAGAGGCCGAGCACGTTTGACTTCAGCGACACCGGTTTGCCTTTTTTCGGCTGCAGCACTACCTGTGCATCGACCACCGGCGAGCCGCGGGCGTCGCGCACGAAACCGAAGTAGGCCGGCCCTTCGCCTTTGACATCGTTTGCCGCATCGTAGTCGTCGCCGCCGGCGAAGGCCGGCGTGACGCATCCGGCAACCAGGGCGATCGCGAGCACACGAATCAGCATATTGAATTTTAATTTCATTATTCCCACCGCCAGTAAAATTTCAGAGAATAGATCAGCGCCGGCAGCAGCACGATCGGCACGATCCACGCCAGAGCCAGTGGAATCCTGCGGCCGATTTTTTCCGGCAGCATAGCGACAACGAGACCGAGAACCAGGGCGCCGAGCGCCGAGGTGGCGATCCAGCCATACCAGTACATCGCCGGTCCCTCGTCACGCCGCGCCGGCGTGTAGCCGAAATCGATACGGTCGGTGCCGGGGTGATAGGTGAACAGCGGCAGCGCCGCCATGTCGCAGATTACGTAGAGAATCGCAAAGCAGATGCCGAACGCTAGCGTAAAGGTGCGCAGACGCGATGAAGCAACCGGCGCGGTGTTTGCGGCTTCACTCATGAGCCGAAGCCTCGCACATTGTTGACGATGTGGCCGACCAGAAAGCTGAACCAGCAGATCGCTGCGAGCACGACCGTCAGCCATTTACGCGCGCTGGCATAAACGGCGTTGCGCGCGTCCTTCCACAGATGCCAGTAAAACGGCAGCAGCCCGAGGCCGATGGTGGCGAGGTGCTCTTTTAATTCGAACACGCCCAGCGTCTTGAAGAAGCCCTCCTGTTCGATCGGGATGCGCACGTAGATGCGATATTTGGTGTAGATCCAGCCGCCGAAGATGAAGGCGAGTACCCACAACACGCAGATGGCAGTGGCATAACGCTGCCCGGACACCGCGCGAAAGTGAGTGACGAAACCGCCGCCGGCACCGGCGCGTGGCGGTGCGAGTACTGCGGCGGCCTGATGCGTCAGCGCACCCAGCAGCGCCACCGCCAGCAAGGCGTGGATGATGAACAGGATGGTCCAGAACGTATTGACGGAGATGTAGTCGAGCACAAAGTCCATCATCATCATGCTTCCCCGCTAAGGAATCGGCGGCGCGGGCATGTCGCTCGCGCCGCCGCTATTTCAGTGCGCCAGCGGATCGGGCCTGAGCTGGAAATGCGCTGCCAGCGGCTTGGTGCCTTTGCCGCCTTCGATCAGCCATGGCGTGCGATCGCCGTTCGCCGCCCACAGACCGCGGCCTTTCCAGCCGGCTTTCGGATCGTCGATGCGACCGTCAAAACCCTTGGCGTAAAAGCCGAGCGGATAGGGCACGCGGATCGATACCATCTTGCCGTCTTTTCCGAGGGCGACGAGGCCGTCCATCTGGTTGGCGGTCGACATCGGAATATCATCGCCAAGCCCGAAGGTGTTGTGCTGATCGACCCACGAGTAGTAGCTCGCTTCGGCGCTGTTCTCGCCGATGCCTTTGAAGCCCGGGCCCGGATACTGGTGGAAAGCCCAGCCTTCAGGGCAGTGGTCGCCGGTCGCCTTCGGGCCGTTGAGCGGACCCTTGCACAGGCGCCTATCGAACACACCCATGTGGCCGCTCGCCAGCGATACCCACACACGGCCCTGCTTGTCGATGTCGCCACCGCGCGGGCCGAAGCCGGGCAGCGGCACGTTGTACATCTCGGACAGTGCCTTGTGCGGATTCTTGGTCGGATCAACGCGCACAACGGCGCCCGGATTGCCGCGCAGCGTGCCCCACACCGAGCCATCGGTCGGGCTTGGCATCACGGCGTAGAAAGTCGCGCCGATGCGCATGTCCTTGGTCGGGTCCATCGGCTTGCCGGGTTCGGTGTACTCGTCGCGCTGGCCGTTGCCGTTGGTGTCGAGTACCAGCGCGGTCCAGCCCTGCGACTTTTCGATGTCGCCGGTTTCGTCGAGCATCTTGGTGTTGATCCAACCGACATTACCGCCGCCGCCGCCGGTGCTTGCCCATACCGTCTCGTTGGCGTCGTAGCCGAATTGCAGATGATGCGAGCCGAAGCAGGTCTGGTAGGCGGTGTACTTTTTGGTCTTCGGATCGTACATCGTTACCCTGCGGTTGGTGCTGTTGAGCGGAAACTCGACGGCTGAAGGATGGCTCGATCCCTTTTTGCAGAAGTCGGGATTGTCGGGCTTGTGGCCGGTCGCGGCGAGCCAGACGCGGCCCTTCTTGTCGATCATCGAGTTGTGATTGTTGGCCTTGCTGTCCCAGATGTTCTCTTCGCCCCAATAGGCCGAGGTCTGCAGGATCTTGACCGAGCCGGCGTTGCCCGGCCCCAGCGCCAGCGGCATGTCGGCGGTGGTCGGCAGCACGAAATTCGTCGCCACGTTCTTGATCGGATCGAGGATGGGCATGTCATTGCAGGCATGCTCGCACGACCCGTAAAGCGGCCCGTAGCCATTGACGGTCGGATAACGCTTGTCGGTGGAAATCAGATCATGCAGATACTGCTTGTCGTTGTGCCAGTCGCGCAGCGTGACGACGATATTGCGCTCGACGCCCTGCGGCCGCACCGGCTTGGCCCACGGCAAT
>JANXSE010000109.1 GCA_025356695.1 Betaproteobacteria bacterium
TTGCTGGTGCACAAGGCCAACGAACAGCACTACGAGGTACCGGCCGAATTTTTCGCCGGCGTGCTCGGACAGCACCGCAAGTACAGCTCGTGCTGGTGGCCCGAAGGTGTGACGACGCTGGAAAATGCCGAGGCGGCGGCACTGGCCGCGACCTGCGCGCGCGCGCAACTCGCCGACGGCCAGGACATTCTCGAACTTGGTTGCGGCTGGGGTTCGCTCACCCTCTATATGGCGTCGCGGTTTCCGCGCAGCCGCGTCACCGCGGTGTCGAATTCGCAGTCGCAGCGCGCCTACATCGAAGCGGAGGCAGCGCGCCGCGGGCTGAGCAATGTGCGCGTCATCACCTGCGACATGAATGCCTTTGACAGCGCCGAACGCTTCGAGCGCGTGGTGTCGGTCGAGATGTTCGAACATATGCGCAACTGGCCCGAGATGTTCCGTCGTGTCGCCGGCTGGCTCAAGCCCGGCGGCCGCTTTTTTATGCATGTTTTCGTGCATCGCCTGACGCCCTACCTGTTTGTCGAGCGCGGCAGCGGCGACTGGATGAGCCGCTATTTCTTTTCCGGCGGCATGATGCCGAGCGACGATCTGGCGCTGCACTTTCAGGACCATCTGCAATTGCTGCAGCGCTGGCGCTGGGACGGCCGTCACTACGCGCGCACCGCGGAGGCGTGGCTCTCCAACATGGATGCGCGCCGTGCCGCGCTGTGGCCGGTGATCGCGCAAACCTACGGTGTAGAAAATGCCGCAGTGTGGTGGACGCGCTGGCGCCTGTTCTTCATGGCCTGCGCTGAGCTGTTCGGTTACGCAAATGGCAACGAGTGGTGGGTCAGCCATTATCTCTTCGAGCGCCGGCCGTGAATATTTTTTCCGCTGCGCAACGCGCGCCCGTGAGCACGCCTGCAACGCCGCGGGTGATCGCGAATTTTGTCGGCTTTCAGGCGGGCTGGTTCGCCTGTGTGGTGGGCGCGGCGCACGCCCTGCCGTGGGCCGGCACCGCGGTCGCGGCGCTCATTGTCACTACGCACGTATTTTTTGCGGAGCAGCCGCGGCGGGAGATCCGGCTGGTCGCCATGGCGCTGCTGATCGGCATGGTCTGGGACAGCACGCTAGTCATGCTGGGCTGGCTCGATTTTACCTCGGGATTTTTCATCGCCGGCGTGGCCCCGCACTGGATTCTTGCGCTATGGGCGCTGTTCGCCATCACGCTCAGGCATTCACTGGCGTGGCTGCAAACGCGCCCGCTCACCGCGGCAGTGCTCGGTGCGATCGCCGGTCCGTTGGCCTACTGGGGCGGCACGCGTCTGGGCGCGGTGATTCTGGTCGAACCGCTGCACGCTCTGATCGTATTGTCGATCGGCTGGGGCATATTTACGCCGCTGCTCTTGCGGCTGGCGCACGATAGAGCGCCGGCGATATGAACACGCTGAGTCCTGCGATTTTCGCTTTGCTCGGCGGCCTCGCTGTGATGCTTGCGATCGGTGCCCTGACGTGGGTGGTGAGTCTGATCAAGGTAGACGTCAGCATTGTCGACGGCGTCTGGTCGCTGCTGATTTTGGGCGGCGGGATTGTCTACGCGACGGTACTGTCGGCCAGCGGGCCGCGCACTGCGCTGGTCATGACACTGTTGACCCTGTGGGCGCTGCGGCTCTCCGCGCATATCACGTGGCGCAACTGGGGCGAGGCAGAGGACTATCGATACCGCGCCATCCGCGCGCGCAATCAACCGCATTTTGAGTGGAAAAGTTTTTATCTGGTGTTCACGCTGCAGGCGCTGCTGGCGTGGATTGTTTCCCTTCCCCTGTTGGCGGCAATCGATGGCGGCGCGGCGCCGGGCGGGCTGGACGTCGCCGGTGCGTCACTGGTCTTGTTCGGTTTCATCTTCGAGAGCGTGGCGGACTGGCAGCTTGCGCAATTCAGGCGGCGCGCCGGCACCGCGGGCAGCGTGATGGATCGCGGCTTGTGGCGCTATACACGTCATCCGAATTACTTCGGCGAATGTTGCGTGTGGTGGGGATTTTATGTCATCGCCTGTGCGGCCGGCGGTTGGTGGACCATCGTTTCCCCGCTCCTGATGTCGGTGCTTTTGCTGAGGATATCGGGGGTTGCGCTGTTGGAAAAAGATATCGGCGAGCGGCGGCCCGCCTATAGCGAATACGCGGCTCGCACCAACGCATTTTTGCCTGGACTGCCAAAATGAAACATTCGGGGCTTCTTTCCGTTGCCGGAATCGCGCCATGGCTTTGCGCGGCACTGTTAGCGACCTGCGTTCCGCCGGCGGCCGCGCAGCCGCGCGTGTGGGACTTTCAGGCGTTTCTCGATGACGCCCGTATTGGTTATCACCGCTTCACCCTGACGGATCAGGGTGACCTGCGCGAACTCAAAAGCGAAACGCGCTTTGAGGTCAAAGTGCTGTTCATAACCGCCTATCGTTACACGCACAATGCCGTCGAACGCTGGCGTGGCGATTGTCTCGATAGTCTGCGGGCGCGCACGGATGACAACGGCGAGAAGCTCATGGTCGACGCGGTGATCGAGGGTGACCGCCTGACGGTCAACACCGGCAAAAGCCGCGTGGACTTCGCTGGATGCGTCATGAGTTTCGCCTACTGGAACCCGCAGATGTTGCGCCAGACGCGCTTGCTCAACGCCCAGACCGGCGCGGTTGAAGCGGCCACAGTTGCCGTCGTAGGCAACGAAACCATCACGGTGCGCGGCGCGCCGGTGGCGGCGAGGCGCTATCGCCTCACCGGCACGAAAAATCCGATCGACCTTTGGTATTCGGCCAACGACGAGTGGCTGGCGCTCGAATCGACGCTGGCCGGCGGCCGCCGCCTGCGCTATGCGCTGAACTGATGGAGGTCATCCTGAAAAATATCCGTTCGCTAGCGTGCGCCGCCGTCGCGCTGGTGCTGGGCGGCTGCCAAAGCCCGGCGCCGCTGCCCACCGTGCCGCGGGTCGACCTGCAGCGCTTCATGGGGCCGTGGTACGTGATTGCCAGCATCCCGACGTTCATTGAAAAGGGCGCGCATAACTCGGTCGAAGCGTACCGTCTCGATGCCGACGGCACGATTGCCACGACGTTCACCTTTCGCGCCGGCGGTTTTGACGGCGAAGAAAAACGCTATACGCCGCGCGGCTTTGTCGTCGATCGCGACACCAATGCCTTGTGGGGCATGCAGTTTGTGTGGCCGATCAAGGCCGACTACCGCATCACCTATCTGGCCGAGGATTACAGCGTGACTGTGATCAGCCGCGTCCAGCGCGATTACGTCTGGATCATGGCGCGGGCGCCGTCGATCCCGGATGACGAATACCGGCGCCTCGTCAAACTGATCGGCGAGCAGGGCTACGACGTTGCGAAAATTGAAAAAGTGCCGCAGCGA
>JANXSE010000125.1 GCA_025356695.1 Betaproteobacteria bacterium
GGCAGTTGCTCGACGCGTTTATCAACGGTGACGGCAATCGCCCGGAAGCGCGCATCCTTGAGCAAAGGCATACCGGCCGAAATGGGAATCACGTAGTAATGCACGCGCTGCGCCGCCAGTTCCGTCATGGCATCGCCCAGCGTACGGAACGGCACGTGCACGGTATCAATGCCGGCGGATATCTTGAACAGCTCGCCCGCGATGTGCGACTGGCTGCCTACTCCGCCCGAGGCAAAATTCAACTGGCCCGGCTTTTGTTTGGCCAGCGCAATCAGTTCCTGCAAATTGTTGATCGGACCGCTCACTAGGACAAAGTTCGGCAGCGAGGCAATTTGCGTAATCGGCGTGAAATCTTCGAGCGGCCGGTATTGCGGTTCGTCAGTAATGAGCGCGTTGATCAGGTGCGGCAATGCGACAGTCGACAGGGTATAGCCGTCCGGTGCCGCTTTTGCCACCAGCAGACTGCCGATCACCCCGCCGCCGCCGGGCCGGTTGTCGACGATGATCTGCTTGCCGTACCGTTCCGACAGTTTCTGGCTGACCACGCGCGCCAGAAAATCGCTGGCAAAACCGGTCGGAAACGGCACCACCATGCGGATCGGCTTTTGCGGATAGGACGCATCGGGCTCCGCGGCGCCCGACGGCAATGCAGGAATCGACGCCACCAGCGCAAGCAAAGCCAACAGCAATGTGCGATTTCGCATGCCCGTCCTCCTTATACCTGCGGCAGACCCAGTTGTTTCGCCATCCAGTCGGCCGACTGCGTGCGATATTTGTAAACGCGGTTGTTGGCGACGTGGTTGCCATCCTCGACAATCACCAGTTCGACCGGCCCTTTTGCCTCGCGCGCAACCCGCTCGGCATCCTGCCACGGCACAATGCGATCGAGTTTGCCGGCGACCAGATACAACGGACAGGTAATGTTCGACGCCACCCCTTTCAGGCTCAACGTGCGGCCGACGCGCAACGCATCATCGACGCTGGCCGAGTGCGAACGCACGCGGAAGGTTTCGCGGGTCAGTTCCGGCAACTGCGGCCATACCGCCGCCCAGTCGTAGGGACCGGACAGACCGATGCAGGCTTTGACACGTTTCTCGAACGCCGCCGCGCGCGGCGCGTAATAGCCGCCGAGGCTAACGCCCCACAGACCGGCCCGCGTCGCATCAATGTCGCTGCGTGTCTCCAGCCAGTCGATCACGGCCTTGACCGCCGTTTCGTATTCGCCGCGGATCGGAATATCGTATTCGGATTCACCCTGCCCCGGTCCGTCGAAAGTCAGCGTTGCGAGGCCGCGTGCGAGAAAAAGCGACTCATAGCTGTCCATCTCCTCTTTCGCCGAATCAAGACCCATGCACATCACGACGACCGGCGCACGCGAGACGCCCGCCGGGCGCCTCAATATGCCGGCGAACGATTTGCCCTCGAACGGGATACGCACGTATTCACCGGCCGGTTGCAGATGCGGCAACGCAAGCTTGCGGCACTCGACCGCCTTCATATGCGCGGCGCGCATCTGTTTGAGGTCACGCACATACACGAATTTGGCAAAGTGATAACAGACACCTGCGGTAGTGAGGTGCTGCGCCGCCGAAAGTTTGTAACCGTCGGCGAGTGCCGCACGACCGATGCCTTCGTGCATCGCCGCGCATTTGCACCATGCCTCACACCAGTCCTCCCAGCGTTCGAGTTTCGCTGTGACCTCTTCGAAATCGGTGAGCGGCACGCCGTTTGAAACAAAGCGCGGCGCCCAGTGATGTATTGCCGATTGGACCAGTGCGTCAGGCATGACGGAATGCTTCCTGTCTAATGCGACCCTGCGGCCGGCTGAAGGCAAATTCAAAAACCAAAATGCGCATCCACGGCAAGGCGGTATTATGCGCGCAATGCCTGCGCGAGCTGCGCGTAGGCGAGATCAAGATAGTTTTCCGCGGCGCCCTTCGGCCCGCGGTAACCCTCTGCGTTCCAGACAATGTCGATGACCTCGCGCATGCCCTGCGCCGTGATTTCCGGCACCGGATGACGCGTGTAATCGTCAAAAGCCGCGACGGCAACATCCCGACTCATGTTTAAACGCGACGGCAACACGGCGATCGCCTCGTCCTTGTTGCGCCCGTCCTTCAGCCACGCAAAGGCGGCGCCCATCGCGCCGATAAAAGCGACCAGTGCATCGGCGTTTTCAGAGGCCCAGGCGCGGCGCGCGGCACCCACCGGCCCCGGGTAGGCCGGAAAAAAATCCCAGGTGCTGCCCAGGTTCCTGAAACCGTTGGCGAACAACTGGCGGTCGAACGGCGGATTCAGCAGTGTCGCCACGCCGGTACCATTGCGCATTGCGTCCTGGCGCTCCTGCGAACCACCGAACTCCTGCATGGTGTAGTCGTTTTCCGTCAACCCATGGTCGGCAAGCAACTGACGCAGCAGCAAGGCGTAACCGGTGTGCGCGCCGTCGACCGCGATGATTTTTCCGCGTAAATCTGCGATCGACACAATGTGCGGTGCGGCCACCAGCGAGAGTTCGGGCGCATGCGCAAAAGCCATGAATGCAAAAAGATCACCGCCGGACTCCACCGCGCGCACGACGTGGTCGGATTGCTGAAAACCGATGTCGTAACCACCGGAAACAAGTTGTTCGAGCTGTTTCACCGACGATCCGGTAATCGTCATCTCGACGTTTATGCCAGCGCGTGCAAACAGCCCGCGCGCTTCCGCCACATAAAGCGGCCACGAACTGGTGCCCTCGGAAATAACCGCCAGGCGTATGGTCTTATTGGTCACGCCGCCGCGCCGTCCTTCCGCGCGCATTCATTGCGCAGGCTGCATGGCCCCGGGCCCATTGCATACAGATGCAGCAAGGCGCCGGTGATGGCGAGGTTTTTCATGAAATGCGTGGTCTGATTGAACAACTGCGCCGCATCAGCATTCCAGAAGCCGTGATAATAAATCGTGATCGGTATCATCCATGCCGCCAGCACCAGCGCCGCCGTACGCGCATACCAGCCGAGCAATATCATCATGCCGCCGGCAAACACCATGCCTATGGTGATTGCCAGCAAGACTTCCGGCATCGGCAGGCCCTTCGCAACCATTACTTTTACGTTGGGCTCGAAACCCGCGCCGATCTTGTGCCAGCCCGACTGGAAAAACAACAATGCAATACAGATGCGCCCCAGCACTGCAGCGATTTTTTGTCCAAGTTCACAATTCATGACATCTCCTCCGCTTGCATCCATTCCCGCAATAACGCCCGACGGACCGCCGCCGTTCCTCACGACGCCGGCCGTTTCAAGCGCTCTCCGGATTTTTATCGTTGTAAATTTGGCTATCTGCGGCGCTTCCCGGAGCAACCAGAAAGCACGAAAAACACGCTCAAGGGATGCTAAAAAACGCAGCCCCAATTGTCAACAAACTTGCCAGATTGGTTCTAATTTTTAGTATATTGGTTCAAAATTATTTCGTGACGCAAACAGCTGTGAAATCGGCGGTGAATTCCTTAAAGGTCCCAAAATTCGTCTGTTTTCCAAGCACAGTTGAACCAATTTTAAAAATGGTTCATTATTTGCATATCCAGCCGATCAGCCACCCACGCAAGCTTTGTCCATGACCAACCATGAGCACCCGCGCAATCTCAAAACAATATGTGCAGCGCATTCGGGACTTCGTCCTTACCGGCGCTGCGGACGGCTCGCTCGCGCCCGGCGCAAAACTGCCTACCGAGCGTGAATTCGCAAAACGGTTCGGCCTGCCCCGCAACGCAATCCGCCGCTCGCTCTCACAACTGGAAGCCGAAGGTTATGTCACACGGGAGGTTGGTCGCGGCACTTTCATGACACCGCAGGAAGCAGCGGATGCATCAGCCGCCGCGGGATCCGCGCTGAATATCAGCCCGGCGGAAGTCATGGAGGCGCGGTTACGCATTGAACCGGCGATTGCGGAGTTGATCGTGACCAACGCCACCGCCGCGGACTTCGCGCGCATGGAAAGCTGCCTCGAAAAGGCAGAACAGGCGAGCGGCATGGACGAATTTGAATTATGGGATGCCGCCCTGCACCAGGCAATGGCGAATGCCAGCCATAACCGTTTCATGGTGCGCATACTCGAAATCGTCACGGCGGTGCGTCAGCAATCGGAATGGGGCAAACTGAAGGATCGCATCGTCACCCCGCAGCGCCGACTGATTTACCAGCAGGAACATCGTGCCATCGTGATGGCACTCAAGGACCGCGATGACGCGCGTGCCAAAACGGCCATCGTTGCGCACCTGCAACACGCCCGGCGAAACCTGTTTGCCGACTGACCGGATAAACTTCGCAGCACCTTGATCTGAATTTTTTGCAGAAAGAAACCTGTCCCAATGAATCTCAAGACCTCCCATCTGGATGTTGCACACAGCGGCAGCGGACGCGACTTGGTGCTGCTGCACTCGCTGCTCGCCGATCGCACGGCATTTGACGCGGTCGTGCCAGCGCTGGCAAAGAACCGCCGGGTCTGGCGCATCAATCTGCCCGGCTACGGCGCTTCCGATGCCAGCGGCACATCTATTGATGATTACGCGGACCGCATTGCGGCGTGGCTTGATGAAGCCGGCCTGCACGCGCATACCGATGTGCTCGGCAACGGACTCGGCGGCTTTATTGCGGTCGCACTTGCGATCCGGCACGGCGCACGATTCGACCACCTGATCGTGGCCGATGCGCTGGCCGGATTTCCCGAGGCGGGAAAACTACCGCTGCGTGCGCTTGCCGCCCGCGTGCGCGCCGAAGGCATGCACGGTGCGCTCGACATCGCGATCAATCGCATGTTTCCGCCCGCCTTCATCGCCGCGCATCCCGCGGTCGTTGCCGAACGCAAACGCATTCTCGAAAGCGCGGACGCCGGATGTTTCGCCAATGCCTGCCTGGCGCTCGCGGATGTCGATTTCAAACCGCAACTCGGCGCGATCCGCAATCCGACACTCGTCATGGTGGGTGCGCTTGACGCCACTACAGCGCCGGCCATCGCGCGCGAACTCGCCGCCGGCGTTGCCGGCGCCCGCTTCATGGAGATCCCGGGCGTCGGCCACTGCCCGCAGATCGAGGATCCGCAGGCTTTCGTTGCTGCAGTGAACGGCTTTTTGCCGGTTTAGGCAAACTGCCGTTTACTTCAGCACACGCACCAGATTATTGAAGTCGTCGGTCCACACGCGGAAACCGGCGGGTATCGCTATTTCGGTGGCAACGCTGCGGATTTTTTCCGACTGCAGCAGCGCCTTGTTCGAAGTCACGATGACCTGGTCGGTGCTGGACGTCCAGTAGTCGACCCCCTCTTCGCTTTCCGGCCAGTCGCTGATCAGAACCGACGCCAGACCGAATTCGTTGGCGAGGCTCGCCACGATGGGCGCGATATTGATGAAGCGGTTGGTCGCCTGAAACACCAGGACGCCGCCCGGTTTGAGGTGGCGCAGATAGATTTGCATCGCCTCCCGCGTCAACAGGTGCATGGGAATGGAATCGCCTGAAAACGCATCCATCGCCAGCACGTCAAACTGCTGGCTCTGTTCGCGCTCAAGGCTCAAACGGCCGTCACCGAGTACAACCTCGATTTTCGCCGGCGATTCGTCCATGAAAGTAAATTCGCGTCGCGCGACTTCAACGACCTGCGGATTGATTTCATAAAAACGGAAGGTGTCGCCTTTGCGCGCATAGGCGATCACGGAGCCTGCCCCGAGGCCGATGACACCGACCTTGCGCGGGGTATCCGGTAGGCTTGCAAACATGCGACCGTAGCCGCTGGTGTAACCGAAATAACTGCTCGCGCGCAAACGGTACTGCGGGTCCATCAACTGCCCGCCGTGCATGATGCCGCCGTGCACGAGCGAGCGGAATGTCACCGGATCGGTGAAATCACGAACTTTCAGCACACTGTAAAAATTACGCATCATCACCCGCGAATCGGCAATCTGGTGATCCACCACCTTGCCGGCGCCCCAGGCGGTCGCACCGACCACGCCCGCAGCACCGATCATCGCCCACCACGCCAGATGGTAGGTGCGGTAGAGCAACAGGCAGGCGCAGGCAACCAGGCCGATGGCGAGTTCGAAATATCCCTTCAACAGGTACGGCGCACCGAAACCGACCAGCAGGCCGCCGACAGCGCCGCCGACTGAAATCATCAGGTAGTAGCGCGTAAGGTAGCGCGGCGACGGCTTGATCTGCGACAACTCGCCGTGACAGAACATGCAGCACACGAACAATCCGCCCAGGTACATCGGAATGACGATTTTCAGATCCAGCGAATCCGAGTACCAGGCCATCAGCGGCAGCAAGATGGCAACAAGCAGCAAAAACACTTCACGCCGGTACCAGCGCGGATGATCGAAACACAAAATGAAAGTGGCCAGATACAGCGACAGCGGCAAAATCCAGAGGAACGGCAGCGAGGCCACGTTCTGCGTGATGTGCGTCGTCACCGCCAGCAGCAGGAATGTCGCGGTCGCCGCCAGCGTCATCCAGATCATTTGACGGCCGAAACTCGGCGCATGCGCAACTTCGGCGCTTTCCGCCGCCGGTGCCACGTCGTCACCGGCACTGCGTGCGCTCGAGATTGCCGCGTAGCCGCACAAACAAACGAACAACCCGTAGAACACCGACCAGGTGACCGATTGAGTGAGCGTCGTCACCCACGGCTCGATCAGCACCGGATAGGCCAGTAAGGCCAGCAGCGAGGCCAGGTTCGACAGTGCAAACAGGCGGTACGGAATAGCGTGATGAAAGCGCCGCGCAAACCACGCCTGCAGCAGCGGGCTGGTGGTCGACAGAATGAAATAGGGCAAACCAATCGTCAACGTCAGCAAGCCCAGAATGCGCCAGCTGGGGTTGTCGTCCCCTGCCGGTTTCCACGAAACGTCCGGCGTGATCGGCAGCACCAGCAGACTCAAGACCAGCAACGCGAGGTGCAGCATGACCTGGCGGCGCGGCGTCAATCGACGCGTCGTGAAATCGGCATAGGCGTAACCAGCCAGCAGCGCCATCTGAAAAAAAACCATGCAGGTCGC
The DNA here is from genome assembly GCA_025356695.1 of Betaproteobacteria bacterium. Next base: position 7,028 of record JANXSE010000125.1, read on the forward strand.
CCACACGGCGGCGGAACCGCCGAACCACGGCAGGATCTGTTTGGCGATAATCGGCTGCACCAGAAACAGCAGGAAGGCGCCGAGGAATATGGCAGAGGCGTACAAAATCATTTCAGGAATCCAGGCGAATTTTGCAAAGGCGCGATTCTAACAGTCTTGCCCGCGCTATTGCCGCCTAACGCGCCCCCCCCCCGCGTTGACGCGGCGGTCTAGAGCAACGCCGAAATGCCTTTGATATCGACGTTGCCGCCGCTGATGAGTATGCCCACGCGTTGGCCGCGCGCATCGATTTTCCGCTCGAACAGCGCCGCGGCACCCAGTGCGCCTGTCGGCTCGACCACGATTTTCATGCGTTCCCACAAATAAAACATGGCGCGCGCGAGTTCTTCGTCGGTGACCGTGTGCATTTCGCGTACATGCTCCATGATCAACGGGAACGTCACCTTGCCGGCACTGCTGGTGCGCGCGCCATCGGCAATGGTGTCCGGATTGCTGACTGACTGCAGCACGCCGCTCTTGAAAGAACGCGTTACGTCGTCACCCGCCGCCGGCTCCACACCAATGACTTTGATGCCTGGTGAAAGATGATTGGCCGCGATGGCACAGCCGGAAATCAGCCCGCCGCCGCCACAGGGAACAAGCAGATAGTCCAACGCGCCTGTCTCCTCGATCAACTCAAGCGCCGCAGTACCCTGGCCGGCCACGATGTGAGGATGATCAAAGGGTGGAATCACGGCGAGGCCGCGTTTGCCCGCCAGGTCTTGCGCAATCTGTTCCCGGTTTTGCGTCGCCGGATCATAGGTCACGACTTTCGCGCCGTAGCCCCGGGTTGCTTCCAGTTTTACCGACGGTGCGTTGCACGGCATGACAATGGTTGCCGGTATCCCTAGGAGTCGCCCCGCCAGCGCCACGGCCTGCGCGTGGTTGCCGGATGAAAACGCCACCACCCCGGCGCGTCTTTGCGTTTCGTCAAGACAGGACAGGGCGTTGTAGGCGCCACGGAACTTGAACGCGCCCATGCGCTGAAAATTCTCACATTTGAAGTAGACCGTTGCGCCAGTGCGGGCGTCTACGGTTCGCGAGGTCAAAACCGGCGTTCGATGGGCGATGCCGGACAATCGCTGCGCCGCCGCGGCGACATCTGCAAACTCCACCGGCGATTTTCCCGGTCTGCTCACGATCGTAATCCGCCATAGAGCGAGACCCGCCTCAAGACTGACGGGTTCCCGTTACCAACTGTAGCCGCCTTCGGCGGCCTGTCATGAAATCGGCAGGCCGAGCCGCCGTTTCCCGCACCTGGGGCTGTTTGCACCCACTGTAATCTGCTCACATTAATCATAATAAAACAGTCGCTTATATAATTTTCTTCATTTCGCAGCAACAAGTGCGACGGGGTGGCCTGCAACTTGCACTCACTTCCATGTGTAACGGGACAACGGATTAATGCAGGAGGCAAAGCATGCTGGTTTACCTTGATGACTACCGCAAAACCCGGATTGGCACTGCAAAAACCGGCGTCGGCGAAGCCCGGCTAAAGAATGGCACCTATGGTGACGATGTAATGAATGCGAACTGGAATCCGGCGGTGCTTTTCGCCATACACACGCCCTCCCAGCAATCGCTCAGCCCGGAGCTTCCGGATGATCTGTCAGCCATTGATGTTGAGTCGTTCATGAACAGAATTTACGGACTGGCATCACAAATTTAGACACCTGCAGCATCAACCAGCTAAGCGCTGCCCCCAAGGCAGCGGCGGCAACTCCGGGCCCCCCTCCTCCCCCGGAGTTGCCGCAGTTTTTTTCCCCTCCCGAATTCCCCCGGCACCTCAGCTTATTGCCGCCTTGATGCGCTCCGGCGTAAACGGCAGGTCGCGCGCGCGCCGCCCGATGGCATTGGCCACGGCATTGGCAATCGCTGCCACCGTCGGCCCCTGCGAACCTTCACCGGTACCAAGCGATTTTTCATCCGGCCGGTCCAGCAGCACGACTTCGACCGCCGGCACCTCGGGAAAGGTCAGGATCGGATATTCCGACCAACTGCGCGTAAGCACTTTCTGATTGTCGTACTGCAGTTGTTCTTTCAACGTCCAGCTTGTCGACTGGATAATGCCGCCTTCGATCTGGTTTTTGACCCCGTCCGGATTAACGATCATGCCGGCATCGACGGCCGCAACGGCGCGTTTAACATGCACCTTGCCGCTTGCGCGCTCGATCTCGACATCGACAACGATGGCAACGTAGGCGGCAAGGTTCTTGTATTTCGCAAACGCAAAGCCGCGGCCCTGCGTGCCGTTGCCTTTGGCACCGGGTTTCCAAGCAGCCTTCTGCGCCGCCGCTTCGATTACTGCGCGCGCGCGCGCATCCTTCATATGCCGCAGCCGGAATTCCACCGGGTCTGCGCCTGCCGCCACCGCCAACTCGTCGATAAACGATTCGGCGGCGAATACATTCGCGTAAGCGCCCAAAGTGCGCAATGCAGATGTCCGCAACGGCATTTCCGGCAAATAGTGCAAAACCACGCGCTGGCTCGGGAAATCATAGAGCGGCACCGAATTACGATCCGCTGCACCGCTCGGTTGTGGCGAGTTGAGCGGCTCGCCCAGCAGTTGCGGCTTGGCGAGATATGAACCGGCCAGCAAATTGGTGCCGGGGCCACCCGGCCGCGTGCTGTGAGGATGGCTCCAGACGTCGTGACGCCAGTCGACGACCTGACCGCTGGTGTTCAAGCGGGCCTGCATCTTCATCACCATGGGCGAGCCGTACGGCTCCCAGCCGAACTCGTCTTCGCGCATCCATTGCAGTTTGACCGGGCGCCCACCCGTCGCGCGCGCCAGCAAGGCAGCATCGCCGGCAACGTCGTCGGCCGCGTTGTGCCCGTAACAGCCTGAGCCCTCGACGTGCACGGCAGTGATGTTCGATTCGCCAAGGCCCGTCAGACGTGCCAGGTGCTGGCGCAGGGGAAACACTCCCTGGCTGTGCGTCCACACCGTCAGCCTGCCCTCCTTGAATTGCGCAACGGCACAGGACGGCCCGATCGAGGCATGGCATTGATAGGGACGCGTGTAGGTCGCTTCAATGGTGGAAACCTGCCCGCCGCCGGCGCTGCCGGCCTTGACGCTGATCAGCGCGTCTTTCGACGGCAGCTTCTGCAAATGATCGTACAACGCCATACCGCGCGGCGGCAGATCTGCGCTTTCTTTCCATCTGGCAACAGCGCGCATCTTTTCCGCCGCCTTGATCGCCTGCTCCTCGCGTTCGGCCGCTACAGCGAGAAAATTGCCATCGCGCAGTACGGCAACAACGCCGGGCATCGCGCGCACCGCGGCTTCATCGAACGCCTCGAGTTGGGCCCGACGCGACGGCGGCCGCACTGCGCGTCCGAACACCATGCTCGGCAGACGCATGTCCTGAACGTACGCCTGTTCGCCGCGAACTTTCTTCGGAATGTCGCGACGCGGCACCGATTTGCCGATCACCGTGCGTCGCGCTGCCGGCTTCGGCCTCGCTTTTGCCGTGGCTTCGCGTTTGAAACTGGCGCTCTGTGCAAGCTCCCAATACGTCGTCTTGGCACTGCCCGCACTCACCGTGCCGTCGCTGACCGCCAGGCTGTCGGTCGCCACACCAAGACGCGCTGCAGCGAGTTGCAACAAAATTTCGCGCGCCTCCGCCGCCGCGTAATGCAACGCAGTGCCGCTTTGTTCGACCGACTGGCTGCCCGCGGTCATACCCTCGTTCGGGCTGCGCGAAGTATCCGCGGAAATCATGTCGATGCGATCGTAGTTGACGTCGAGTTCGTCGGCGGCAATCTGCGCCAGCGCGGTCAGGATGCCCTGCCCGAGTTCGACCTTGCCGGTAAACACAGTGACCCTGCCGTCGGCGTTGATGCGCAACCAGCCGTCGAGCATGCGGTTGGTTTGCAGACTGCCGGGCAGCGCTGCCGGTTGCGTCTGCGCCATTACAGCCGGAAACAGGCTGAAGCCGACGACAATGCCGCCGCTGCGTTTGAGAAACGAACGGCGGCTCAGTTTTTCGATTTGAATTTCGCTCATGCTTGTGCTCCTTCGGCAATGGCCGCGCTACGGCTGGCAGTTGCAGCCATCGCCTTCGCCGCGCGCTGTATGGCGCGCACGATCCGGTTATGCGTCCCGCAACGGCAGAGGTTTGCCGCCATCGCTTTGCGGATCTGCGTCTCGGTCGGTTGCGGATTGCGCTCAAGAAACGCCTTGGCCGTCATAATCATGCCGTTCATGCAGTAGCCGCATTGCGCGGCCTGCTCATCCATGAAAGCCTGCTGCAGGGGGTGCAATTTGCCAGCCGCCGCAAGTCCCTCGAGCGTGGTAATTTTCCCGCCACTTGCGGTGGCCATCGCGGTGACGCAGGAGCGCACCGCCTTGCCGTCGACAATCACGGTGCAGGCGCCGCATTGCGACACGCCGCAACCGTATTTCGCGCCGTTCAGACCGAGATCGTTACGCAACACATAAAGCAACGGCGTATCCGGCGCGGCGTCGGAAGCATGCGTCTGCCCGTTCACACTGATCGATATGCCCATCTCTCCTCCTGCAGCTTGTTATGGTCCGCGCACATTCTAGCGCAGGAAAACTGCGTGTAATCAGGAATTGTTGGATGCACCGCAACAGGCACCCCCGGCAGTTTTCGCGATATACTTTCCGCCCGACCACCCGCGCTTAGGTGCCTGGCCATGCAGCCGGATTTTGAATCGATCAGGCGACGCGTCAAAGAACTGCAAGTCGAGCACCGCGATCTCGACGACATCATTGCGCGACTGGCGAAAGAGCCCTGGCAGGATCAACTGCAGCTGCAGCGGCTGAAAAAAAGAAAATTGTTGCTGAAAGACCAGATCCGTCATCTGGAACGACAACTGACGCCGGATATTCCGGCCTAGGTTATCGCCGCAAACAGACCGTATCGCAGCGGCCAGCTGGCGCGGCGCCCGTCAGGCGAACCCGAGCAAACGCTCGGCATTGCCATGCCAAAGGAGCTCCTTGGCGCCTTCGGCGATGTCCTGATTGGCATGCAAAAGTTCGACATCCCTGTATTTCATGCGCCCGCCTGGATCGTCGTGCGGATAATCCGTGGCAAACAAAAACTGCGTAGCACCGAACAGCCGCACGGCTTCCGCCAGTTCGGGCTCTTCCGTCTCAATTGTAAAGAACAGATTGGTTTTGAAATAGTGGCCCGGTGGCCGCTTGTTTTTGGGTTTGTAATCTGCTTCCGACACGATGCGTTTGCCACCGGTCAGCTTGCGATAATTGAAGCGTGGCGCCGCATCCTCCGATTCGTAGTCGACTACTTCATCGTTAAAAACCGCATCAAGATGCTGCACCAGCGGCTTGATGAAGCTGACACCGGCTTCGGTGAAGACAAACTGCAAACCGGGAAAATCGTCGAGTAGCCCGCTGGTAATCAAAGATACCAGGCTCATCTGACCTTCCTGCGGCGCCATCACGTCGAGGCCGTTGAACTGGTAATTCATCAGATTGGTCATGCGGTGGCCGTGCTGGATATTGTGCAGAAACACCGGCATCTTCAACTGCTCGGCGCGCGCAAAAAACGGCCACAGTTCGCGGCGATTGCCGAACGGCTCGGAAAAACAGTGCTCGCGCACCGGATACACCTTATCCAGAATCACGGCGCGAAAACCCTCTTCCTGCGCCCACTCCATCTCGCGAATCGAAGCGTTGACATCCTGCAACGCGACCAGTGCGCCGCCGATCAAATGCTGCGGATAAGCGCGCAGGTGCTTAAGCACGGCCAGATTCCAGGAGTGCGCCATTGCCGTACCCAGCAGCGCATCGGGCAGATATGAAAACGCGGTACCGGTCAGTTGCGGAAAAAGGAACTGGCGGTCAATGCCGAGCTTTGCGTAATCACGCAGTCGCACCTCGATGTCGTAAAGCCCGGCGTGACGCGAACCGCTGCCGGGGGGCGGTAAGGGTGTGGCTCCGGGCACTTCCGGCGGCGCCCCGGGAAAATCAACCGCGGTGTGCAGGCCGGCGGCATCAAATTTGAGATGCGGCCTTAGTGCATCCCATTCAGGCCCGGTGTAGTCATAGGCATCACGCGGCAGAAAATGCGTGTCGCAATCGATGATCACGCCGCAGTCCGTGGTTTGCTGACGACGGCGGCAATGAAAATGGCGTAAACACCTAGCAACACCAACCACAGCAACGACCACTCGGGGATCGAAACGCCAATGAAGGTCCAGCCGGCCTCAGCACATTCGCCCGAGCCGCGAAATATTTTCTCGAGCGCCTGCCCCAGCGGAAAACGATTCAGCATGTATTCGAGGCCGGGCCCGCATTCCGGCACGCGGTCTTTGGGCAAATGCTGCAGCCAGACGTGGCGGGCCGCGACGCTGGTGCCCATGAGGGCAATCCCCAGTAACAGCATGCCGTAAATCCAGGCACCCACGCGCCGCGGGCCATGGACCGCGGCGATCAGAAAGACGACGCCAAGCGCGATAAACGCCACCCTCTGCAGGATGCAAAGCGGACAGGGGTTCTGGTTTTCGTAATGCTGCAGATACAGGGCAAACGCCATCAAGCCCGCGCAGACCAGAAAGCCGGCGGCATAACAGAGGCGCGGCGTCAGTTTCGAAAGCAATGAATTCATCATGTCCCAACCTGTCCGGTGTAAGTGAATGATTCTAGCAAAATCCCTGCGCATGCCGTGATTCACGACGATCCGGCATAGGACTGCGTCCGCACAGCCAGGTTCAATTTGTTTCAACGGTAGCAGGCGAACGGACGGCGCTTGTGAGCAAACCGCGGCGCCAGTAGACTGCGTCCATGCGAGTATCACCACAAATAGTCATCGACGAGCGCGATCTGGAAGAACAGTTTGTGCGCGCATCCGGTCCCGGCGGGCAGAACGTCAACAAGGTATCCACGGCGGTGCAACTGCGCTTTCGTGCCGCGACCGCGACCGCACTGAACGCCGCGGTCCGCGCGCGATTGTTAAAACTCGCGGGCAGTCGCGCCACTGCGGCGGGCGAAATCATCATTGTCGCCCAACGCTACCGCACGCAATCGCAGAACCGCGCGGATGCGCGGGCGCGACTGGCGGCGATGATACTGAAGGCTTCATTGGCGCCCAGGATGCGCCGCGCCACCAAACCAACCGCCGGCTCAAAGAAACGCCGTCTTGAATCCAAACAACGGGCCGGCTCCATCAAGCGCCTGCGCGGCGCCGTGACTGATCACGACTGATCAGTAGAGGCCCGTTCCCGCCAAGTGCGGATAGACTGAAATATTCACCTGTTATAACATTCTTCGCGCGGTTCGAAATCGTCATGCAGGGCACCACGCTTCCACACACAAACACAATAACCAAGGAGAGCAGAATGAAGGTCAACGCACTTTTGGCAGTCGCTGCATTTGCGACCACGGCAATCATCGCAACGGATGCACTCGCACAAGCCAAGCCCGAAACGCTGGTCAAGCAGCGCCAGGCGGCAATGACGCTGCAGGGAAAATACTTTTATTCGATTCGGCCGATGGCGCAGGGCAAGTTGCCATATGACGCAGCCGTTGTCACACGCAACGCAGCCTTTCTGGATGCGTTGAGCCACATGCCGTGGGATGGATTCAACGCAAACACCAAAGACATTAAATCGGGAACCTTGCCCGCCGTATACACCGATGCCGCAAAATTCAAGGAATCCGGCGATCGCCTTGTTGCCGAAAGCGCCAAACTGGTTGCATTGACTAAAGGCACCGACGAGGCTGCCATCAAAGCGCAAATACTGGCGATCGACAAAGTCTGCGGCGGCTGCCACGAAACGTTTCGCGAGCGCCAATAACCGATAGTGCAGCAGAAAGGCCTGGCATGAAATCGCAATACGTTTGTGATTTTTTCGCGCGTCACAATCGAGTTTTCTTCAGCGGTTTCATGACGGGTATTTTTCTTTTTGCAGGCGCCCTCATTTCCGGCACCGTTGCCGCGCAGGGAGATGCAAAACGCGGACAATATCTTGCAACTGCCGGCGGTTGCATGGGCTGCCACACGATGACCGGCAAAGATGCCGCCGTCTATGCGGGTGGACGCGCCTTGAAAACGCCGTTTGGAATTTTCTACGGCCCCAATATCACGCCGGATTCCAAAGCGGGGATCGGCGCCTGGTCTGAAGCGGATTTCGTACGTGCGATGCGACACGGCGAACGGTCGGACGGCAGCAACTATTTTCCCGCTTTCCCCTATCCCTCATTTACGCGCATCACCGACAGCGATCTGAGCGACCTTTGGGCTTTTCTGCAGACGCTGCCCGCGAGCACTCGCCAGAGCCAGCCGCATGAACTGCGTTTCCCGTTTGGCTTTCGCTTCATGGTAACTGTCTGGAAATGGCTGTTCTTCACGCCCGGACCTTTGATCGAGGCGCAGAACAGTCCCGCTGCGCGCGGTGCCTACCTCGTGCAGGCGCTCGGACATTGCGGTGAATGCCATACACCGAGGAATTTTCTTGGCGGCCCGCGCCGTGACCGTGTGCTGGCCGGCGGCATGGGCCCTGAGGGCAAGCGTGTTCCCAATTTGACGCCGGCGCGTCTGAAATCATGGAGTGACGCCGACCTGAAGGAATTTCTGCTGAGCGGCGCCACCCCCGATGGCGATGCAGCAGCGGAGCCCATGGACGAAGTGATCCGCAATTCGAGCAGCAAATTGCTGCCGGCCGATCTGGCAGCAGTCATCGCTTATATGCGCAGCCTGCCTGCCATCCCAGACGAGCCGCGCTAGCCCTCTTCCAGCCCTGCTGATTGCCGGTGTTTCGACAGGTGCGTCGGGTTTCAGGCGCTCAAGCAGGCGAATCTTCGCCAAAATTGACGTTTTACGCCTGTTTTTCCTGTGCTTTGGCGGTCGTAACCCGCAACCGACGGTGGCGCGTTTCTTGCACTATAAATTTCTTTCTTTCCCCTTCTCAGGTGGAAGACTGGAACATTGCGGACTATTCTGCCTACGGCAAAGAAGAGCAGAAAGCTGACGCCGAGGAGAATTGCGAATGCTGGAGGTTGATCTAAAAGTGCCGGATCGTGAAATCGGCGAGATTGTCGCGCAACGCTGCGCGTCATTCGGCCGCGTAACCTCGGTCAAAGTACACCGCACGCCTTCTGCATTCGCGCTGGTTGAAATGACCACACGCGACCAAACCAACGAACTTGCCGCCAACCTCGGCGGTTCTGTGTTCGGCACCTGCGCACTGATTCATTTGGAACAGGAGTCCGGCTGACGCCAAGACCGGCGCCGTCCGCGCGTCATTAGTTTGAAGAGACGCCGGCCGCCGCAGCGCCCGCGGATTCAACCAGTCTGGGACGAACCGCCCCTACCAGCGAACGCAGTGCTACGTAATCCGTCTTGCCACTGCCAAGCAGCGGCAGCTCTGCGACATGCGCGATCCTTCGCGCCACTGCAAGATCCTGGCTGCCCAGTACCCTCGCAGAGCGCTGCAGCGCACCCCTGCTAAGCCCGGGGTCCGTCGTAAACAGTACGGTGCTCTCGCCGGTCCCGGGCAATATCTCAAGCATTGCCGCATGCAGAAATTGAGGCGACGCGTGTTGCGCTACGCGCTCCACGACTTCGAGCGCCACCATCTCACCGGCAATTTTTGCGAAACGTTTGACGCGGCCGAGCACCGTGACGAATCCATCGCGGTCGACGTCAACCACGTCACCGGTATCGTACCAACCCTGGCCGGCCTCGGACTTCGGCTGATGCAACACGCCTGGCTGATCGTAAAAATAATACCCTCGCATCAGATTGGGGCCGCGCACATACAATCTGCCGCCACGCGTGATCCCGTCGACCGGAAAAATTTGATATTCCACACCCGGCAAAAAACGGCCGACCGAATGCGCGCGAAAGGCGCGCGGAGTATTCAGGGCTAGCACCGGTGCACATTCCGTCGCCCCGTAACCTTCGAGGATGCGCAGCCCGAATTTCTCCTGCCAAAGTACCGCAACATCGGGATTCAGCTTTTCGGCCCCTGAAATGACATAGCGGATGCGGTAAAAATCCAGCGGGTCCGCTTCGCGCCCGTACCTCGCAAGAAATGTGCTGGTGCCGAACAGGAAGGTACAGTCGCGCATGTAGGCAATTTCTGGGATCACCCGGTAGCGCAGCGGCGTTGTATACAGATAGAGATTGACCCCGCAAAAAAGAGGCATCAACGTGCACGCGGTCAGTCCGTAAGAATGAAACATCGGCAGCGCATTCAGAAACCGGTCTGCGGGCGAGAAATCAATCAGGGCGCGCATCTGGGCAATGTTCGACAGTAATGCATCGTGACTGAGCGCAACTCCCTTGGGACGTGCTTCCGAACCCGACGTGAAGAGAACCACTGCTGTCGACGACGGATCGGACTGCTTCAATATGCTGCGCGGAAACCAGCGTGCCCGCGTCAGCAGCCACAATTTGTCCAGCATACCGAATTGCTGCCGCAAATCCTCGACGAATACAATGCGCTGATTGCACAGGGCATCGAGCGCGGAATAGAGTCGTGCCGCCTCGATGAATTTGCGTGAGGTCACAACCGTAGTGATGTTTGCGGCAACGCAGGCGCAGCGTAACGCTTCCGCACCGGACGTGTAGTTGAGCAATGCCGGCACCCGGCGCGCCGCGCCCAGCCCAAGCAGGATGCCGACCGTCGTGCTCAGGTTTGGCATCATGACACCGACAATCTCATCTTCCGCGCCAAGCCGCGGCGCCAGCCGCGCGAACGCCAGCATTGCACGCAAGAGGTCGCCATAGGTCTCGTGTTTCCCCCGCACGTCTTCGACCACCCGATGATGGCGCCCGAACGTCTCGACTGCCCCCAGCAACGCCTCAAACAGGGTTTGCTGCTGCCGGCCGCGCAATGCCGCGTGGGCCAATATCGCATTGAGCGCGTCCGCCGCATTGCGCCGTTTTGTGCGGGTTGATCCGGCGCCCGCCACCGGCATATGCGCGGGCGTCCCCACTCTAACGGTAACAGCCGGGAACCACCGCCGCGCAAACGCCCCGGGAAGCCTGCCATGCCGGGAATAGAGCAGGCCGCTGACCGTCACCGGGATCAGTGGCACGGCGGCGCGCAACGCGATCACCGCAACCGACGGATACAGTTTCATCGCCGAGGCGGTGGTGGTCACGCGGCCCTGAGGAAAGACCACCAGTAACTCGCCGGCACCGAGCAAACGCACCAGCGATTTCACGGTTACCGGATCGGACAGATCGGCGACACGGTGGCGGACAAATCGCGCCAGGATGCGATAGGGTCGAAAATAAAGATCCTCCGGCGACAACACCAGCAGGGCCCGGCGCGGCAAAAACAGGCCAAGCACGATGCCATCAAGCAAAGAATCGTGATTGGCAATCGCGAGTCCGGCCCCCGCCCCCAATGGTGAGCAGTCTCCAAGCACACGCACCCGGAACAGAACCCGAAAAATGAATTTAAGAACCGATCGCATCATTCGGATATTAAAACAGTTTTATTTTTCAATGTGCATGAATTTTGATCACTTGCGCTCCCGACAAACATTTTTTTGGGCGTTGTTTAGCGTGAGAGTGTTGCGCTTACCCCAAAGCTCCGCAAAAAATATTTTTCCCGCCAAAATTTTAGGCAATGTTACTTACCTCTGTTTTTAAAGGACAAAAAGTCAAATCTATCAATTTGTTAGATTTGATTTGTCATTCCATTTTTCCTCTAATGAAAACGCGATGTGCAATCGCATCTTTCCTACAGCGCGGACTTACAACAGAGGAGAAACGCCATGAACGTTTTCGATATCCCCCAGGAAGTGTTGCGTACGCCGGTCCCCGCCGGCTACCAGCGGCCCGAAACGACACCGGGCCAATCCACGCCATCTGGGGTTGAATATTTCTTCTCCGACCAGCTACAAGCCCGATTCGAACCATCGCAAAATGCGATGTGGTCGCGCTGGAAACCGGCGCCGCGGCCGTGCTTTAACTCAGAACTGCTCGCCGACATTCGTGCCTATCATGATTTTCTCGAAAAGACCGATGGCCGCCTTGAATACATGGGCAACCGCCACCCCATCGACTACGTGATTCTGGCTTCCGACAAACCCGGCGTGTTCAATCTCGGCGGCGATCTCGATTTATTTAAAAAGCTGATTGCCGAACAGGACCGCGCCGAACTGATGCGTTACGGGCGCGCATGCATTGATGTTCTTTATTCGAACTACTGTGCATTTGACCTGCCTGCCACAACGATTTCGCTCGTCCAGGGCGATGCGCTTGGCGGCGGCTTTGAGGCCGCGCTTTCGGGCGACATGATTGTCGCCGAAAACAGTGCGCGTTTCGGATTTCCGGAGATTCTATTCAACCTTTTCCCGGGCATGGGCGCCTACTCATTTCTAGACCGTCGCATAGGACAACGCGGCGCGGAAGAACTGATTACCAGCGGCCGGATTTACAGCGCGCAGGAAATGCATGAAAAGGGAGTCGTCGATATTGTCGTTGCAGACGGACAAGGTGAAGCGGAAATCGCACGTCTGGTCGAACGCCGCCGTCGCAGTCAAAACGGCCTGGCCGCTCTCGGTCAAACGCGGCGCCGTGTGCACCGGATTCAGTACACGGAACTTGTCGATGTCGTTGAGATATGGGTCGATAGCGCGCTGCGCCTGAATCCACGCGACCTCAAATTGATGAATCGCTTGGTGACCCGCCAGAACGGGCTGGGCGAACCCGGCCAACTGCATTGAGCCCTGCTCAAATCGCATCGAAGCACCACACCGCGGATGGTTGCGCTACCCGCCCTCCTCCCCCGCAGGCAGAAAATCTGCCTTGTGGGGCATCGGCAGTTTAGCGGACGCCCCCCTGGCACTGTTGCCCAGGGTGGCGACCACGCGGGAAAGGTATTAATATGCAAAAAAATGGCTTCATCATAGAAAAATCGGGGAAAAGCTTCGTGGCCGACGAGAATCTTTATTACACGATTCAGGATGTCTCCAGAAAGCTTGGCATTCCGATCCAAAAGCTGCGCCGTTGGGATCAGGAAGGCGTCCTCAAAGCGCAGCGGTCGCTCGGCGGGCACCGCCGCTACCTGCGCGAGTTGATAGACCGGCTGGCCGCCCAGACTCTAAGCCCTGACAAAAGCTCGAAACAGCTGGCGACGATCAAGAAATCGCTGGCCGAAAAGCAGCGCATTATTCAGCTGCTGCTCGACAGCGAACACCGCTACCGCGATCTGGTCGAGACGTCACATGATCTGGTATGGACCACCGATCCGCAAGGCCGCTTCACCTATCTGAACAACGCAGCGCGCGAAATCTTCGGCCTGCCGCCCCAGGAACTGCATGGCCGCTGCTTTTTCGACTTTGAAGCGGGCAATGCCCACATTGCCAACCGCCGCTTTCTCGCCCTGCTCCGGCGCAATGGCGAGATCAAGGACTATGTCACACATGTCGTCACCGCCCGCGGAGACAGCCGCTGGATCGGCATCAACGCGCGGACGCTCCTTGACGACAACCGCGAAATCATGGGTATCCGCGGCACCGCGCGTGACATTACCGAACAACACCTCGCGACGCGACGCATCGAACACCTGGCGATGCACGACACCCTGACGGACCTTCCAAACCGCGTCGCTTTGCAGCAGCGTATCGAGGACAACATGCCCAGCGGAATACCGGGCGCGCTATTGCTGCTCGATATCGACCACTTTAAATTCGTCAACGACAACTATGGTCACCGCACCGGGGACCAGCTCATACGCGGCATCGGCGGTGCGCTACGCGACATGATGCGCGATTTCACCGGGGAACTGTTTCGTCTTGGCGGCGACGAATTCGCCATCCACCTCCCCGGCTCCCTGCGCCAGGACGCCATCCAGGTCGCGGAACACGTTCTCGATACGGTGCAGCACTACCGGCTGCAGGCGAGCGGCACCAAGGGCATTTCCAACATTTCAACTTCCATCGGCATCGCCCTATATCCGTTTCACGGCGCCGACGTCAGCGAACTGCTGTCAAACGTCGACATCGCAATGTATCAGGCCAAGGAACAAGGTCGAAATCGTTATGTATTGTTCGATCGCGGCTCTGAAACCGTGCGCAGCACGCATAAACGCGTCCATTGGTCGCTAAAACTGCGTGAAGCCATTGATGAGGACCGCTTGATCCTGTTCAGCCAGCCAGTCGTGCGCCTCGCCGACCGCAAGGTGATGCACCACGAGATATTGCTCCGTCTGCGCGATGACGATGGCAGGATGGTCATGCCCGGCAACTTCATCGAAATTGCCGAATCCATCGGCATGATCAAGGAACTCGACCTGCGGGTGATCGAGAAGCTGTTGTTGCATATGCACCAGAACCATCAGATGGGCCGAAAGCTGCGATATTTCGTAAACCTCTCGCGTGTCAGCATTTCCGATGCGCACTGGGTCAAGCGCTTCATCGAAACGATTTCCGTCAGCAAGGTGAATCCGAACCAGCTCGTTTTTGAGATCACCGAAACGACCGCCATGTCAGAAATCGATGTGACCCTGAATTTCATTCGCCAGATCAGGGAACTGGGCAGCCGCTTTTCACTTGATGATTTTGGCTCCGGCTTCAGTTCGTTTTATTATCTGAAACGCTTCGATGTCGACTACCTGAAGATCAACGGCGGCTTCATTCGCGATCTCTGCAATGACAACAGCAACCAGGTCTTCGTCAAAGCCCTCAACGACGTGGCCCGCGGCATGGGAAAACAGGTGATCGCCGAGTCGGTCGAAACGCCGGAGGCCCTGAAAATACTGCAGGAGATCGGCGCACAATACGGCCAAGGCTACTTGTTCAGTCAGCCGGTAATGCTGGGCGAGAAACGCGAAGCCGGCTTCACCGAAAGCCATTTCGCAGCCTGAAGCAATCGCTTCAGATTGGTAGCGTCGCCGAATTCGCCCAAAGCAAACCTGTGACGGTTTTGATATCGGTGATTTCGCCTGCTGAAATACGCTGCAAGGCCTCGTTCATCAACGTCGGCACCACATCCAGGAACTCACCATCGTCAAGTGCGCGGCCGACGTGGCGCAATTCGCGTGCGACAAAGAACTCCATCCGTTCATTGGAATATCCGATGCACGGATGCAGCGTTGCGAAATGCCGCCATGCCCCCGCCTCGTAGCCACATTCCTCGCGCAGTTCCCGCCGTGCGGTTTCCAGCGGCGCCTCACCGGGGTCGATCTTGCCGGCCGGCAGCTCAAGAAAATGGCGTTGCAAAGGATACCTGTATTGCCATTCAAGCAATATGGTGCGCTCATCGAGAAAGGCCACGATGACGACCGCCCCCGGATGACGCACCCATTCGCGGCATGTCAGACTGCCATCGGGCAACCTGACCGTGTCTTCCTCGAGTTTGAGCAGCCGGCCGTCGTACGCGAGGCGACCGCTGACGCGGGTTTCGGTGTAATCGGCGTCTCGGTCATCCGGCATGCAGATGAATCTCTACAGCGAGAGCGCCACCGAATACGCACAGATCGCCATCAGCGCTCCGGGAAATATCCCGAACGCAAGCACGGCAAGACCGTTCAGGCTGAGGACGATGCGCATGGGCGAATTCGAAACTATCGGCGAAAAGTCCTGCGGAGCGTCGAAATACATCAGCTTGACGATGCGCAGATAGTAGAAGGCGCCGATCAGCGAGAACATTACAGCGACCACGGCCAGCCAGACATGCCCCGCTTCCACCACTGCCCACAACACCGACAACTTTGCGTAAAACCCGACCACCGGCGGCACACCGGCCATTGAAAACATCAGCAACAGCATGAGGGCCGCATACCATGGGCTGCGCTGGTTGAGGCCTTTGTAATCGTCCAGGTTTTCGGCTTCAAACCCGTCGCGCGACAGCAGAAGCATGACACCGAAAGTGCCCAGCGTCGTCAGCACGTAAACGACCACATAGAACATCGATGCCGCATACCCTTCCGACGAGCCGCTGAGAATGCCGAGCAGCAAAAACCCCATATGTGAAATGGCCGAATACGCCAGCATGCGCTTCAAATTGGTCTGCGCAATCGCCGTAATATTGCCGATGGCCAGCGACAGAACCGCCATGATAATCAGCATCCACTGCCATTGCTCGACCAGGAAGGGTGCCCCCAGCCCGGAAACCAGCAGGCGCATGACAAAGGCGAAAGCGGCCAGCTTCGGCGCCGAGCCGATGAACAGCGTCACTGCAGTCGGGGCACCGTGATAAACGTCCGGCACCCACATGTGAAACGGTACGGCAGACAGCTTGAACCCCAGTCCGGCAACGATGAATACTAGCGCAAACGCCAATATCGTGGTGTCCGCTTCGCCGGCGTTGATCACTTCAGCCATCACATCGAGATCGAGCGTTCCGGTCGCCCCGTAGAGCATCGACATCCCGTAGAGCAACATGCCGGAGGCCAGTGCGCCGAGCACGAAGTATTTCATCGCCGCCTCGGTCGCCTGCTTCGAATCCCGCTGCAAGGCGATCATGGCGTATAGCGACAGGCTCAGCAGTTCCAGCCCCAAATACAGCGTCAGCATGCTGCTGCCGGAAACCATCACGAGCATGCCAAGCATCGCAAACAAAGCCAGCACGAAGAATTCGCCGCGGAACATGTCGCGGGAGCGGATGTAACTCTGGGAGTAAACGAAGACGACGGCGACGCTCGCGTAGATGCAGAGTTTCAGCACGCTCGCCATCGGATCAGTCACAAACATGTCGCTGAACGGGTCTACCTCGTTGACAGGATCGACAAGCGCAGTGATCAAAAAACAGCCTAGCAGCGTCAGCAGCGACAACACGTAGGTCACATCGCGCTGCTCATCGGTCAGAAAAAGGTCGATCAGCAAAATTGCGCAAATCATGCACAGCAAAAAGACTTCTGCGTAGGCCGGCGCCAATGAGAGGAGAAATTGCATCCTACAGTCCGATCAATAGTTTGCGGCCGGGAGCGGCCAACCGCAGGATTTCGTTGACCGATTCGTGCAACACCGCACCGAACGGCGCCGGATACAAGCCCATCACCAGCACGAACAGCGCGAGCACCCCGAGCACGAAAAATTCGCGCTTCGATATGTCGTTCAACTCTCCGACATGTGTATTCGCAATCTCGCCGAAAATAACGCGTTTGTACATCCAGAGCGTATAAGCGGCACCGAAGATCAGCGTGGTTGCCGCGAGCGCCGCATACCAGAAATTGACCTTCATGGCAGCGAGGATCACCAGCCATTCACCGACAAACCCGCTGGTCCCGGGCAAGCCGGCATTGGCCATAGCGAACAGCATGAACAAGGCGGCGAATACCGGCATGCGGTTCACCACGCCGCCGTAATCGGCGATCATGCGCGAATGCATGCGGTCGTAGAGCACTCCGACGCACAGGAACATCGCGGCGGATATGAAACCGTGCGAAATCATCTGCAGGATTGCGCCTTCCATACCCTGCACGCTGAAAATGAAGATGCCCAGCGTGACGAAACCCATGTGCGAGATCGACGAATAGGCGATCAACTTCTTCATGTCGGCTTGCACCAGCGCCACAAGCCCGATGTACACCACCGCAATCAGCGAAAGCGCAATAACGAAACCGGCCAGTTCATGGCTGGCATCCGGTGTAATCGGCAGGGACAGACGCAGGAATCCGTAGCCGCCAAGCTTCAGCATGATGGCCGCCAGCACCACAGAGCCGCCGGTCGGTGCTTCGACGTGCGCGTCCGGCAACCATGTATGCACCGGCCACATCGGCACCTTCACCGCAAACGCCAGCATAAAGGCGGAAAAAATCGCGATCTGGGCGTTCAGTGTCAGCGGCAGATCATAGAAGTGCAGCAGCGAGAAACTGCCGCCCGCCGCATTGTAGAGGTAGATCAGCGCGACCAGCGAGAGCAGCGAACCCATCAGAGTGTAGAGGAAGAACTTGACCGATGCATAGACGCGGTTTGGCCCGCCCCACACGCCGATGATAATGAACATCGGGATCAGTGTGGCTTCGAAGAACACGTAGAACAGCAAGGCGTCGAGCGCACAAAAAACGCCGTTCATCAACCCTGAAAGGATCAGGAACGCCGCCATGTATTGCGAAACACGCTCCTTGATAACGTCCCAGCCGGCAATCACCACCAGCACGGTCGTCACACAATTGAGCAGGATCAACAGCAACGACATGCCGTCGATTCCGACGTGGTAATTGACGTTGAAGGCGGCAATCCACGGCGCCGACTCGACAAACTGGAAGTCAGCGGTACCGATATCAAAGTGCGTCCACAGCGGCAAAGCTACCAGCAGCCCGGCGATCGCTCCAAGCAAGGCCACAATGCGCGCTGCGCGCTGGTTGCGGTCACCGACGGCAAGCACCGCCAGGCCGGCGAAGATCGGCGTCCAGATGACCAGGCTGAGCATGGGAAGATTCATTTCGTTATATGCGTCCGCTTAAACCGAGCCGCTCAACAACAAAGACAGCAGCAAAAGAATGCCGATGATCATGGCGAACGCGTAGTGATAAATATATCCGGACTGGAACTGGCGTATTACCGTTGATCCCCAGCCAATGACCCGCGCAGAACCATTGACGAAAAAGCCGTCGATGATGGCGATGTCACCGATCTTCCACAAGCCGCCGCCGAGCCCGCGGGCACCGTCAGCGAAGAGCCAGCTATACAGACGGTCAAAACCGTATTTGTCGTCAAGGATGCGCACAATGAAGCCGAGTTTGCTGCGCAAGACTGCAGGCAGCTCCGGATTGACGATATACAGGTAGAACGCGCTGCCCGCCCCCGCCAGCGCCAGCGCAAACGGCAGCGTCGTGAAGCTGTGCAGGATCATCGGTACGATGCCGTGGAATTCCTCGGCCAGTTTGGCAATTCCCTCGTGCTCCGGGGCAATGAAAATCGAGGCGCCAAAGTAGTCGCCAAATACCACCGACCCGAGCAACCAGCCGGCGCAGACCGACGGGATCGCCAGCAGTATCAGCGGAATCGTGACGACCAGTGGCGATTCGTGCGGCGTGCCGCCGTGTCCATGATCATCTTGGCCGTGCCCGTGGCTGGCGTGCGTATCGAAACGTTCCTTGCCGTGGAATGCATAGAACACCAGCCGGAACGAGTAGAAGCCGCCAGCGAAAACAGCGCCCAGTGCCGCCAGCAATGCGAATGTCGATCCCGGCACACCCGCGGCCTGCGCCGCGTGCACCGCTTCAATAATAGTGTCTTTGGAGAAGAACCCGGCAAACGGCGGCAGGCCGGCATTGGCCCAGGCACCAATCAGCATGGTCAGATAGGTCACCGGCAGATATTTGCGCAATCCGCCCATTTTGCGCATGTCCTGCTCGTGGTGCATGGCGATGATCACCGAACCGGCACCGAGGAACAACACCGCCTTGAAGAACGCGTGGGTGACGAGGTGGAACATCGCGGCCGAATAGGCCGAGGCGCCGAGCGCCATCGTCATGTAGCCGAGCTGCGACAGGGTTGAATAGGCAACGACGCGTTTGATGTCGAATTGCGTCATTGCGATCAAGGCCATGAAGAAGGTCGTAATCGCACCGATGACCAGCACAAAAGACAAAGCAGTCTGCGACAACTCGAACAGTGGCGACATGCGCGACACCATGAAGATGCCGGCAGTGACCATGGTAGCAGCGTGGATCAGCGCAGAGATCGGGGTCGGGCCTTCCATCGAATCGGGTAACCAGACATGCAGCGGAAACTGCGCGCTTTTGCCCATGGCACCGACGAACAAGAGGATACAGGTCACTGTCAGCAGCGACCATGCATGTCCCGGGAAAATCTCGATGGTGTTGGCGGCCAGCGTCGGGGCCTGTTCGAACACCTTGGCATAATCGAGCGTGCCGAAATACATCAGCACCAATGCAATGCCGAGCAGAAAGCCGAAGTCGCCGACACGGTTGACCAGAAATGCCTTGAGATTGGCGTAGATCGCTGTTGGTCGCGTATACCAGAAACCGATCAGCAGGTAAGACACCAGACCCACTGCCTCCCAGCCGAAGAAGAGCTGCAGGAAGTTGTTCGACATCACCAGCATCAGCATCGAAAACGTGAACAGCGAGATGTAACTGAAGAAACGGTTGTAACCCGGATCTTCATGCATGTAGCCGATGGTGTAGACATGCACCATCAGAGACACGAAGGTTACCACCAGCATCATGGTCGCCGACAATTGGTCTATCAGGAAACCCACCTCGAAATGCGCCGTTTCGCTTTCCAGCCATGTGTAAAGCGCGCCGTTAAAGGTGTGGCCATCGAGCACGTCCTTGAACACCATTCCCGCGGCAACCACCGAAACGAGCATGAGCAGTATGGTCACCGAGTGTGCCATGCGGTTGCTGATCTTGCGGCACAGCAGGCCGGACAACAGTGCCCCCGCCAGCGGTGCCAGCGGAACAAGCAGGTAGAGTTTTTGCATCGACGTCACGGCATCAACCTTTCAAACTGTCGAGGTCTTCGACGTCGATGGTCTGCAGATTGCGGAACAACACAACCAGAATCGCCAGACCAATCGCCGATTCGGCAGCCGCAACCGTGAGGATGAAGAAGACGAAAATCTGGCCGGCCGGATCCCCCAGATAATGTGAGAACGCGACGAAGTTCATATTCACCGCAAGCAACATCAGTTCGATCGCCATCAACAGGATGATGACGTTCCGGCGGTTCAGGAATATCCCGACCACGCTGACCGCGAACAGAATCGCGCCCAACACCAGATAATGCTGCAATGAAACCAATCGCTTCCCCTCTTAACTGCAGAATCCCGGACTGCGGCGGTTCACCGGCGGAAAATGCCTGCTGCCGTCCCTGATCCTGATCGCTGCAATCGTAAATTCGCTCTTTGAAACCTCAATCCAGTCCGTTGTCGGCCGGCATGCTGACCATGCGCACGCGGTCCTGACGGCGCACCTTGACCTGCTCCGCAGGGTCGACATACTTGTTCGGTTTGCGTTTGCGCAGCGTCAGCGCAATGGCGGCGACGATCGCCACCAGCAGAATCACCGCCGCAATTTCAAACGGATAAACATAATCGGTATAGAGCAAACGGCCGAGTTCGCGCGTATTACTGTAATTCGCCGGCAATTCCGGCGCCTGGAGCGCCCCGCGCGAGTAAAAGGTCCAAAGAACCGCGCTCATCTCCAGCGCCAGCAGAACCCCCACTACAGCCCCCACCGGCAGATAGCTCCAAAAGCCCTCGCGCAGTTTGACCAGATTGATGTCGAGCATCATGACCACGAACAGGAACAGCACCATCACGGCACCGACATAAACCAGCACCAGCGTGATCGCCAGGAACTCGGCCTGCAACTGTATCCACAGACCGGAAGACGTGAAGAACGCCAGCACCAGTAACAGCGCGGAATGCACGGGGTTCCGTGCTGTAATCACGCCACAGGCTGCTGCAATCAGCACTGCCGAAAAAGCGTAAAAAAGAAAATCCTGAAATGTCATGATGTGCCCGTCCAGCGCCTTATCGGTACGCCGCGTCGTCGGCGCGGTCTTTCGCAATCTGCTCTTCGTACATATCGCCGATCGCCAGCAGCATCGGCTTGGTATAGATCAAATCCCCGCGTTTTTCCCCGTGATATTCGAGGATCCGCGTTTCCACGATCGAGTCGACCGGGCAGGATTCCTCGCAAAACCCGCAGAAAATGCATTTGGTCAGGTCGATGTCGTAACGCGTCGTACGGCGCGTGCCGTCGGTGCGCTGCTCGGATTCGATGGTGATGGCTAGCGCCGGGCAGACGGCCTCGCACAGCTTGCAGGCAATGCAGCGTTCCTCGCCGTTCGGATAGCGGCGTAGCGCGTGCAGGCCGCGGAAACGCGGCGACTGCGGTGTCTTTTCTTCCGGGAACTGCACGGTGATCTTGCGCCGGAAAAGGTGGCGCCCGGTCATCATCATGCCTTTGACCAGTTCGAACAGCAGGAATGTGCGGAAGAAATCCTGGATACGGGTGATCATCGTGTTATCTCCACCATATCCACAGCGGCGTCTGGGTCCAGATGCCGACGACTATGATCCACACAATGGTGATTGGTATGAAAACTTTCCAGCCCAGTCGCATGATCTGGTCATAGCGATAGCGCGGGAATGTCGCGCGGAACCAGATGAAACTCGACAGCACCAGAAAAAGTTTGAGAAAGAGCCAGCCGGAACAACCCGCCGCCAGCCACTGCATGCCGATTGCATCGGCAAACGCCAGCGGAACCGGCGACAACCAGCCGCCGAGGAACATGATCGAACACATCGTCGAGACGAGGATCATGTTGCCGTATTCTGCAAGGAAGAACACCGCGAACGTCATGCCTGAATATTCGACATGGAAACCGGCAACGATTTCCGATTCCCCTTCGGCGACGTCAAACGGCGCCCGGTTTATCTCCGCCACACCCGCTATCAAATAGACTAGGAAGAACGGAAACAACGGTATAACGTACCAGTTGAAAACGCCGTAATTGCCGCTTTGCCCTTTGACGATTTCCACCAGATTCAGGCTTTGCGAAGCCATCAACACGCCGACCAGCGCGAAACCCATCGCGATTTCGTAAGAAACGATCTGCGCTGCCGAACGCAACGCGCCGAGAAAGGCATATTTCGAATTCGATGCCCAGCCGGCGATGATGATGCCGTAGACGCCCATCGACGTAATCGCCATCACGTAAAGAAGGCCGGCGTCGATATTGGCAAGAACCATTTCCGGACCAAACGGCACCACCGCCCAGGCAGCCAGCGCCGGCATCAAGGCCATCACCGGCGCGATCACAAACAGGAATTTGTTGGACCCGGTCGGGACGATGATTTCCTTCATCAACAGCTTGAGGCCGTCGGCAATCGGCTGGGCGATGCCGCCCAGCCAGCGGATGCCGAAGAAGGTGACGCGGTTGGGCCCGATGCGTATCTGCATCCAGCCGATCAGTTTGCGTTCCCACAAGGTCGTGTAGGCAATACCGAGCATCAATGGCAGGACGATACAAACAATCAGCGCCAAAGTTTTGATCACCAGCAGCAAAGCATCCAGCACCTGCGGCGCGGCGTCCTGACCAACCATACCGATAACGACAGCGGCAACAAAGCCCCAGATCCAGCTGCCGAATGAAATTACGGGTTGAAGTAGCGCGCTCACACGGCCACCTTTTGTGCTTCGGCAATCCGCGCGGCGGTCAAGCCATCAAATAATCCACCGAGATCGGCTACTGCCGGATGCCCGGCCGGCAGGCGGATGCAACCATTGGGTATTTTGTCATTGAGTTTCACAGCCATAACAGCCGCACCGCCACCCTGCGAAAGACTGATACTGTCGCCGTCATGCAAGCCCAATGTGGCAAACATCGGGGCGTTAAGTTCCACCACGGGTAATGCGCCCACACGCGTTTTTTGCAGAGACGGTGCGCGCCGCACGATGGCATCGGCCTGATAGCTCGAAATCTCCCCGATCCGTTCGATATCCGCCGGCGCCGCAGCGGCTGATTTGGCGGGCTTTGCACTCAACCTGTTATTGAGGCGATCGGCCACATTGCCGTCGCCGATGGCATCCTTGCGCACGGCTTCACTGCTGTCGTAGTCGAATCCCGCCGCGCCGACGAGATTGCCGAGGACGCGCAACACCTTCCAGGCCGGACGGGTTTCCGCCAGCGGAAGCACCACACCGCTGAAACTTTGCACACGCCCTTCCGTGCTGACAAACGTGCCCGAAGTTTCTGTAAAGGGCGCAATTGGCAACATGGCATGCGCGTATTCAAGCGCCTGATGCTGATAGGGCGACAGCGCAACGACGAAATCGGCCTGCTTCATTGCCGCCGTGGCCTGCGCGGCATCATAGGCGTCGAGTTCCGGTTCGGCGCCAAGCAAAACATAGGCTTTGAGCGGTTTTTCCAGCATTTGCCGCGCGTTAAGACCCACCACGGACGTCGCCGCCGCAAGGTAACCGCCGACACTATTGGCGGCCTCGCCAAGGAACCCAAATTTTGCGCCGAGCAGATCGGCAAGTTTTTGCACCAGCCAATGCAACTGCGCAACCGAAGAATGGTGCTGCGCCATATTACCAAGCCATAGTGCAACGTTTTTTCCCGAGCTCAAACTATTGGCAATGGCCAGCGCCGGTGCACCCACCTCTGCCGCGGGCACATCGGCCGGCACCGCAACGCCCCTGACCTGCGCAACCGCGCAGATTACCGACGCCAGCGCCGCAGCCATCTTTGACGGCGCGACGATCGCCTTGCCGGCGATACGCATCAGTAAATCGTCGTCGACCGGATTAATCAGATTCAGTTCAAGCTGTTTTTTGCCGGCCTGGCGCAAACGCAGTGCCAGCAGCGGGTGATCATTGCGCAGAGAACTGCCGATCACGAGCACGCGGTCGAGTTGCGCAATATCGGCCACCGCCATGCCCAGCCATGGTGCGCCCTGCAACACCGCATCGGCCTCGAAACCGGATTGGTGCGTGCGGAAATCGATATTTTCAGAGCCGAGTGCGCGCACCAGTTTTTGCAGCAGGTAGAGTTCCTCGACCGTCTGGTGCGGCGTTGCCAGCGCGCCGATTTGATCGGCGCCGCTGCGATCGCGTACTGCACGCAGGCCTTTGGCGACAAACTCCAGCGCGACCTGCCAGTCCACTTCGGCCCAGGCGCCGTTTTGCTTGATCATCGGCTTGACCAGGCGGCTGGCGGCGTTCAGGCCCTCATAGGCGAAGCGATCTTTGTCCGACAACCAGCATTCGTTGACCGCCTCGTTTTCCCGCGGCAACACGCGCATGACCCGGTTCTGTTTCACCTGCACCGTCAGGTTCGAACCCAGTCCGCAATGCGGACTGACCGAGGGACGGCGCGTCAGTTCCCAGGTACGTGCGCTGTAGCGGAACGGCTTGGAGGTCAAGGCACCGACCGGGCACAAATCGATGGAGTTGCCAGACAGCTCCGAATCCACAGTCTTGCCGACAAAAGCAATGATTTCCGAATGCTCGCCGCGGCCGATCATGCCGAGTTCCATGATGCCGGCGATTTCCTGCCCGAAGCGCACACAGCGCGTGCAATGGATGCAGCGCGTCATGTCAGTTGAAATCAGCGGACCGAGGTCCTTGTTGTTGACGATGCGCTTGGGTTCGTCGTAACGGGAACCGCTGCCGCCGTAACCGACCGCGAGATCCTGTAACTGACACTCGCCGCCCTGGTCACAGATCGGGCAGTCGAGCGGATGATTGATGAGCAGAAATTCCATCACGCCTTTTTGCGCAGTGACGGCCTGATCGGAATGCGTCTGCACCTTCATGCCGTTGGTCACCGGCGTCGCGCAGGCCGGCAGCGGCTTGGGCGCCTTCTCGACCTGCACGAGGCACATCCGGCAGTTCGCCGCGATGGAAAGTTTTTTGTGATAGCAGAAATGCGGAATATAGATGTTCGCCTGGTGCGCCGCATCCATTACGGTGCTGCCGTCAGCGACTTCCAGTTTCTTGCCGTCGATTTCGATTTCGAGCATGGCGTTCCGCGTCAGATGTAGTCCGGCACCAAGCACTTCTTGTGCTCGATGTGATGCATGAATTCGTCGCGATAGTGCTTGAGAAAAGCGCGCACCGGCATGGCTGCGGCGTCGCCCAGCGCACAGATCGTGCGGCCCTGGATGTTTTCGGCGACCTGATTGAGCATGTCGAGGTCTTCGGGCCGGCCTTTGCCGTGTTCGATGCGATCGACCATGCGGTAAAGCCAGCCGGTGCCCTCGCGGCACGGCGTGCACTGTCCGCACGACTCTTCGTAATAAAAATATGACAGGCGCAGCAGGCTTTTCACCATGCAGCGCGTTTCGTTCATGACAATGACCGCGCCGGAGCCCAGCATCGAACCGGCCTTGGCGATCGAGTCGTAATCCATGTCGGTCGCCATCATGATGTCGGCGGGCAACACCGGCATTGACGAACCGCCGGGAATCACCGCCTTCAGCTTGATGCCGTCGCGCATGCCGCCGGCCATTTCAAGCAGCCTGGGAAACGGCGTGCCCATCTTGACTTCATAGTTGCCGGGGCGCGCCACGTCGCCAGACACCGAAAAAATCTTCGTGCCGCCGTTGTTCGGTTTGCCGAGGGCAAGGAAGGCGTCGGCGCCGTTGCTGATGATCCACGGCACCGCGGCGAACGTTTCCGTGTTGTTGATCGTGGTCGGCTTGCCGTAGAGACCAAAACTCGCCGGAAACGGCGGTTTGAAGCGCGGCTGCCCTTTTTTGCCCTCGAGTGATTCGAGCAAAGCGGTTTCTTCGCCGCAGATATAGGCGCCCCAGCCGTGATGGTTATAGAGCTGGAACTTGAATCCGCTGCCGAAAATGTTGTCGCCAAGATAACCGGCGGCGCGCGCCTCTTCGACCGCTGCCTCAATCCGCTCGAATACGTCCCAGATTTCGCCGTGAACGTAGTTGTAGCCGACCGCGGTTCCGGTGGCATAGCCTGCAATGGCCATGCCCTCGATCAGCGCGTGCGGATTGTAGCGAAGGATGTCGCGGTCCTTGAATGTGCCGGGTTCGCCCTCGTCGGAATTGCAGACCAGATATTTCGCACCGGGAAACTGCCGCGGCATGAAACTCCACTTCAGCCCGGTCGGAAAACCCGCGCCACCGCGCCCGCGCAACGCCGACTTTTTGACGTCGGCAATCACCTGCTCCGGCGGAACCTTTTCCGACAGTATCCTGCGCAGCGCCGCGTAACCGCCGCGCGCTTCGTAATCCTTGATGCTCCAATTCGCGCCCGTGATGCCCTTCATGATGACGGCATCAGGCCCGAACATGTCAGCGGCGAACGGCGGGACCGGCAGACCCATTATTTGAGCTCCTCGATCAGCTTGTCGAGCTTGTCGGCGGTCATTGCGCACAACATGCGCTTGTTGTTCTGAATCAGCACGGGCGCATCACCGCAGGCACCCATGCACTCCGCCTCCTTCAGCGTAAATGCGCCATCGGCGGTGGTTTCGCCGAAACCGATGCCGAGTTTTTTCTTGAGATGCTCGGCGGCATGCGTCGCGCCCTGCAATGCGCAGGGCAGGTTCGTGCATATCGACAACTTGCAGCGGCCGACCGGCTTCAGATCGTACATGGTGTAAAAACTCGCCACTTCATATACGGCGATCGGCGGCATGCCGAGATAGGCGGCGACGAAGTCCATGGTGTCGTTCGCCAGCCAGCCCTTCTCGTCCTGCGCGATGGTCAACGCCGCCATCACCGCCGACTGTTTCTGCTCCGGCGGATATTTGGCAATCGCCTTGTCGATTTTTGCCAGCGACTCCGGGCTTAACTGCATCGGCGCATTCATCGGTCAATTTCTCCGAACACGATTTCGATCGTGCCGATAATCGCCACGACGTCGGCGATCATGTGGCCGCGCGAAAGTTCGTCCATCGCCGCCAGATGCGTGAAGCTCGGCGAGCGTATCTTCATGCGGTAGGGTTTGTTGGCGCCGTCCGACATCATGTAGATGCCGAATTCGCCCTTCGGATGCTCGATACCCGCATAGGCCTCGCCCTCGGGCACGTGCATGCCTTCGGTGAACAGCTTGAAATGATGGATCAGCTCTTCCATGTTGGATTTCATGGCAAGGCGCGAAGGCGGCCCGATCTTGTGGTCCTCGACCATTACGGGGCCGGTGTTCTTGCGCAGCCACTCGACACACTGCTTGATGATGCGGTTGGCCTGGCGCATTTCTTCGATGCGCACGAGGTAACGGTCATAGCAGTCGCCGTTCACACCGACCGGAATATCGAAATCCATCCGGTCATAAACTTCATAGGGCTGGTTCTTGCGCAGATCCCACGCAATGCCCGAACCGCGCAGCATCGGCCCCGTGAAACCCAGCGCGTAAGCGCGTTCCGGCGACACCACGCCGATACCCACGGTGCGCTGCTTCCAGATACGGTTGTCGGTCAGCAGGGTTTCGTATTCGTCGACGCACTTGGGAAAACGATTGGCAAAATCCTCGATGAAATCAAGCACCGATCCCTGGCGGTTGGCGTTGAGGTCGCGCGTCGCCCGTTCGTTATGGATCCGGGTTGCGGTGTATTGCGGCATCGTATCCGGCAGATCACGATACACACCGCCAGGACGGTAGTACGCTGCGTGCATGCGCGCGCCGGACACTGCTTCGTAGACATCGAACAGATCTTCGCGTTCGCGGAAGCAATACAGAAACATGGTCATCGCGCCCAGATCAAGGCCGTGACAACCCAGCCCCAGCAGGTGCGCGAGAATGCGTGTGATTTCGTCGAACATCACGCGGATATACTGCGCGCGCAACGGCACCTGGATGCCGAGCAGTTTCTCGACTGCCAGCACGTAGGCATGCTCGTTGCACATCATCGTGCAGTAATCGAGCCGGTCCATGTACGGAACCGACTGCAGGAAAGTACGGTGTTCGGCCAGTTTTTCGGTCGCGCGGTGCAACAGGCCGATATGCGGATCGGCGCGCACAATCGTTTCACCATCCAGCTCCAGCACCAGGCGCAAAACGCCATGCGCGGCTGGATGCTGCGGCCCGAAGTTCATCGTGTAGTTACGGATATCAGCCATGTTTAACCCTTGCTGAACCCTGCGCCACCCGCGTAGTTTTCTTCGCGCACGATACGCGGCGTGATTTCACGCGGATCGATGGTGACAGGCTGGTAAATGACGCGGCGCTGATCCGGGTCATAGCGCATTTCGACGTTGCCGGAAATCGGGAAGTCCTTACGAAACGGATGTCCGATGAAACCGTAGTCGGTCAGAATGCGGCGCAAATCCGGATGCCCGTTGAAAATAATGCCGAACAGGTCGAAGGTCTCGCGCTCGAACCAGTTGGCCGAAGCCCAGACCCCCACCACCGAATCGACCATCGGCATGTCGTCATTGGGGGCAAACACCCTGACGCGCAGGCGACGGTTCTTGCTGACGCTGAGGAGATGGTAAACGGCGGCAAACCTGGCACCTTCCCAGCGGCCGTCGCCATAGGTCTTGAAATCGAGCCCGCAAACATCGATCAACTGCTCGAAACACAGCTCAGGGTCGTCGCGCAATGCGGTCATGGCATCAACCATGTTCTCCGCCTTGAGGGTGACCGTCACCTCGCCGAGCGCATCGACGATGGCGCTGGCGCGATCGCCCAACAAGACCTTGACCCGTTCAGCCAGAATTTCGGTGCGCGCTGTCATTTATCGTGCAATCGTGTTGGTGCGTTTGATCTTGTTTTGCAGCTGAATGATGCCGTAAAGCAGCGCTTCCGCGGTCGGCGGACAGCCCGGCACGTAAATATCGACCGGAATGATGCGATCGCAACCGCGCACAACCGAGTAGGAATAGTGGTAATAACCGCCGCCGTTCGCGCAGGAGCCCATCGATAACACCCAGCGCGGCTCGGCCATCAGGTCGTAAACCTTGCGCAGCGCCGGCGCCATCTTGTTGCACAAGGTTCCGGCAACGATCATGACGTCGGACTGGCGGGGACTCGGCCGGAACACGATGCCAAAGCGGTCGAGGTCGTAGCGCGACGCACCCGCATGCATCATTTCGATCGCGCAGCAGGCCAGACCGAAAGTCACCGGCCACATCGAACCGGTGCGGGTCCAGTTGATAAGCGTATCAACCGTGGTGGTCAGGTAGCCCTGCTGCATCAACGCCGCGTCATTCGCGCCCATTAGCACTCCGATTCAACATGCCGCATCCAATTGAGCTTCGCCGCAGACGTTCGAAGAACACCGGCTTAAGATCCTCTGCCACCAACATGCACGGGTAAATTTCATGCAAAAACATGTTGTGATTCTACTCTCGGTCCGCACCGGGGGTCAACGAAGAACATTGCGTTGTATCAAACGCTTGCGCCACTGCCGCATTGCAATATCCGGAGCAAGATGTTACGCGCCCCCGCCCTTCGTCACAGCGATGGTTTGGCCGCGCGATGGCAACCGATCATCCCCGCAAATACTGACTTCGCCGACACGTCGCAGTAGCCCAGTTCACGCAGCAAATCTGACAGTTCCCCGGCCGAATAAAACATCTCCAGCGCATTGATGAAGTATTTCTTGCAGTTCAGCGCCGACTCGTCGCTGCGAAAGAGAAACCCGGTAAACGCAAGACACATGCGCAGATAGGTGTAATACAGCTTCTCCACCACTGGATTGGCCGGCCGCAGCATATCGCAATGATAAAAATGCCCTCCTGGCTTGAGCACGCGCAGTATTTCACTGAAAACAGTGCGCACGCGCAGGTGGCGCGAGGCAAACTGCAGTGTCACGACGTCAAAGTGGTTATCGGGAAACGGCAGCTTGTGCACGTCGCCAATCACGCTGTGAATATGAAAACCGCGGTCCGCGGCGCGCTGGCGGCCGACCGCCTGCATTTCCGCACTGCGGTCGATTGCATGCACTTCGAGCGTGGGCTCACGGCGCATCAACGCAATACCGATTGCGTTGGTGCCCGCGCAAACGTCAAGCGTTCTTTGATTTGGACGGACGTCGATGACCGACATGAATGCCTTGAGGAACTGGTTCCACAAACCAAGACTGGCGACGTAATTCGCACGATCATAGTACGGCGCGACATCGGCGAAGACCTTGTTCAGTTCCTTCGTCCATACGATGTTGAAACGTTCCTCGCGAAGCTGCTCGCGAACGGCAATTGGCGGGGGTGGGCTCATGGTTTGGGTAACCTCCTTAAAACGAATTCAAACTGCAATCTGATTTTATTTTTTTGAATCAAGCGGAATTACAACAACGCCCTTGCGCCACAGTTTTTCACAAAACTGCGAGGCTCGCTACCGTCCACGCGGTCGCAATGATGGCAATGGCGTAAACAACCGTCGCCACAACGGTATCCGCGCGCACACCGAAATCATAAAACGTGATGCGTAACCGGTGGGCGGCACTCCACAAACTCAAAAAGACCACGCCGGCAATGGCAATCTTGACCAGCCCGTTGGCGGCAAATGCGCGCAGCCGGTCATATGCCAGCAAGTCGGGAGCATGGCCCATCGCCGCAAGCAGCGTTAGGATGATCAATACCGGCGTCAAAAACGCGCTGACGGTGCCGCCAGCAGCGAACGGTGCCCAGACGATAGGCTTATTGGATTTGGCCATGATCAAAATACTCCTGCCAGGAAAAGCGCCGCGACTGATATGACAACCCAAACCGCGTAATGCAAGCCGGCAATCACCCAGTCCGGCAGGAATTCCTCACCGATCTGCACGGGCAGCGCTTTGGGAGTGAGGTTGAACCAGGTGGCACTGTGATAAACCGAAAAGCACAGGGCGAACACGTGGAACACGATGCTTGGCGTGCTTTTCAGCGACTCGATAAACAGATCGTAGGCGGCCTGCCCCTGCGCCAGACGGGCAAACCCGACCACCAGCAGCAAGGTATAGGCACCGACGAACAAACAGGTCAGCTCGCGCGCCATATAACGCATGTAACGCGGATGGTCGAAAAACCAGCTGACCCTGGGAACTTCGCGAACAAACGGTTTGCGGCTCATTTTTTCAACCATGGCATCAGATGCTCCGTATACCAATCGACGGTGCTGGTGATTTTCACCTGCTGCAGGGCACTTGCCGGATCGACATGCTCGGGGCAAACATCGGAACAGGCCCCCGCGAACGAACACTCCCATACGCCCTCGGTTGCTGCAATTTCCTGCTGGCGCTCTTCACGCCCGCCATCCCTTGAATCGAGGTTGTAGCGGTGCGCCATCGAGATGGCGGCCGGCCCGATGAATTTCGACGTCAGCCCGTATTCGGGACAGGCCGCATAACAAAGCATGCAGTTGATGCACAAAGTATATTGCTTGTATTTTTTCAGCTCGGCCGGCGTCTGTTTGAATTCACCCTCGCTGACCGGTTTGTCCTTTTTGGGGATCAGATACGGCTTCACGCGCTTGAACTTGTCCATGAAGTCGTCGATCACCGTGACCAGATCGCGCTCAATCGGAAAATGCGCGAGCGGCTCGACGCGAATCACCCCTTGGTAATTTCGCAGGAAGGATTTGCACGAAAGCTTCGGCTCCCCGTTGATCATCATGCCGCAACTGCCGCATACAGCCATATGGCAGGACCAGCGGTAATTCAGCGTCGGGTCGATCTTTTCCTTGATGCGGTTTAAAGCATCAAGCACCACCCATTCTTCCTCGCACGAAACCGAATAGCGCTGAAAATGCGGCTCGCTGTCCGTTTCCGGGTTGTAGCGCAGCACCTCCAGTTCGACGACACGCTCGCTCATTTGTGATCCCCCGAGTAGTCACGCACGCCGGGCTGGGATTTTGTAATAACCACATCGCGATAATCGATACGCGGCGGCTCTTTCGCATGAAAGTACGCCAGCGAATGCCGCAAAAATTTCTTGTCGTCGCGCTCGACAAAGTCGAGCCGCTGGTGGGCGCCGCGCGATTCGGTGCGCGCCAGCGCGCTGGCAGTGACCGCCTCGGCGCAATCCAGCATCGAACCCAGTTCCAGCGCCTGCAACAGGTCGGTGTTATAGACATTGGTCTTATCGGTCAACTCGACCTCGGCATAGCGCTGGCGCAGTTCGCCGAGCTTGCCGACGGCGGCGGACAAGCCGTCTTTCTCGCGATAAATGCCGGCGTTTTCCTCCATCGTCGCCATCATTTCGCGACGCAGACCGGCCATCGACTCCTTGCCACCAGACTTCTCGAACAGCGCGCGGATGCGACCCTGCGCCGTGGCCGCCTTCGCCGCCAGCGCCGCATCAGTGGAATACCTCACCCCTGAGCCGATGAACTCGATCGCGCTCAGTGCCGCGCGACGGCCGAACACCAGAATCTCGGTGAGAGAATTCGAACCCAGACGGTTGGCGCCGTTGATGCTCACACAGGCGCACTCACCTGCCGCGAATAATCCGGGGAGCTGCGTCGCCGCTTTGATATCCGTATCGATGCCGCCCATCATGTAATGGACAACCGGACGCACCGGCACCGGATCCTTGACCGGATCGACGCTCAGATAACTGATCGACATGTCGCGCACCAGCGGCAGGCGCTCGTTGATTTTTTTCTCGCCGAGGTGGCGCAGGTCAAGCAGCATGCAGTCGCCGTATTTGGTCGGCAGCATGTTGCCTTTTTTCTGCTCGTGCCAGAAGGCCTGGCTGACACGGTCGCGCGGCCCCAACTCCATCGTTTTCAGCTGCGGCTTGCCGACCGGGGTTTCCGGCCCCATGCCGTAATCCTGCAGAAAACGCCGCCCGTTTTTGTTGAGCAATATGCCGCCCTCGCCGCGGCAGGCCTCGGTCAACAGGGTGCCGGTATTGGGCAGCCCGGTCGGGTGATATTGCACAAACTCCATGTCTTTAAGAGCGACGCCGGCGCGATAGGCAAGAGCCATGCCGTCGCCCGTTTTGATCGCACCGTTGGTGGTAAACGGGAACATGCGACCCGCCCCGCCGCCGGCAATAATCACCGCACTTGCCTGGAACTGCCGCATCTGGCCGCTGCGCATTTCGATTGCGGTAAAGCCCTGGCAACGGCCATCTTCGACGATGAGGTCGGTCGCGTAAAACTCGTCAAACCGTTTTATCGACGGAAACCTGAGCGATGTCTGGAACAGTGTATGCAGAATGTGAAATCCGGATTTGTCTGCAGCGAACCAAGTGCGCTGCTTTTTCATGCCGCCGAACGGACGCACAGCGACCGAGCCGTCTGCCTCGCGACTCCAGGGGCAGCCCCAGTGTTCGAGTTGCAACAATTCCTTGGGTGCCTCCTGCACCAGATAATCAACGGCATCCTGGTCACACAGCCAGTCGCCGCCACCCACCGTGTCGTTAAAGTGATGATCGAGGCTATCGTCGGATTTGATCACGCCGGCGGCCCCGCCCTCAGCGGCACAGGTGTGGCTGCGCATCGGGTAGACCTTGGAGATCAGGCTGATCGTAATCGAAGGATCAGTTTCGGCCAGTGTAATGGCGGCGCGCAAACCGGCGCCACCGGCGCCTATGATAGCCACATCGCTGCGGATAATTTCCATCTTATATGCCGCCGGTGACTTGCATCACGCAGCGCCGTAAGAAATTCAGACGGGGTAGAAATTGCAGAAGGCAATACGGGTGCAACCTGCCGCCCGGCATTGCACCGGGCGCGGA
Source organism: Betaproteobacteria bacterium (assembly GCA_025356695.1). The sequence continues at coordinate 41,074 of JANXSE010000125.1, forward strand.
GAAACGACCTAGGCGGTCACTCCCATTCGAGCGCGCCTTTTTTCCATTCGTAGACGAACCCGACAACGAGGATCGCCAGGAAAACAACCATTGCCCAGAAACCGAACGCGCCGAGTTCGCGCAGAACAATGGCCCAGGGAAAAAGGAAGGCGATTTCAAGATCAAACAGTATGAAAAGAATCGCGACCAGATAATAGCGCACGTCGAATTTCATGCGCGCATCCTCGAACGCCTCGAACCCGCATTCGTATGGCGAAAGCTTTTCGCTGTTCGGTCGGTGCACGCCTAGCAGGCGCCCCACCGCACCGCCCAGAATGATCGGCGCAAGACCGACCACCGCGCCAACAATGATAAACAGAAGAATCGGAAAATAATTGGCTAGCATGAGCGAACCGGCCCGTCCGAGTTGAGATGTAGGTGGCGATCTTCCGCCGTATCGCAATCATACCTGCAGTTTGATCCATCAAGATCTGAATAACGATGCTGATTCTGCCTCAGCAAACATCGTCATTGCTTGATATTGATCAAACAACGCCACTTTGACACCAATGGTGCCGACGGAGAGACTCGAACTCTCACAGCTTTCGCCACCGCCCCCTCAAGACGGCGTGTCTACCAATTCCACCACGTCGGCACTGCAACTGCGCAAACTTCTAAATACCGCATTGGAAACCCAACCCAATGCGCAATTCTTTGAATTCAAACTACTTCGGTATTTCCTTGACCTTTGAATCCGCCGCCCCGTCCGTCTTCTCGGCCGGAGTCACCGGAGCAGTCGTCGCGGGCGCCGTCGCAGGCGCAGAACTTTCCTGCGGTGCCGCCATCACGCCCTTGTGTTCGCCGCGGTGCGCCGAAAACCAGGTCAGGCCCAGACTCGTCAAAAAGAATATGGTGGCCATAACAGAGGTGGTGCGGCTCAAGAAATTGGCCGAACCGCTGGATCCAAACAGACTCCCGGAACTGCCACCGCCGAATGCAGCGCCCATGTCGGCGCCCTTGCCATGCTGCAACAGCACCAGCCCAATAATGCCCAGCGCCGCGATGACGTGAACAACGATCACCAGAACTTCCATGCGACCCCCTAAAATCTCAAACGCGCGAAACTGCCGCGCGGCAAATTGCCATGAATTCATCCGCCACCAGGGCAGCGCCGCCGATCAATCCGCCATCAATATCAGACTGCGAAAACAGCTCTTTGGCGTTTGCTGCCTTGACGCTGCCCCCGTACAAAATCTGCAAACTCACCGCCACCGGCGCATCCAATGCGGCGACTCGGCTGCGTATAAACGCATGCACGGCCTGCGCCTGTGCCGGTGATGCGGTCTTGCCCGTGCCAATCGCCCACACAGGTTCATAGGCAACAACGGCACGCGACAAGGAAGACACGCCCGATATCGCGATGACTGCATCAAGCTGGCGCCCGACGACTTCTTTGGTCACACCCGACTCGCGTTCCTGCAAACTCTCGCCCAAGCACAAGATCGGCACCAGGCCAGCCTTGCGCGCCGCCTCAAATTTCGTCGCGACAATGGCGTCGGTGTCCGCAAACAAGGTGCGACACTCGGAATGGCCGACAATGGCATATTTACATCCAAAATCGGTCAGCATGCCGGGCGTCACTGCTCCCGTGTAAGCGCCGGCGCCAAATTGGCTGACGTCCTGCCCTCCCCACGCCACATTCGAATCACCGAGGATTTGCTGTACTTGTGCAAGGTAGGGATACGGCGGGCAAACAGCCGCCTCGACTCCATGAAGCGATGCCGCGGACGCGCGAATCTGCTCCAACAATCGACGGTTGGCGACCAGGTCGCCATTCGATTTCCAGTTGCCTGCTACCAGCTTGCCGCGCATTATCCTGCCCACTACCTAAAACCGTCGGATTCTACCGTCGACAGCTTACAGGGTCAATGCAAATCGCCCCCGAAAGTCGTCAGAGCGCCTTGATAATTAGGAATAATCCGCAAAAAGTCAGGATTTGACGCCGGCGCGAACGGCCTCGGCAATGTTCTCTGCGCAGCGCTCGACGATTCGGCGGGTACGCCCCTCGACCATCACGCGTATCAGCGGTTCGGTTCCCGATGCGCGTAACAAGACGCGACCGTCTCCCTTCAACATCGCTTCAGCCGCGGCGACCACCCGCACGACGCCGCGGTCAGCCGCAAAATCAAAGCGTTCACGCATACGCACGTTTACAAGCACCTGTGGATAAAGACTGACGCCCGCGGCAGCCTTGGGGAGGCTCGTCTTGGCCGTGCGCAATGCCGCCAGAACCTGCAACGCCGAGACGATGCCATCTCCCGTCGTGTGTTGGTCCAGACAAACGATATGGCCCGAGTTTTCGCCACCCAGTTGCCATCCGCGTTTGTTCAGCATTTCCAGAACGTAGCGGTCCCCCACCGCGGACCTTGCAAACGGCACGCGCAATTTTGCGAACGCCTGTTCCAGCCCAAAATTGGTCATCAACGTGCCAACCACGCCGCCGCTCATCTTGCGCAGACGCCGGCGCTCGGCAGCGATGACGTACAAGAGCCGGTCGCCGTCATAAATTTCGCCCTTGCTGTCGACCATCAATACCCGGTCGCCATCGCCATCGAGGGCAATGCCCAGATCCGCACCGGCACGCGAAACAGCCTTCTGCAATGCTGACGGATGTGTCGCCCCGCATTCGCGGTTGATATTGATGCCGTCGGGCGTGTTGGCAATCGCAACCACATCAGCACCCAGCTCGTGAAAAACCGGCTCCGCCACGTGATAACTCGCGCCATTGGCGCTATCAACGACAATACGCATGCCGCGCAAATCGAGATTCGACGGAAATGTGCTTTTGCAGAATTCGATATAGCGGCCCGCCGCATCATCCACCCGGCGCGCCTTGCCGAGGCCGGCCGATTTGCGGCACTGCATCGGGCGCATGAGTTCGGCCTCGATCGCCATTTCCACTTTGTCCGGCAGCTTGGCACCATCGCCCGAGAAGAATTTGATACCGTTGTCATCGAACGGATTGTGTGAAGCACTGATGACGATACCGGCCGACAATCTGAGCGCCCGCGTCAGATACGCAACACCGGGCGTCGGCATCGGGCCCACCAGCAGCACATCCACACCTGCCGCAGACAGCCCGGCCTCCAGCGCGGATTCAAGCATGTAGCCTGAAATACGGGTGTCTTTGCCGATCAAAACAGCCGGGCGTTCGCCACGCTTGCCCTCGCGTGCAAGCACTCGACCCGCAGCATAACCGAGCTGCAGGACAAAATCGGGAGTGATCGGCGCTGTGCCGACCTTGCCCCGTATGCCGTCGGTGCCGAAATATTTTCTCTTCATCGTACTTCCATCACAAAAAATCCGCAGGCAATCTATGCCGACGGCAATTCTCGCACGGCGTTCACCACGGCCAGTGCGTCGCGTGTCGCAGCCACATCGTGCACGCGCACGATATGCGCGCCGTTTTGCACCGCGATCACGGCCGCCGCCACACTGGCGTAAACGCGTTCCCCCGCCTCGCGACCGGTGATCTGCCCCAGCATCGACTTGCGCGACAGCCCGGCCAGCAGCGCGATCCCGTGCGGCGCGGTCTCGCGCAAACTTCTCAACAGTTGCAGATTATGCGCCAGTGCCTTGCCGAACCCAAAGCCGGGGTCGACGACAATGCGTTCCATCGCAATGCCGGCCGCGCGAGCCGCCGCCACCCTGGCGCCGAGAAATCCGGCAACCTCGGCAACGACATCAGCATAACTGGGACGGGCCTGCATGGTCGCGGGCGCGCCACGCTTGTGCATCAAACAGATTGCCGCGTTACTGCCAGCCACCACCGCAAGCGACTCCGGCACCTGCAGTGCTTCAATGTCATTCACCATGGATACCCCGAACGCAATGGCCTCGCGCATGATTTCGGGTTTGCGCGTATCGATCGACACCGGCACGGTAATGTTCGCCAACCGCTCAAGCACAGGCATGACGCGGCGGCGTTCTTCATCGAGGTCGACATCCAGCGCTCCAGGCCTTGTCGATTCGCCGCCGATGTCGATGATATCGGCGCCTTCATCAATGAGTTGCCTGGCATGGGCTGCGGCAGCAGCAGCCGATGCGAAGCGGCCACCGTCGGAAAACGAGTCCGGCGTCACATTGACAACCCCCATGATGAGGGGCCGCCCGAGATCAAGCCGGTATTTACCGCAGTGAAGTTGCATCGACGTCCGGAACCGGGAGTCCGGATTCGAACGACGGATCAAACCGTCGCCGAATCCTTGATCCGAAAAACCGCGTCAGGTCGTGCCCGTCGCCGCGGTGGCAGCCGCGCTCGGCGGCACATCCTTGGGCGGCACGCTGGTGGTCGTCGTTGCCGGTTTGGGCGGACGCGGTTCGCGCCCTTCCATGATGTCTTTCAACTGCTCAGCGTCCAGCGTCTCCCACTCAAGGAGTGTCTTCGCCATTTTTTCGACCTTGTCGCGCGAATCTTCGATAATTTTGCGCGCGACGCCATATTGCTGGTCGATGATGCGGCGGATTTCGGCATCCACCTTCTGCATGGTGGCCTCAGACACGTTCTTGTGCGTCGTAACCGAACGCCCGAGGAAAACCTCGCCGTCGTTTTCGCCGTAAACAACCGGGCCCAGGGCGTCCGACATGCCCCACTCCGTCACCATGCGGCGCGCCAGGCTGGTGGCATTCTGGAAATCGCTGCTGGCACCTGTCGTCATCTGTCCGAGAAATACCTCTTCGGCAATGCGGCCACCGAGAGACACGGAAATATCCTGAAAAAGGCGCTCGCGGTCTTTGCCATGGCGATCCTGTTCCGGCAGCATCCAGGTCACCCCCAACGCGCGACCGCGCGGAATAATCGTCACCTTGTGCACAGGGTCTGCCTTCGGCAGCGTATAGGCGACCACCGCGTGCCCCGCCTCATGATAAGCAGTCGTAACGCGCTCGTCTTCCGGCATGACCATCGAGCGACGCTCGGCGCCCATGTAAATCTTGTCTTTCGCCTGCTCGAAATCATCCATGTCGACAAGGCGTTTGTTCTTGCGCGCAGCAAACAACGCCGCCTCGTTGACGAGGTTTGCGAGATCGGCGCCGGAAAAGCCCGGCGTGCCGCGCGCAATAATTTCAGCTTTGACGTCGGGCGCCACCGGCACCTTGCGCATATGCACCAGCAAAATCTGTTCGCGACCGCGAATGTCCGGCAACGGCACTACCACCTGTCGGTCGAAACGGCCAGGCCGCAACAGTGCAGGATCAAGCACGTCCGGCCGGTTGGTCGCCGCAATCACGATGACCCCCGCGGTGCCTTCGAAACCGTCCATTTCGACGAGCAACTGGTTCAGCGTCTGCTCGCGCTCATCGTTGCCGCCGCCAAGACCGGCGCCGCGCTGGCGCCCCACCGCGTCGATTTCATCGATGAAGACGATACAAGGCGCGTGTTTTTTCGCCTGCTCAAACATATCGCGCACACGCGCAGCGCCTACACCCACAAACATTTCAACAAAGTCAGAACCGGAAATGCTGAAAAACGGAACCTTGGCCTCACCCGCAATCGCGCGCGCCAGCAGGGTCTTGCCAGTCCCAGGATTGCCGACCATCAATACGCCGCGCGGAATACGGCCGCCGAGTTTTTGAAACTTGCTCGGGTCACGCAAAAATTCGACCAGTTCGGCAACTTCTTCTTTGGCTTCTTCGCAACCTGCAACGTCGCCAAAGGTCACGGTATTGTTGCTCTCGTCCATCATGCGCGCCCGGCTCTTGCCAAAGGAAAACGCACCGCCGCGACCACCGCCTTGCATCTGGCGCATGAAGAAGATCCAGACGCCGATCAGCAACAGCATCGGCCCCCACGAGAAGAAAAAGGCCGACAGGAAGGATTGTTCCTCCTCGGGCTTGGCATCGACTTTGACGCCGGCCTTGAGCAGGTCGCTGACCATCCACAGATCGCCCAACGTGCCGGGACTATAGGTCACATACTTGCGCTCGTCGATCGCCTGCCAGCGCACGGTGCGTCCTTCGACCAGCGCGGATTTAACGCGGCCGTTTTTGACTTCATCCATGAACTGCGAGTACGGGACGACGCTTTGCGCCGACTGGTTCTTGCTGTACTGGTTAAACACGGTCATCAACACCAGCGCGATGACCAGCCAGACCGCCACGTTCTTAATCAATTGATTCAACTGTGCCTCTCGCTATTTGCGATGCAAAACAATGCGTTTCCGCGACAATTCTAAACTCTTTTCTGGAGTTACGTCAGTTCGCCTCCGGCGTCTGCTTCCTGCGTGTTGCGTGACTTGCTGCCGAGCAAATAAAGCTCGTTGCTGCGGCCGCGTGACGCCTCCGGCTTGCGGGTAGATACTTTCTCGAACTGTGCCTGCATGGCCTTGAAAAATTCTTGAAATCCAGACCCTTGGAACACTTTGACCAGAAACGAGCCGCCGGGTTTCAAATGTTTTACGGCAAATTCCAGCGCAAGTTCAGCCAAATGCATCGCACGCGCCTGATCGCTCAGGGCGATACCACTGATGTTGGGCGACATATCGCTTAATACAAGGTCCAGCGGTCGCCCGGCCAGCGCAGCACTCAATTGCGCTTCCACTGTTGCCTCGCGAAAATCTCCCAGCAAAAATGTCACGCCCGGCAACGGCTCCATTTCTAGAATGTCGAGGGCAAAGACCAGGCCGCGGGGACCAACCTGCGCCCGCGCGACCTGTGACCAGCCGCCCGGCGTCGCCCCGAGATCGACCACCGTCATACCCTGACGCAATAACTTGTCGCGCTGCGCGATTTCCAGCAATTTGTATGAGGCACGCGAGCGATAGCCCTCGCTGCGTGCGCGTTTGACGTACACGTCGTTGACGTGCTCACGCATCCATTGATGGCTTGTTTTCGAGCGCTTCATTGCAAAATCAGCCTTTGACCCGCCACGCGGCGTCGGCAAAACCAGCCTGAAAAAATAACATCGTATGCAGCGATCAAATTCGAACCGTTTCGGAGCGGACTATCCGGCCGGGCATGCCCACCTCGTCGACAACCTGTTAGACTCCGGCGCAATCATGATCCTAGAACTCACATCGGCCCAACGCCGCGAATTGCGCGCCCGCGCGCATCTTCTGCATCCCATCGTAATGGTCGCCGACAGCGGCCTGACGGCAACCGTCCTGCAGGAAATCGACCGCAGCCTCGACAGCCACGAACTGATCAAAATCCGTGTCTTTTCGGATGAACACGAAACGCGCACCGCCCTGCTGAAAGAGCTGTGCGACACGCTCTCGGCCGCCCCGGTACAGCACATCGGCAAAATTCTGGTCGTTTACCGTCCGCATCCCGAGGCGCACCAACCGGCGAAGAAACATGTGCGCAAACGAAAACAGCCCCGCCGCACGAAACGGAGCTACCAGAGTTAGTCCGGGTTGCGGCCCTGCAGCCAGACCAGCACCACACCCAACAGGCATTCGATCAGGTAGAGCACGCTGGCAACACCGTGCCAGGTCGCAAAGCGGTCCCTAAACACGCTTTCCATGACTTCTGCCGGCAGAGCCTGGTCCTTGATGGCAACAAGCACCGGTTGCACGCCGAATTGCCCGGCCAGAATCAGCACCAGCATTGTCAGCACAATCCAGAAGCGTCCGTGCTTCAAACCCGCCGCGCCGAAACGGACCACCCGGAACAGCAGCAAGTAGGTCGCACAGCCGATGCCGATATAAGCGACCAGCGTAAAAAGCTTGCCGGCGATGCTGCCCGCGACAACGCGGTCGCCCATCGAATAAAACAGTGTCGGCGCCACCAGTAAACCGACCGCCCACATGCCGCCGATCCACAACGTCAAAGCAATTGCATGCAATCCATCGGCAAAGCTGCGCATGGCTAGACGTATTTAACCTTGATGATTTCGAAACTGCGCAGCCCGCCCGGCGCCTGCACGTCGGCAACGTCGCCCCCGGATTTACCGATGAGCGCGCGCGCGATCGGCGAACTGATTGAAATCTTGCCGGATTTGATGTCGGCCTCATCGTCACCGACGATCTGGTAGGTCACCGAGTCGCCGCTGGTCATATCCTCAAGTTCGATCGTGGCCCCAAAGACGCAGCGCCCGTCCGCGTCCAGCGTGGCCGGGTCAATGACCTGTGCATTGGACAACTTGCTTTCAATCTCGGCGATGCGGCCTTCGATGAAGCTCTGGCGTTCTTTCGCTGCCGCATACTCGGCGTTTTCAGAAAGATCGCCGTGCGCGCGCGCCTCGGCGATGGCGGCAATGATCTGCGGACGCTTCACCGATTTCAGATCATGCAGTTCGTTGCGCAGTTTTTCCGCGCCATTAACCGTCAATGGAATCTTGCTCATGGTGGCACCCGTAATTCAGTAAACGCTTAATTGACCGGTTGGGCGATGCGTTTGTGCAGACCCTGCACGTCGTAGGCTTTGAGGTCGCGCGACTGTTGCATGCCAGTACATGCCGCACGCGCGCCGGCCAGCGTCGTATAAACGGTAATCCTGCTTTGCAGGGCTGCGCGCCGGATCGCATAGGAATCGCGCACCGCCGCGCGTTTCTCCTCGACTGTGTTGACGATCAGTGCAATTTCGCCGTTCTTGATCATATCAAGCACGTGCGGCCGACCCTCGGCCACCTTGTTCATCGGCAGCACAGCGATGCCTGCCGCGGCCAGTGCCGATGCAGTGCCACGCGTCGCCACCAGTTGGAACCCCAGCGCCACCAGTTCCTGCGCAATCGGCACCACGGCGACTTTGTCCGCATCGCGCACGCTGACGAAAACCTTGCCCGAAACCGGCAGACGGTCGCCGGCTGCGATTTGCGATTTGATAAACGCCTCGCCAAAAGTCGCGCCAACTCCCATGACCTCGCCGGTCGATTTCATCTCCGGGCCGAGAATGGTATCAGCCCCCGGGAATTTAATGAAAGGAAACACCGCCTCCTTCACCGAGAAATACGGCGGCACCACTTCGTGCAGACTGTTCTGCGCAACCAGCGACTTGCCCGCCATGCAACGCGCCGCAATCTTCGCCAGTGGCAGACCAGTCGCCTTGGAGACAAACGGCACAGTGCGTGACGCGCGCGGATTCACCTCCAATACGTAAATCACGTCCGCCCCGCCCTCCTGCGGATTTTTCTGGATGGCGAACTGCACGTTCATCAGGCCGACGACTTTCAACGCGTGGGCCATTGCAACGGTCTGGCGGCGCAGTTCGTCCTGCACCGCCGGCGTCAAACTAAACGGCGGCAATGAACAGGCCGAGTCGCCCGAATGCACGCCGGCCTGCTCGATATGCTCCATGATGCCACCGATCAAGACGTCCTTGCCGTCGCAGATGGCGTCGACATCGACTTCGGTCGCGTCGTTCAGAAAACGGTCGAGCAGCACCGGCGAATCGTTTGAAACCTTGACCGCCTCGCGCATATATCGCTCGAGTTCGCTCTGCTCGTGTACGATTTCCATCGCGCGGCCGCCCAGCACATACGACGGCCGCACTACCAGCGGATAACCGATCTCAGTCGCGAGTGCCAGCGCCTTTTGCGCACTGCGCGCGGTGCGGTTCGGCGGCTGCTTGAGCTTGAGTTTGTGCAGCAGTTTCTGAAACCGTTCGCGGTCTTCGGCGACGTCGATTGAATCCGGCGAGGTGCCGATGATCGGCACACCGTTGGCTTCGAGATCGCGCGCCAGTTTGAGCGGCGTCTGTCCGCCGTACTGCACGATCACGCCGAACGGTTTCTCGACATGTACGATTTCCAGGACATCTTCGAGCGTCACCGGCTCGAAATACAAACGGTCCGAGGTATCGTAGTCGGTGGACACCGTCTCCGGATTGCAGTTGACCATGATGGTTTCGAAACCATCCTCGCGCAGCGACAACGATGCATGCACGCAGCAGTAATCAAATTCAATGCCCTGCCCGATGCGATTGGGTCCGCCACCGAGCACGATAATTTTTTTGCGGTCAGTCGGCTGCGCCTCGCACTCTTCCTCGTAGGTCGAGTACATATAGGCCGTGCGCGTGGCGAATTCCGCCGCGCAGGTATCGACACGTTTGTAGACCGGACGAATGCCGAGCGCATGCCGGTGCGCGCGCACCGCCGTTTCGGTCGTCTTCATCAGATAGGCCAGCCGGCGGTCGGCGAAGCCTTTGCGCTTCAACATGCGCAGCGTCACCGTATCGATATCTTCCAGCTTGCGATCGTCGAGATCCATTTCGAGATCGACGATTTCCTTGATTTGCGTAAGAAACCACAAATCGATTTTGGTCAACTGGTGAACTTCCTCCAGCGTAAAGCCGTTCTCGAACGCATCTCCGACGTACCAAATACGCTCCGGCCCGGGTTCGCCGAGTTCTTTTTCGATCGTTTCACGGTCAGTGGTCTTCTGGTTCAACCCGTCGACACCGACCTCCAGCCCGCGCAGCGCCTTCTGGAACGATTCCTGAAAAGTGCGACCCATCGCCATCACTTCGCCAACCGACTTCATCTGCGTGGTCAGGCGGTCGTTGGCCTGCGGGAATTTTTCGAAAGCGAAACGCGGCACCTTAGTGACAACGTAGTCGATGGTCGGCTC
>JANXSE010000127.1 GCA_025356695.1 Betaproteobacteria bacterium
TGGCGACGCTTTGTCATTACGTCACCTCGGCGGTGAAGATTCCGGTGTTCGTCGATGCCGGTACCGGTTTCGGCGAGCCCCTGCACGTGATGCGCTCGGTCAAAGAACTCGAGCGCACCGGCATCGCCGGCATGCACATCGAAGACCAGATTTTTCCGAAGCGCGCGCATTATCATAAATATGTCGAGCACACGGTGTCGTGCGAAGAAATGGTCGACAAGATCAAATACGCGGTTGCCGCCAAAACCAATCCGGATTTTGTCATTATGGGCCGCACCGATTGCATGGCGACCAGCGGCTTCGCCGAGGGCGTCAAACGCGCCAACCGCTATCTCGAAGCGGGCGCCGAGATGATCATGTGCTTTCCGAACAATGAAGAGGAAATGAAGCTGGCGCCTAAAGAGATCAACGGGCCCGTCGTCTACGTGGTAAGCGAAGGCAACCGCATCAAGCGCCCGGTCCGCTCGCGTCAGGAATACGAGGACATGGGCTACAAGATGGGCACTTATCCGACGCAATTGCTGTGCCCCGCAGTGCAGGCGATGAAGACCGTCGTCCAGTCGTTCATGGAAACCGGGCGCAGCGGCCTCGATCCGGACAACATGATCAAGTGGCGCAAGGAATGCGAAGACCTGATCGGCCTCGACGAGCACTACAAGATCGAGGCTGCGACGGTCGAGAAGTAGGTTCGTCTGAGGCAATGCAAGCGGGCTTCCTCCTCCCTTGAGGGGGAAGGGGTAAAACGCGCGGCATCTGTGAGTTGGGGGGATGGATGCGGAAAATTGGTGTAGCGTTAGTGGCTGCAGTGCAGGCATTGGTCTGCATGATCGCGTATGCAGCGGACAACGTGCCGTCATATCCTCAGCGGCCGATCCGGCTGGTCGTGCTGTTCCCGCCCGGCGGTTCCGACACGGTGGCGCGCATCTTCGGGCTGCGCGTCGCCGAGCGTCTCGGCCAGCCTTTCGTTATCGACAACCGGCCGGGCGCGGCCGGCGTGATCGGCGCCGACATCGTGGCGAAAAGCCCGCCCGATGGCTATACGCTGCTGTTTGCAACCGCGTCGTTTGCCATGACTTCGGCGTGGGAGCGCAAATTGCCGTACGACGCGCTGCGCGATTTCACCGCCATCGGCATGCTCGCCTACACGCCGTTCATGCTGACCGTGCATCCGACGGTGGCAGTCAATTCGGTGAAGGAATTCATCGCGCTGGCGAAAACAAAACCCGACCAGATCAATGTCAGCACCACAGGCACCGGCGGCATCGGTCATCTCGCCAGTGCATCGTTCGCGAACATGGCGGGCATACGCCTTAACTTCGTGCCGTACAAAGGCACCGGTCCGGCGTTGACTGCGGCGCTGGCGGGGGAAGTGCCATGCACGATGGTGACTATAGGCGCCTCGCTGCAACACGCACGCGCCGGACGCCTGCGCGCACTGGGCGTGTCGAGCGGGCGCCGTTCCGCACTGGCGCCGGATATGCCGACCATCGCGGAAGCCGGCGTGCCGGGATATGACGTGGTGACCTGGTACGGTCTGTCGGCGCCGCGCAATCTGCCGGCAGCGATTGCCAATCGCCTGCACAGTGAAATGGCAGTAATTTCCGGCAGCAGCGAATACCGCGAACAGATCGCCGCTCTCGGCATCGAGCCGCAGCTGTCGAGTCCGCGTGAATTCGCGGACACCATGAAAACCGAGATCGCGCGCTGGTCGAAGGCCATCAAGGATGCAGGCATCACTTTGAATTGAGCCGTGGCATGGTAAAACGGCAGATCCGCAGGGAGGAGCAACGCCGATGCGATTGAAGAGAGCACCATTGTTGCGTGAGGCCGGCCGCGGCGGCCTTTTTCTGTGCTGGCTGCTGCTGTCGGCGCTGTGTGCGGCCGACACGGTTTTACATGAGCAGCCGTCAATGTTCGGCACTATCGTTGTGACCGAAGACGACGGCGGTGTGCGCACGCTGCGCTTCGGGCGCTCGGGCCCGCGGCAGAGCGTGGTCAAACCGGGCGACCCCGATTTTCTCGCTTTGCAGTACACGCGCTCGGCGTTCGTTGGTCTGGCACTCACCGACAAGCCGCGCCGCATGCTGGTGGTCGGCGTCGGCGGCGGTACGCTGCCGATGTTTTTGCGCAAACACTATCCCGAGGCCGCGATCGATGCGGTCGATATCGATCCGCAAGTCATCGACGTGGCGAAAAAATTTCTCGGTTTTCGCGAGGATGCGACGCTGCGCGCACACGCTGCCGACGGGCGCGCCTTCATCGAGGCGGTGCGCGAACCGTATGACATTATTTTTCTCGATGCATTTTCATCGAACGAACTGCCGGCGCATCTGAC
>JANXSE010000130.1 GCA_025356695.1 Betaproteobacteria bacterium
GCGGCAGGCGGCGGAATCCAAAGCCGGCGCGACCATCTTTGCCTATCAGGTGACCGACCCCGAGCGCTACGGCGTCATCGAGTTCGACAAGACCGGCCACGCGATCAGCCTCGAGGAAAAACCGGCGCAACCGAAATCGAAATTTGCGATCCCCGGGCTTTATTTCTGCGACAACCAGGCATCCGCGGTCGCCAAATCGCTCAAACCCTCCGCGCGCGGCGAACTCGAGATCGTCGATCTGCTCAAGCACTATCTGTCCGCCGGCAATCTGCAGGTGCAGATGATGGGGCGCGGACGGGCATGGCTGGATACCGGCACGCCCGACTCGCTGCTGGAGGCGTCGCATTTCATCCAGACGATTGAGAAACGTCAGGGGCTGAAAGTGGCATGTCCCGAAGAAATTGCCTACCGCATGAAATACATTTCCGCGGATCAGTTGACGGCATTGGCACACAAACTCGCCAAAACCGCCTACGGCAGGTACCTGCTCGATATCATCAACGAATAGCACGCGGACCGCAGGCCGACAAGATGAGCGCTTCCGTACGCACGGGAAAAAACTGGTATCTCGTCTACGCAAAACCGCGCCAGGAAAAAAGCGCTGTCGAGAACCTGTTGCGTCAGGAATACGAGGTTTATTTTCCGCAAATCCGGATGTGGCGCACGCGCCGCGGCAACCGGCAACTGGTAGTCGAACCGCTGTTCCCGCGTTATCTCTTCATTCATCTCGATTCGCATTCCGACAACTGGGCGCCGATCCGTTCGACGCTGGGTGTCACCTCGCTGGTGCGCTTCGGCGCAGAGCCGGCGCACGTGCCAGACGCATTAGTTGACTACCTGAAGTCGCGGCACAACGCGGAGGGCCTGCATGAATGGGCGCAACCCGAGCTCGTCATTGGAGGCCTAGCGCGCGTGGTTTCCGGCCCACTTGCAGGTTACGAAGGCATTTTGATCGCCAAGAGCAGCCGGGAACGCGTCGTCATTTTGATGGATTTGGTCGGCGGACAAGTGCGCGCGAAGCTCAATCCCGACCAAATCGAACCTGTAGTTCGATGAATTGGCAGGAAAATATCGCTTAGCCTTGATATATTTCACTTTTCCGGTATAGTGTTCACAAAATGAACGCTATGTCAGACCCCGAAGAAAGCCTTACGCTCGAAATTCTGGATACGGTCCAGCGTAACGAGCAATTAAGCCAGCGCCACCTGTCGCGCCAGCTCGGCGTCGCGCTCGGACTCGCCAATTCCTACCTGAAACGCTGCGTTCGAAAAGGCTGGGTAAAAGTTCAGCAAGCACCGGCGAATCGTTATCTGTACTACCTTACGCCGACGGGTTTCACGGAAAAAAGCCGCCTTACTGCGCAATACCTCAGTTCTTCACTGGGGTTTTACCGGGCCGCCGGGGATTCCTGCGCCAGATTGCTTGATCAGTGCGCAAAAAATCGCTGGCAACGCTTGCTGCTCTGCGGGGTCTCCGACCTCGCCGAAATCGCAACCTTGCGCGCCATGGAACGCGAGTTTCAGATCGTCGGACTTTACGATCCGGCCAGCACGCGCCCCTCGTTTCTCGGTAAACCCGTGTGGACCCAAATTGCCGACGTGGCAATGCACGACGCGCGCATATTGACCGAGATCGCCGCGCCACAGCAACGAATGAACGAACTCAGGGGCGAAGCGACCTCGATACCGCTACTGGTACCGGACATTTTGCGCCTCGAATCGGCACCGGACTGAATTGTTTGTTTTGTCCATTAGGGCAAAACTCGTTATAAATCAACATGCTGGAAATATCCGGCAGGGCGGTAGCGTGCCTGTTGAATGGTTGCGCATCGTCGCCTTTCGAAATGCACATAATGTTTCGGCGGTCAGGCAACTGATCTAATCGACTTCGGCAAAGGAAGTTCAATGAAAGTACTGGTTACCGGTGGATGCGGCTATAAGGGACACGTCCTGATTCCAAAATTATTGTCGCGCGGATACGATGTTGTCGCGCTGGATTTGCAATGGTTTGGCAATTATCTGTCGCCCCACCCCAAGCTCACCACGCTCAAGTGCGATATTCGTGACGCGGAAAAAGTCCCGCTGGACGGTGTTGATTGCATCATTCATTTGTCGTCGATCGCCAATGACCCCTGCGGCGATCTGAATCCCAAGCTGACCTGGGAAGTCAGCGCGCTTGCAACCATGCAGCTGGCCGACAAAGCCCGGCGCGCCGGCATAAAACATTTTATCTATGCGTCGTCCGGCAGCGTTTACGGGGTCAAGGACGAACCGCAGGTCACCGAAGATCTGGAACTCAAACCGATCTCGGAATACAACAAGACCAAAATGGTCGGTGAGCGTGTTCTGTTGAGTTACAAAAACGACATGGCGGTGCAAATCGTGCGTCCCGCCACTGTCTGCGGTTATTCACCAAGAATGCGGCTCGACGTTTCGGTCAATTTGCTGACCATGCAGGCGTTGACCAACAAAAAAATCACCGTTTTTGGCGGAAATCAGACCCGCCCCAACGTCCATATCGACGATATAACCGATCTTTATCTTTTCCTGATCGATCATCCGGAAATAACCGGCGTTTATAACGCGGGATTTGAAAACATCTCGATTCTTGACATTGCCAACATGGTGGTCAAACACGTCCCGGCGGAAATCGTCGTCAGTCCTTCCAACGACCCGCGGTCGTATCGCGTCAATTCAGATAAATTGCTGGCAACCGGATTCAAACCGAAAAAATCTGTCGAACACGCGATTGTGGAAATCATCGAAAAATACCGGGGCGGCGCGCTGAAGGATGAAGACCATTACTACAATCTGCGCTGGATGGAGAAAACGGTGCTCAAAGGGCTGCCCGCGTGAAATCCGTCCCGCCAACCACCGGTTTTTTTAGCGACTACGCCGAGAGACTTGCTGCGGTTCTTAAAACCGCCGATTGGTCGGAGGTCGCGCACCTGGCATCCGATATCCGTGAATGCTGGTCGACCGGACATCAGGTTTTCCTGTGCGGGAATGGCGGCAGCGCCGGCAATGCGATCCATCTTGCCAATGATTTGCTGTATGGCGTCGCCAAACGTACCGGCGGCGGTATCAGAGTAAATGCATTGACTGCCAATTCAGCAGTCATCACCTGCCTCGCAAACGACACGGGTTACGACCGAATATTTGCCGAGCAGTTGGCCGTGCAGGCGAATCCCGGCGATCTATTGATTGCGCTCTCGGGCAGCGGGAATTCAGCGAACATCGTTTCCGCGCTGGAGCAGGCAAAAGTCATGCGGGTGAAGTCCTACGCCGTGCTCGGATACTCGGGCGGGCGCAGCAAGACGCTGGCCGATGTCGCCATTCATTTTGCGGTTGATGACATGCAGGTCTCCGAAGACCTGCAACTTGTTGTCGGTCATATGCTGATGCAATGGTTGTTTGAAAATCCCCCTGCGCAACCGCATGCGATTTAGCCGTTACGCCGTTCTTGGCAGCAATTCTTTCGCCGGAGCCGCTTTTGTAGCCCGCGCCATCGAGCAAGGTGCGGAGGTTGTCGGATTTAACCGGTCTGCCGAGCCATCGCCAATATTTCTTCCGTACCAGCAAACCTCAGCGCGCGGGCACTATGCGTTTGTGCAAGCCGATATCAATCATGACATTACGGCGATAAAAGCACGCATGGATGTGTTTCGCCCCCAGGTCGTCGTTGATTTTGCCGGCCAGGGAATGGTTGCAGAGAGCTGGCAGGATCCGGCCCAGTGGTACCAGACAAATATCGTCGCCAAGGTGCGGCTGCACGAGTACTTGCGCAATTGCGACTGGCTCGATCGCTACATGAGGATTTCCACGCCGGAAGTGTACGGCAGCCACGAAACACCGCTGGAAGAAACGTGGCATTGCAATCCAAGCACCCCGTATGCGTTGTCGCATACCGCAATCGATCTCAGTCTGCGCGCCTATCACCAGCACTACAAATTCCCGGTTCTGCTCGGACGTTTTGCCAATTTTTACGGCCCCGGGCAGCAGTTATACCGGATCATTCCGCGCACAATTATTTACGCATTGACCGGTCGCAAACTGCAACTGCACGGGGGCGGTACTGCGATTCGGGCATTCATATATTCCACCGATATCGCCGACGGAATTCTCTGCAGCCTGGAAGCTGGCAATCCCGGCGAAATCTATCATTTTTCGCCGGAACGTTTTTTTTCCATCCGTGAGATCGTGGAAATCATCTGCAAACGCATGGGCGTGGAATTCGCATCCCTTGCCGAAATCGCCCCGGACCGCCCGGCAAAAGATCAGGCATACCTGATGAATTCGACCCGCGCGCGCACGCAACTGGGCTGGCGCGACAAGGTCAGCATCGAACAAGGCATCGACCAGACCATCGACTGGGTCAAACGCAATCTGGACGAAATCAAGTCCCTGCCCCTGAACTACATCCACAAGGCCTGACCTATAAAACAACCATGACATCGAGCCGAAATTTTCTGCCCGAACAATACCGGCAAACCAACCTGCTGGGCATCAACCATAACTACCTGCTCCAGCAATTTGCGGACCGCGATGAGATTCTCGCCAAGATTCGCGACGTCGTGGTGCGCGGCGATTTCACGCTCGGCGCCGAAGTTGATTTATTCGAGGGGGAGTTTGCAAAATTAAGCGGCGCGCGGTATGCCATCGGCGTCGGCAGCGGCACCGATGCGCTGTTTCTCAGCCTGAAGGCGCTTGGCGTCGACAAGGGCGACGAAGTCATCACCACACCGTTCACGTTCTACGCAACGATTGGCGCAATCGTCACCGCGGGCGCCACGCCGGTTTTTGTCGATGCGGGTGACGACTACAACATTGATGCCGATCGCATCGAACAAAAAATCACAAAAAAGACCCGGGCAATCATGCCGGTTCACTGGTCCGGCAAGCCGTGCGATATGGACGTTATTGAGGCAACCGCGCACAAACACGGCATTCCGATTGTCAGCGACGCCTGTCATGCCATCAAAGCCACCTACAAGGGCCGTCCGTCCGGCACCCTCGGGACGCTGGCCTGCTTCAGTTTCCACCCGTTGAAAAATCTGAACGTCTGGGGTGACGGCGGAATCATCGCAACCGATTCCGACGCACTCGCCGACCAGTTGCGCCTGTTGCGAAACCACGGCCTTGCAGGGCGCGACGAATGCCGGGTCTTTGCATACAACTCGCGGCTCGACACGCTACAGGCCGTGGTGGCGCGTCACATGCTCGGAAAAATTTTCGGGATCACCGCGGCGCGCGTCGCCAATGCGGAATACTTTGACCGCCACCTGAGGCCCATCCCGCAAATCACCGTGCCGCAGCGCGACCGGGATATTCATCAGGTTTATCACCTTTACATGGTGCTGTGCGAAAACCGCGATGCCTTGCAAAAGCACCTCGTCGCCAATGGTGTCGACGCGAAAATTCATTATCCGGTGCCCATGCACCTGCAACCAGCCGCCCGCAACCTCGGCCATAAAATCGGCGACTTCCCGACCGCGGAGCGCATCGCCGCAACAACCTTATCGCTGCCCGTGCATGAATTCATCACGCGGGAACAGCAGGATCGTGTCATTGAACTTGTGCGGCAGTTTTATCACTAGTCCATGAATATTCCATTCGTTGATCTCGCCCGGCAATTCCGCAGTCTTGAGCCGGAACTCACCAAGGCATTCCTCGACGTCGGTCGCAGCGGCGGATACATCATGGGCGCCCCGCTCGAAACGTTCGAGCGCAAAGCGGCCGAATATCTCGGCGTAAAACACGTTCTCGGCGTTGCCGATGGTTCCGACGCGTTGTTCCTCAGTCTTAAAGCGCTCGGCATCGGCGCGGGCGACGAAGTCATAACCGCGACAAATTCTTTCATTGCATCGGCCTGGGTCATTGCCGCCGTCGGCGCACGTCCGGTCCTGGTCGATTGCGGGGCCGACTTCAATATCGATCCATCCGCGGTCGCGAAAGCAATCACCAAGCACACACGCGGCATCATGCCGGTGCACCTCACCGGCCGCCCCGCGCCGATGGACGAGATCAATGCGCTCGCCGCGGAACGGAATATTCACGTCATCGAAGACGCAGCACAGGCAATCGGGGCACGCTATCGCGGCAAGCGCGTCGGCGGGCTGGGCACCGCAGCCGGGTTCAGCCTGCATCCGCTCAAAAACCTCGGCATTTACGGCGACGGCGGCATGATAGCAACCGACAACGCAGAGCTTGCCGGAATATTGCGTAAGCTACGCAATCACGGCCTGCGTAATCGCGACGAATGCGAGATATGGGGATTCAATTCGCGCCTGGATACCATGCAGGCTGCGTTTGCAGAAATCAAACTTGCCCATCTTGACGGCTGGAACCGGCGCTGCCGGGAAATTGCGTCGATCTACCGTGCCGGCATGCAGGATTTTGTGCGGGTTCCGGTCGATCAACCATGGGAAGAATGCGTGTACCACAATTTCATCATTCGCAGCGACCGCCGCGATGCGCTGGCGGCACATCTGCTGCGGGAAGGCGTAGACACCCGCGTCCACTACCCCGTACCCATTCATCTGCAACAGGCCGCCGGCTATCTCGGTTACCACAAGGGGGACTTTCCGAATGCGGAACGTGACACGCAGACCATGCTCAGCCTGCCGATCTATCCCGAATTAAGCGACGAAGAGGTTGCATACATCGTCAAAACGGTCCAGGCGTTCTTCAGGAATTAACGACATGACGGCATCAAAAATGCTCGACTTGCAACAGCTGCGCGCACACGCGCATGAATTGCGTTTCAGAATCATCCGGAATTCGCACAAGACCGGCACGCCTCATCTCGGCACCTGCCTGTCCTGCACCGATATTCTGACCGCGCTTTATTTCAGTTTTCTCAGGGTCAATCCGGACAATTCCAAAGACCCGGCGCGCGATCGATTCATACTCAGCAAGGGCCATGGTGCGCCCGCCCTGTTTCAGGTGCTGGCGATGCGCGGCATCTTTCCCGCGAAAATGCTGGACGACTATGGACAAAACGGCAGCCTCTTCGGCGAGCATCCGCCGACCCCCGACCATCTGGCGGGCATCGAAGCGGCCACGGGATCGCTTGGTCACGGCTTGCCGATCGGGCTCGGCATGGCGATGGCGGGACGAATTCATCAGCTTGACTACAGGGTCGTTGTGCTCCTCGGCGATGGCGAATGCAATGAAGGCTCGATTTGGGAATCGGCGATGCTGGCCGCCGCACAGAAGGTCAAAAATCTTTGCGTGATCGTCGATTACAACAAATGGCAGGCGACCGGTCGCAGCGAAGAAATCATGGCGCTGGCGCCGATGGCCGACAAATGGCGCGCCTTTGGCTGGAACTGCGCGGAAATCGACGGACACGATATCCCCGCGATACTCGGCTCGTTGCAAAATTTTGCCCGGCAGGATCAGGATCGCCCCACCGCCCTCATTGCGCACACCGTAAAGGGCAGTGGCGTCACGTTCATGGAAGATGACAACAACTGGCACTATCGAATTCCGACTGCCGCAGAAGTCGAGGCCGCCGGTATCGAACTGGGAATCAAGTCATGAGGAACGCCTTTGCGCAGGAAGTTACGCAACTCGCGAAACAGGACAACCGCGTTGTGCTGTTGTCGGGCGACATCGGCAACAAACTTTTTGACAAATTAAAAGACGTCGGTGAGCAGCACTTTCTGAACTGCGGCATCGCCGAGGCCAATATGATCGGGGTCGCCGCGGGAATGGCGCTATCGGGACTGCGACCGATCGTCTACACCATCACCCCGTTTACCACGACCCGCTGTTTCGAACAGATCAGGGTGGACGCCTGTTATCACAACGTCCCGGTCGTGATCGTCGGGACCGGATCCGGCCTCTCCTATGCCGAACTGGGCCCGACCCACCATTCGCTTGAAGACCTGGCGATTTTGAGAACCCTGCCCGGCATGACCGTGGTGGCCCCCTGCGACATTACCGAGATGCGCGAAGCGTTGCGTGCCGCGCTCAGGCATGACGGCCCGGTTTATATCCGCATCGGCAAGAAAGGCGAACCGGCGATTCACGAAAAAGCGGTGGACTTTCAACTGGGCAAATCCATTACGGTGAAACCCGGCAACGAAATCACCCTCGTCGGCGCGGGCACGATCATGCCGGAAATACTGGCGGCCGCCGGGCTCCTTTCTGCAAAAGGTATTTCCGCGGAAGTCGTGAGCTTTCACACGGTGAAGCCGCTGGACAGCGATTATCTGAATGCGGCGGCGAAGCGCTTCAAGTTGATCGTCACCATCGAGGAACACGGAAAAATCGGCGGACTGGGCAGCGCGATTGCGGAATGGCGGGCGGGCGCAAAATGCGCAGTCCCGCAATTGATTCTCGGCACCGATGATGCATTCATGCACGAGATCGGGGATCAGGAATATGCGAGAACGAAATTCGGGCTGTCCGGCGATCTGATCGCGCGCTCGGTTCTCGGGTTTCTTGGCCGCTAGAAAATGCACATCGGCATCGATTTTGATAACACGATCGTCAGCTACGACCATGTGTTTCATCGGGTTGCGCTCGAGCAAAAACTGATTCCCGCGGAGACCGCGGCAAACAAGGTCGCCGTGCGCGATTTCCTGCGCAAATCCGGTCGCGAAGAAACCTGGATAGAAATGCAGGGCTATGTTTACGGCGCAAGAATGGGCGACGCCGCGCTTTATCCCGGCTTTGCGGCTTTCATGGCGTGGGCACGAACGGCCGGACATGAAATGAGCATCGTCAGTCACAAGACCCGTCATCCGTTTGCGGGGCCGCAGTATGACCTGCATGCCGCAGCCCGCGCCTGGATCGACAACAACCTGCAGTCCGGCGGGAAACCGCAATTCACGGACGAGCGGATTTATTTTGAGCTGACCAAGGCCGCCAAGCTGGCGCGTATCGACACGCTGGGTTGCGATGTCTTTGTGGACGATCTGCCGGAAATTCTTCTCGCGGAAACGATGTCGCCAAACGTGCGCAAGTTGTTGTTTGATCCGGACGCCAACCACCCGGCCGAAATTCACCCGGATGTACGACGCGCGGGTTCATGGAAAGAAATTTGCACCATCCTGAATGCCTGAAATTTCCGATACCGACGTTGCAGCCGTCGCAAAAAAACTGCTGTGTGGAATCAGCAATAATGTGGCGATCAAATCGATCGTCCCCTGCCGCAGGGGTGGTAACAACAAGACCTACCGGGTTGATACGACCGATGGTCCTTACCTCGCAAAAGCCTACTTCAGGCATCCCGCCGACGAACGCGACCGGCTGTCCGGCGAGTTCTTGTTTTCGAAGTACGCGGAAGGCGCTGCCGCCGGGATGTCGCCGCGTGCCATTGCGCGGGATGAGGCATCAAATGTCGCCATTTACGAATTTGTCGATGGCCGTCACTTCCAGGTCGGGGAAATCGGCGCGAACGAAGTCGACAAGGCCGCTGCGTTCTTCTGTGCGCTGAACGCGGCTGACGCAAGAATCGGCGCCCGCGGGTTGCCGCTGGCATCTGAAGCCGCGTTTTCCATCAACGATCACCTGACGCTCATCAGCCGGCGCGTCGACCAATTGCTTGCGATAGACCCTGCGGACGAAGAAAACGCCCGTGCCCTGCCGTTTTTTGGAAAACTCGGCGAATACTGGAAGTCGCTGTGCGAATCGACGGGGCGCGACGCGGCCGCGCAGGGCATCGACTGCGGCGCATCGCTGCCGGAAAACCAGCGCTGCGTGTCGCCTTCGGATTTCGGTTTCCATAATGCCCTGGCACGCCCCGACGGCGGCATTTGTTTTATTGATTTCGAATACGCCGGGTGGGACGACCCGGCGCGAATGGCCGGGGATTTCTTCGCACAATTGTCGATCCCCGTTCCGGGAGAATATTTCACCGGGTTTCTGGATCGATGCCTGCAAGAATTTCCCGGACGCGACACCCTGAAGCGCAAAGCGCTGCTATTGCGTCCCGTATACAAAATCAAATGGTGTTGCATCGCCCTTGCGTTGTTTCACCCCGTCAACATGGCGCGCAGAAAATTTGCCGATCCGGAACTGGACGAGGCGTCGGCAAAACGCCTTCAACTCGCCAAGGCCGAACTGATCTTGCAGTCTCTCGGGAATGATTGATATGGCATACGTTGATTTCATGTCAGTGGTACACAAGAGCACGAAGCGCGATTACCTCGCACGGGTAAACGACCCGGATTTTCCGAAAGCCAAGGCTGCGGCCCTGGCCAGACAGTGGGGATACGATTACTGGGACGGCGACCGCCGCATCTGTTACGGCGGATACCGCTACATTGAAGGCCGCTGGGAGAAAGTTGCGCGCATGATGGCCGAACATTACGGGCTGAAGGCGGGCGACAAAATTCTCGACGTCGGTTGCGGCAAGGGTTTTCTGCTTTATGACTTTACGAAGGTGGTTCCCGGTATAGAAGTGTTCGGACTGGATATCTCCGAATACGCGGTCGAAAATGCCAAGGAAGAAATCAAGGACCGGATCCAGGTCGGCAATGCCATTTCGCTTCCTTATCCGGACCGGCATTTCGATCTGGTGATATCCCTGACCACGCTGCACAACCTGCACAACTACGATCTTGACAAGGCGCTGCGCGAATTTGAAAGGGTCGGCAAAAAAAACAAGTACCTTTGTGTCGAGTCCTATCGCAACGAAGCGGAAAAAGCCAATCTGCTGTACTGGCAACTGACCTGCGAGGCGTTCAATACGCCCGAGGAATGGGATTGGTGGTTCAAGCATACCGGCTACACCGGCGACCATTCATTCATTTATTTCGAATAAGAAACCAGCATGCCCGCGATCCCGAAAACAATGAAGGCGGCAATCCTTGTCGAAATCGGCGCGCCGCTGCTGATTGAAGAAATCTCCCTGCCCGACAGCCTCGCGGCCGGACAAGTCCTGGTCAAAATTCATTTCAGCGGCATCTGCGGCTCGCAGCTGGGCGAAATTGACGGCGCCAAAGGCGAAGACAAATTTCTGCCGCACCTGCTTGGCCATGAGGCCTCAGGCACGGTGGTCGCCGTCGGCGCCGGCGTGCGTCACGTTAAAACCGGCGACATCGTGGTGCTGCACTGGCGCAAGGGACTCGGTATCGAATCGGAAACACCCAGTTATGGATGGCGCGGAAAAAAAGTCAACGCCGGCTGGATCGCCACCTTCAACGAGTACGCCATCGTTTCAGAAAACCGCTGCACGACCATTCCGCACGACAGCGATCTTGAAGTAGCCGCCCTCTTCGGTTGCGCCGTCACAACGGGTTTCGGCGTCGTTGAAAACAATGCGCAGGTGCGTATCGGCGAATCGGTCGTCGTGTTCGGCGCCGGCGGCGTCGGCTTGAATATCATTCAGGCGGCCTCACTGGTATCGGCGCACCCGATTATCGCGGTTGACCTGCACGACAGCCGGCTTGATCTCGCCACGGTGATGGGCGCCACACATACCATCAACAGCAAAAACGTCGATGCGCGCCGGAAAATACTCGACATCGCCGGCCCCGCCGGCGTCGACGTATTTATCGACAACACCGGAATGCCGGCGATCATTGAACTGGGATATCAAATTACCAAGCCGCAGGGCCGCGTCGCCCTGGTCGGCGTGCCGCGCAAGGGAAACAACATCAGCATCTACTCCCTGCCGATTCATTTCGGCAAAAGCTTTCGCGGCTCGCATGGCGGAGAGGCGATTCCTCACGCCGACATTCCGCGCTATCACCAGCTCTTTCGCGCGGGCCGGATCAAATTGCGCGAGTTGATCACGAATTACTACACGCTGGATCGCATCAACGACGCCATCGCAGATATGCGAAGCGGCGCGGCCAGCGGTCGTTGCCTGATCCGATTCTGATGCCGAAGCGGTCAATCCAAATCAGCACCGCGCGTTCGCGTCGCGCATGGCCCGCGCAACAACCGGATTTCTTGTGCCCCTGGAACGAACGCCCGTCGCACATTTGTAAAAACATTTACGCATTGGAGTCCATCGTTTGAGAACGGTTTTTGTTTCGGGATTGTTCAACATCCTCCACCCCGGACATTTGCGCCTGTTGCGCTTCGCCAAAGAATGCGGCGAAAAACTGATTGTGGCCGTCAGTTCCGATCGCATTGCCGCGGGCTCGGCGCACATGACGGAGCAGCACCGGCTTGAAGGCTTGAGGAGCGTCAACTGGGTCGACGAAGCGTTCCTGATGGATGAACCGGTGACCGATGTCATCGCGCGTCTGCGCCCCGACATCGTGGTGAAAGGGCGCGAGCATACGTCGCAGGTAAACCCCGAACTGCCGGTTCTCCAGCAATACGGCGGCAAACTGCTGTTCAGCTCGGGCGAAACGACCTTCTCGTCGATCGACCTGATCCGCAGGGAATTCTTCCAGGCCGATCGACGGTCGTCATCGTTGCCGCAGGATTTTTTCAACCGCCACAATATCCAGTCCGCCGAATTGGCCCGCCTCGTCGGCGAATTTTCAAAACTGAAAGTCTGTGTCGTCGGCGACTTGATCGTCGACGAATACATCACCTGCCAGCCTTTGGGGATGTCACAGGAAGAACCGACGATCGTCGTCACGCCGATTGATTCCACCCGCTTCGTCGGCGGCGCGGGAATCGTCGCCGCACACGCCGCCGGTTTGGGCGCGAAGGTGCATTTTCTTTCGATCGCCGGCGCCGACTCCGCCCGCGAATTTGTATTGCAAGAGCTGGCGAAGAACGGCGTGACCGCGAAGCTGCCGATCGACAACAGCCGGCCCACGACGTTGAAACAGCGTTTCCGCAGCCAGGGAAAAAGCCTGCTGCGCGTCAGCCATCTTCACCAGGGCGCAATATCTGCGGAATTGCAGCAATTCATGCTGGCGGAAATCGCCGTTGCGCTGGAAGATGCAAACCTGCTGGTATTTTCCGACTTCAACTACGGATGTCTTCCCCAGGGACTGGTCGATCAGATTGTTGCCATGGCCCAAAGCCGCGGCGTCATGCTGGCGGCGGACAGCCAGTCGTCTTCCCAAATCGGCGATATCAGCCGTTTCAAAGAAATGGCTTTGCTCACCCCCACCGAACATGAAGCGCGGATCAGCACGCGCAACCGCGAGGACGGCCTCGTGGTATTGGCCGAACAACTGCGGCACCAATCGAGGGCGCGCAACATACTGCTCAAATTGGGCGAAGAAGGACTGCTGATACACGCCGGCGACCGCGCATCGGATAACTGGCTGACAGACCGCATCGGCGCGTTAAATGCAGCGCCCAAAGACCCGGCCGGCGCGGGGGATTCGTTGCTGATTGCCAGCGCATTGACGTTGGCTGCCGGCGGCAGCATCTGGGAAGCGGCCTGCCTCGGCTCGATTGCCGCCGCTATTCAGGTCGGAAGAATGGGAAATTCGCCGATCCTCGCTGCGGAACTGCTGCGCGAATTGAGTTGATGCGCGCAATTTTGCTTGCATCAGGGTACGGAACCCGGCTGCGGCCGCTGACGGAGAAAACGCCCAAATGCCTGTTGCCGGTCAATGGAAAACCGCTGCTGGAAATCTGGCTTGAACGGCTCGGCGCATGCGGCGTTGCTCAATGCCTCGTCAATACGCACTATTTACACCGCCAGGTTGAACAGTTTGTCGAGGCAAGCCGGTACCGGGACACGGTGACCTTAACGTACGAACCGGAATTGCTCGGCACGGCAGGCACGCTGATCGCCAATCGGCAATTTTTCAACGGCGAAGACGGACTTCTGATTCACGCCGACAACTATTGCCTGGCGGATTTTCGCGCTTTTATCCGTGCCCACCGTGACCGGCCGCGCGGTTGCGTCATGACGATGATGACATTTCGCACTGAAACGCCTTCGTCATGCGGCATTGTCAAACTCGACGATCACGGTGTGGTACGGGAATTTCACGAGAAAGTGCCGTCTCCGCCCGGCAATCTCGCCAACGGCGCTGTGTATTGCCTGTCACACGAAGCCATCGCTGAAATTGCAAAACGTCAGCCTGACGCCAAAGACTTCAGCAACGATGTCATACCCGGTTTCCTCGGGCGCATTTACTCTCACGAAACCACAGAGACCTTTCTGGACATCGGAACGCCGAAAACCTATGCGCAGGCAAACGGCCGGGCAATCAATTGACGGCGGATGGTATCGCGCCGGGCACTGAAACTCTTTTGCGAGATTCCAGCGTTTGATTGACGCTACGCTGCACGCCGTCAAAGCCATCATTTACCGGGGCGATTGTCGCCTCTTGATGCAGCAACGGGATTCCACGCCGGGCCTGCGTTTCCCCGGGCTATGGTCTCTTTTCGGCGGAGAAGTCGAAGCCGGCGAGGATCTCAAGGCAGCACTGGAACGGGAACTGGTCGAGGAACTTGGATGCGTTCCCGGCACGATTGAAGACGAACTGATCCGCTGGGAATGGACAGGGATTCCGCCCACGCTAAATCACTATTTTCCGGTTTCCTGCGCGGTCGCAGACGATGCGCTTGAACTGCTGGAAGGACAGGCGATGTCGTGGGTTTCCATCGCCGAGTTGCGAACGCTGGCGTTGACACCCGACGTCTGCGCGATTCTTGAAGAAATCATTGCCTTTGCCGGGCGCCTTGCCGAGGGCCGGAACAGCCCGCAGTAAAAGCAACGCCCCGGTCGAATTACAAATACTAAATGGAAATATTAATGGCTGATCATACCCCGCATCATTGCAATCTCTGTGACGGCACGAAACTGCTGCCATTGATTGATTTCGGCAATCATCCGGTTGCGAAACACTATCTCGCAAAACCGACGGATGAATCGCCGACCTGGCCCGTGCGCGCGGTCTTCTGCGAAACCTGCGGCCTGACCCAGCTGGTCGATTCCTGCCCAGCCGAAATTCTGTACAAGAACTACGTCACGCTGAGCTCGTGGAAATACCAGCCGCACGTGCAGCATGAAATCGACGTCATCAAATCCCTGCCCGGCATCACGAACGATTCGAAAATCATCGAGATCGGCAGCAACGACGGGATGTTCCTGCATCAGATGCGGCTCAACGGTTTCAAGCACATGCTTGGCGTGGAGCCCGCCGAAGACGCCTATGAGAAGTCGATCGACCAGGGCATCGATACGCTCAAGGCGTTCCTCACCCCGGCATTGTCGTCGACCATCAGCGCGAAACACGGCCAGTTCGACCTCTTCATCTCGCGGCAGAATCTCGAACACATCAGCGCATTGCGCGGCGTTATCGAATCGATCGGCATCCTCGTCAAGCCGAACGGCCTGGTGCTGATCGAAGTGCCGAATTTTTCATGTAATCTGCGCTCACCCGACTACGGTTTGTGGGAAGAGCACGTCAACTACTTTACGGTCGATACGCTGCGCCACTTCATGGCGCTCGCCGGCGTCGATCTGTTTCACGAAGAAAGCATACTCTTCAGCGGCGACAGCATTTTTGTCATCGGCCGCAAGACCGGCAACGTCGTTCCGCCGACGGATTATGTCGCCGCACTGCGCGAAAAGAACGTGAAATACGCGGAAAACTGGCCTGTATTCCGGAAGGCTTTCAGCGAATACCTCGCAAACCTGCAAAAAGCGGGCAAGAAAATCGCCGCCTATGGCGCGGGAAACCGGCTTTACGGGATTGTCAATTTCGCAGATGTTGCCGGCTGCATCGATGTGATCGTCGATGACCAGTTGGAGAAGCAGAATACATTCATGCCCGGCGGCCGCATCCCGGTGCTGCCCAGCGACGCGCTGTACTCGCGGAATATCGATGTCTGCCTGCTCGCCGTCAATGCCGAAATCGAAGACAAGGTCATCGCAAGACACGAAAAGTGGACGAAGAACGGCGGCATCTTCTGGTCGGTGCTGCCGCCGAGCCCGCGCCTGCTGCCGATGTGGCGGCCGCTGGGAACGGCCTGATTGAAACGTCGCGCCAACGCATCGAGACGGCAAGCGTAACGAGCCCACAATGACGGAAAAATACCGCACCGTTAATCCCGAAGTGCTCTATTCGGACGATACGATCACCCTGGTCGATCGCTCGAACATGACGCTGTTCAGGCGGCAGGCGGCGCAAAATTCACGCAAGCGCGTGCGTCTGTGCGCCCACGCCGGCCCGGACGACCGGCTGCACGAGATGCTGATCGTGCTTGAGCGCGGCGCCTACGTGCGCCCGCACAAGCACCTGGAAAAAACCGAGTCGGCGCATATCATCGAGGGACTGGTCGACGTCGTCCTGTTTGAAAACGACGGCACCATCGGGCGCGTTCTCAGCATGGGCGACTATGCGTCGGGCAAAACGTTTTATTACCGGATGGCGGCACCGGTATTTCACATGCTGATCATTCGTTCCGATGTGCTGGTGTTCCACGAAACCACCAACGGGCCGCTGGAGAGAAAACACACCGTCTTTGCGCCGTGGGCGCCCGAGGAAGGTGATCCGGATGCCGTCGCCGCGTTCGTCGCGGGGTTGAACCGGCAGATCGAAAATTTGTCTGCAAACAGTGAGGGCAGGAAAAATGGCTGAGGTGATTCATCGTCGCAACGATTGCCGCGGCTGCGGCAGCCGTGATCTGGAACTGATGTTCAGCCTGAAACCGACACCGATCGGGGATGCCTATGTATCCGCCGACAAGGTCAGCGTGCCGCAACCGAGCTACCCGATCGATCTGCACATCTGCCGTCAATGCGGCTTTGCGCAGCTGCTGGACGTGATCGACCCGGAGATTCTCTACGGCGAATACATCTACGTCACCGAAAGCTCGTTCGGTCTGCCGGCACATTTTCTTTCCTACGCGGACAGCGTGATCAGCCGCTGCAAACTGGCGCCGGGCTCGCTGGTCGTCGATCTCGGCAGCAATGACGGCACCCTGCTGCGGTGCTTTCAAAAGAAGGGCATGAAAGTTCTCGGCGTGGAACCGGCAACCCACATTGCCGCGCAAGCGACCGCGGACGGCGTTGAAACACTGGGCGCTTTTCTCTCCCCGGCGCTCGCCAAAGAGATGGTGGCCAAATACGGGCCGGCCCGCGTCATCACCTCGAACAACGTGTTTGCCAATATCGATGATCTTGCGTCGTGGGTCGCCGCCGTCGGCAATTTACTGGCAAGCGACGGCGTCTACGTCATTGAAAGTTTCTACCTCGCCGACGTCGTCAAAAACATGGTCTTCGATTTTATTTACCATGAACATCTCTCGGCGTTTTCAGTCAAGCCGGTCAAGCTGCTTTTCGAACGCGCCGGTCTCGAACTGATCGCCGTCGAACATGTGGAGACCAAGGGCGGCTCGCTGCGCTATTTCCTGCAGCGCCCGGGCGGCCCGTTGGCAAACGACGGCTCGGTGGCCGCGTTGCTTGCCGCCGAAGAACGCATGGGGCTCTACCGCAAGGAAACCTACGTCGCCTTCGCGGAGAAAATCAACGCCCTCAAGGAACAAACGCGGGCGTTTCTGCAACAGGCCAAGCGCGAAGGCAAGAGCGTCGCCGGTTTCGGCGCATCGATTACCGGCACGACCCTGATTTATCATTTCGAGATCGGCGAATATCTCGATTATCTGGTCGATGACAATCCGGCCAAACAGGGCCGTTTCAGCCCCGGCCTGCATTTGCCGGTGTACCCGACATCCGCATTGGCGGAACGCAAACCGGATTACGTACTCGTCCTGGCCTGGCGCTTCGCCGGGGTTTTCATCGACAAAAATCAGGCCTATCTGAAGAACGGCGGTCGCATCGCCATCCCCGTTCCCGAATTCAGGATGGTCGGCGCCTCGGCGTGAAGCGTTATTCACGCCCGTCTGCAACCCGCTTTTTCGAAAGGTAGCTTGATCATGGCAAGGCCCGGCAACGTCCGCATTCCTTACTGGCGCACGACTTTCAACAACGGTGAAGCCGAAGCCATCGCACGCGCGATCGCCGCTGAACACGTCGGCCAGGGACCGGTGGTCGCTGAATTCGAGCGCCAGCTCGCGGCCTACCTCGGCGTGCCGTACGTCGTCGCGACAACCAGCGGCAGCACGGCGCTGCTCATGAGCGCGTGGGCGGCGGGCGTGGGTGCGGGCGACGAAGTGATCGTCCCCAACCGCACCTGGATCGCCACCGCGCACGCCCCGCTGCTGCTCGGCGCCACTGTCAAGCTGGTCGACGTCGAGCGCGACCGGCCGGTCATCAATGCAGATGCGATCAAAGCCGCGATCACGCCACGCACCAAGGCCATCATGCCCGTGCACCTGTGCGGCCGCTCCGCCGACATGCGCACCATCAATGCGATTGCCCGCGACCACCAATTAACGGTCATCGAAGATGCCGCGCAGGCGCTCGGCTCGAGGAACGCGGACGGACTGCTGGGCACGCAATCCGACATGGGATGTTTTTCACTGTCGGTGGCAAAAATCATTTCCACCGGACAAGGCGGATTCATCGCGACAAAAAGCGAAGCCCACTATAAGCGGCTGGTCGGCATGCGCACCCACGGCGTCGGCGACGTGGTCAACGCCGCCTGGGAGCGCCCGGGCTTCAACTTCCGCTTTACCGACATACTGGCGGCGATCGGCATCGAGCAACTCAAGCTGTTGCCGCGCAGAATCGAACAGGTAAAGACCATATACCAATTGTACAAAGAGGGGCTTTCCGGCATTCCGGCACTGAAACTGATCCCGGTCGATGTGGACGCCGGCGAAATTCCCGTCTATGTTGAAGTACTGTGCGAATCGCGCGACCGGCTGATTGATTTTCTCGACGCGCGTGGCATACAGTGTCGCCCTTATTATCCCGATTTGAGCCATGCTGCCTATTTCGACAACAGCGGGGATTTTCCGAACTCCGGGCAATTCGACAAATGTGGCGTCTATCTGCCTGCCGGGCCCGAACAGTCGTTGGAAAACATCTCCCTTGTAATAGAATCGCTTCGACAATTTGGCAAACATTGATCGACAAAGACTTTTTAGTCTATTTCCAATACCAGGATTGAATTTATGGAAAACTTAAATTCCATTGACACCACACATAATTTAGAACGTTTGGAGAAAGAAGGGCGAAATTACAGCCACGAGCAAGATTTCTACGCTCTCGAAGGTGGCTTAATGTGCAAAAAATATATACTTCCGCACACAAAGGATAAAGTTGTTTTGGAAATGGGATGCGGCGCCCTCAGCATGACCCGCATGTTTCTCCAGACTGCTAAGCGTGTGGACGTCGTCGATGGATCTGAAAGTTTGACGTCGAACGCTCAACAACTACTGGGCAGCTCGAAAAAAGGGGGAACAGCATATCACTCACTTTTTGAAAACTTTTCCCCCAAAAATCCGTATCAAGCCGTTGTGTTCACCAATGCACTGCACATGTTGGCCGACCCTTCTCGCGTATTGAGAAAAATAAGTGCCAGTTGGCTAACGGATGATGGCGAATTGGTAATGACAGTACACAACGTTTTCTCGTTGCATCGAAAAATAGGTGTAAATCTGGGGGCGCTAAAAGACGAGTTTTCCGATACCCCCTTTGATTCTATGTACTTTACGCCCGGACGATTTTCTCGTAAAAGTCTGAGTATT
The DNA here is from genome assembly GCA_025356695.1 of Betaproteobacteria bacterium. Next base: position 19,488 of record JANXSE010000130.1, read on the forward strand.
CTTTTGGCACAAACTGGTTTCGAAATAAAAGAAATGTTTGGTTTTTACCTTAGGCCGTTTAGCTATGACCAGATGGCGCGACTTAAGTTGTCGGAATCGGAATTGGAAGCACTCTTTGAAACTGGTCGGCAATTCGAAGATATCGCATTTAGTATTTTCGTGCGGGCCACTGCAAAAAAATGATTTTCGGTGCCACATCCAATGTTTTCGAAATAAGTATGCATGTTCTACACGCGTGGAGGCACGTTCCCAGTGAAAGTTAAAATCAGTTTCGCCGATCTCACGCATACCGGCCAGGTGATCGCCGCCAACACCTTCCCGCTCGGCTCCACCATGGTGGCCAGCTATGCCAAGAAGGAACTCGGCGACGAAATCGATATCGAGATCTTCAAGTACCCCGACGATTTTGCAAACTATCTCGACAAAGGCATGCCGCAATTCGCCGGGTTCTCGGCGTTCTCCTGGAACATCCGGCTTGCGCACGATTACGCCAAACGGATAAAAGCAGTCTCGCCGAAAACCATCACCATGTTCGGCGGGCCGAATTTCCCCGACGCGCCCAAGGAACAGGAAGCCTTCCTCAAACGTTTCCCGCACATCGATTGCTATTTCGAATTCGAAGGCGAGATTTCCTTTGTCGCCTTCTACCGTGCGCTCAAGGAAATCGACTTCGACTGGGCGCGCTTCCGCGATGAAAAACGCATGGTGCAGAACATCCGCTACCTGTCCAACGGCGAATTCGTCGCCGCGCCGCTGGCGAAAAAGATCGACGATCCCAACATCGTGCCCTCGCCGCACTTGAACGGCATTTCGGACAAGTTCTACGACGGCGTCCTCATCCCGATGATTCAGTCGACGCGCGGCTGCCCCTACCAGTGCGCCTTCTGCTGGGAAGGCGGCCCTTATTTTCAGAAAGTAAAACGCTTCGAGCAGCCGCGGATCTTTGAAGAGTTGCGCTACATTTCAAAACACGTCGGCAAAGTCAACGACCTCTGCATCGTCGACGCCAACTTCGGCATGTTTGAAGGCGACATGCAGACGGCGCGCGAGATCCACCGCATCCAGCAGGAGCATCCCAATCACTGGCCGCGCACCATTCTGACCGCCACCGCCAAAAACAATAAGGAGCGGACGATCGAAATCGTCGAGCTTCTCAAAGAAACCATGCCGCCCACGGGCGCGGTGCAAAGCACCAACGCGAAAGTGCTCGCCAACGTCAAGCGCAAGAACGTCCCGAACGAGGTTCTGGCGCGGATGGCGCAGGTGACCGAACAGAACGGCGGACAAAGCGAGGCGGAGATTATTCTGTGCCTTGAAGGCGACTCGAAAGAGGCGCACTTCCAGACGGTCAGGGACATGCTCGACTCCTGCTTCAGCTTCGTGCGCATGTACCAGTTAATGATGCTGCCCGGCACCAAATCGGCGAGCCAGGTTCACCGCGACAAATTCGGCTTCCGGACGCGCTTTCGCGTGCTGCCGCGCTGTTTCGGCAAATACCGTTTTCAGAAAGAAACCTTCTCGTGCGCCGAGATCGAGGAAATCGTCACCGGCAACAACACAATGTCCAATGATGATTACCTTGACTGTCGCGCCCTGCATTTGACGGTGGAAACCTTCCACAACGACTCGATCTTCCTCGACGTCGCGCAGTTTCTGGAGACCCAGGGCATCAAGCGTTCGGAATTCATTCTCACCATTCGCGAACGCGTCTTCACCGACGCCCCCGAGATCCAGAAACTCTATGAAGGCTTCCGCAAGGAAGAACTCAAAAATACCTGGGAAAGTTACGAACAGCTCGATGCATTCGTCAGACAGGACAACTGCATCGACAAGTACATTGCCGGCGAATACGGAACAAACGAGCTTTATAAATACAGGGCGCTGGCTGTATTCGAACACCTGCCCGCTGTGCACGATCTCGTCTACGGCGCCGCTTACTCGCTTCTCGCCGGGCGCGAGCGCCTGACGGAACAGGCCAAGAACTATCTGGCCGAGCTCAAGGAATTCAGTCTTTTGCGCAAACTCGCGCCGCTCGACACCAGTCAAACGATCCGCCGGGTATTTCATTACGACTTTCCGGCGCTGATGGAGAAAATGTTCGAGGCCGATCCCCAAGCGTTTCATGTCCCGGAAGGATTGGAGATCGATGTGTTGCACACCGATCAGCAACGCGCGCTGATCGAAGGCTACGTCAAACAATACACGACCTCGCTGATCGGGCTGGGGCGAATTCTGGTGCGCGCCAACGTGAACCGGCTTTACCGTTCCGCGCGCAAGGTAATCCACGAAAAGACGTTTGCCTAGAAGGCCGGCATTAATTTATTTTCGCGCGCCGGCACGGCTTCTGGACAAGTCGCTTGATTCGCGCAAGGAACGGGGTATTTTTTGCCTGGGCAGCTCAGGCTAACGCGATAGCTCAGGGTTTTTCATGACGTACGTCGTTACCGAAACCTGTATCAAATGCAAATATACCGACTGCGTCGTGCTGTGCCCTGTCGACTGTTTTCGCGAAGGCCCGAACTTCCTCGTCATCGATCCTGACGGGTGCATCGACTGTTCGGTGTGCGTCACCGAGTGCCCGGTCGAGGCAATCTATGCTGAAAATGACGTGCCCGATGCGCAGAAGGAATTCATTGCGCTAAACGCTGCGTTGTCGAAGGTTTGGCAACCCATCACCGAAAAAACGGCCTGTCCGCCTGACGCCGACGAATGGGCAAAGGTGAAAGAGAAGAAGCACCTGCTTCAAAATTAACGCGGGCGGGAAAAGGGGGTTCCCGAGCGGAGCTGGAAAGCATGTAGTCCACGCCAACGTAATTCGGCTGTATCGTTTAGCCACGCAAAGTGGTTAATGAAAAGTTGTGCCCGAATAATTTGTATATGGCGACGGCGTATCACTTAGGCAAAACCGCTCACCTTTTCACATAAAGCCGTCAGGATCGCCCTCGTTTTCTCTTTGGCGAGCATAGCCAAGTCATTGCAAAATCACTCATCATAAATTTAATGATGAGCTATTCCTTCCCACCTCGGTTTGTTGAACAGAACCAGTTTTTTCACAATTAGGTTGCGCGTGCAATTTGCCAACCACAAAAGCGCTTGATTCTCTCCGGCGCTTTTAGCATATCGACACGGCAAACCTGCCGGCATAATTTTAATCTTCGATATTCGAACGATTGATTTTTCGATATCTTTGTATTGAAACGCAAATATATGGCATTGAACCATTATTAATATGACAAGTTTTATTCAACAGCAGTTGGCCCAAATTCTAGCCGGTGGAAGCGCCGTCCTATTCAGAAAATTGAGAGTGGCCCCCATTAAACTGTTCGCATACATCATTGCATTTCCTGCGGTAATAGTTATCCGTCTTATTCGGCCGTGGTTTCTAGTGCGACTAAGTCACTTGAACAGTGATCGCATTGGTCATTTTTGCGGCAATACCGAAATGTACTTGAGCGAGCGGGCCGCGGGTATTAACAAACCTGCACAACGCCACGTCGATCTGTTCTACCCCGTACATCCCGTCTGCAATCAACAATTACTGACTATGTGGAAACGGGTTCTTCACATTTGGCCAGGCGCCTTTCTTTCACCGATATTCAGGGTCAATCGACTAATTCCCGGAAGTGCCATACATGAAGTAGGTTATGCCTCACAGGGTCCGGTAGACGTACACAACCTTCTTGATCGCTTTCCGTCACGTTTGCAATTTACCACCGCCGAGGAAGCGCGCGGTGTAGCCAGTCTACAAGCAATGGGTATTCCCGTTGATGCGCCGTTTGTCTGCCTGATCGCACGCGACAGTGCCTATCTCGACAGCCACATACCAAACAATTGGAGCTATCACAACTATCGTGATAGCGACATTCAGAACTACGTGCTAGCAGCCGAAACCTTAGCTGAACGCGGCTATTTTGTGATCCGGATGGGCGCAAAAGTCCACGCCGCGATGATGACCACCAATCCGATGGTCATCGACTATGCAACCAATGGGATGCGTAGTGAATTCATGGACATCTATCTGGGCGCAAAGTGCGCTTTCTGTATCTCTACCGGTACCGGATGGGATGCAGTCCCATACATATTCAGACGACCTTTGGCTTTTGTGAATTGGGTCGCTCTCGGTTACTTGTTTACTTCCAGAGCGGAGTTCATAACCATAACGAAGGCCCATGCACAACGCGATTCGATGAAAAAGTTGACGCTTAGGGAAATAATTTCCCAAGGGGTTAGCTATGCCGCAACGACTTCCGAATTCGAATCCAAAGGGGTTCGGCTTATTGAAAATACTCCGGAGGAAATCCGCGATGTCGCTGTCGAAATGGCGGAGCGCCTCGCCGGCACCTGGCAACCGCACCCCGACGACGACCTATTGCAAAAACGTTTCTGGGCGCTGTTCCCGAAAGATGTCGTCGATCCGTTCATGAAACGGCCCCTGCATGGCGAGATTCGCGCCCGCTTCGGCGCCGCGTATTTGCGCAACAACCGCACCTGGCTGGCATGATCAAGCGCGCAGCCGACGTCACCACAACGCCCTCGCCTGCCGGGCGATGCCCGATGGCATTTGCGTGAAACCGACGCAACCCATCGATCGCCTGCTGGGCCGGCTGTGGCGCCACATCAGCACGCGCCGGCGCGGCCAGTTCGCACTGCTTTTTGTTCTCGTCATTGTCACGTCGTTCGCGGAAATCCTCAGCATCGGCGCGGTGATGCCTTTTCTCGGCGCGCTGACCGCGCCGGCACGCGTTTTCGAACACCCTGCCGCGCAGCCCTTCATCCGGATATTCGGCATCGCCTCGGCGGACCAGCTTGTCCTGCCGCTGAGTATCGGTTTCGGGCTGGCGGCGCTGGTGGCGGGCATGATGCGCCTGCTGATGCTGTGGGCCAACACAAGGCTGTCGTTCACGATCGGCGCCGATCTCAGCATGAAGATCTACCACCGCACGCTGTACCAGCCTTATGCCGTTCATGTGTCGCGCAACAGCAGCGAGATCATCACAACCATCTGGGAAAAAACGAACACCGCCACTTCGATTGTCATGATGTGCTTTAACCTTGTGGGTTCGAGCATCATGCTGATCACCATTATCGCGGCCCTTTTTGCCATCGATCCGGTGATTGCGCTAACGGCATTCGGCGGCTTCGGCCTGATCTACGGCGGCATCATCGGGGTGACGCGCAAGCGCCTGATGATCAACAGCCAGCGCGTGGCGCAGGAATCCACCCAGGTCATCAAATCGCTGCAGGAAGGGCTGGGCGGCATCCGCGATGTGCTGATCGACGGCGGTCAGGCCGTCTACTGCCAGACGTACCGCAGCGCCGACCTGCCGTTGCGCCAGGCGCAGGGCAGCAATGCCTTCATCACCGCCAGTCCGCGTTACGCCATGGAGGCGCTGGGCATGATGCTGATCACCGCGCTGGCCTACAGCCTCGCGCAGCAAGCCGATGGCATTGCCAAGACCATTCCGGTATTGGGCGCGCTGGCGCTGGGTGCGCAGCGCCTGCTGCCGATTCTGCAGACGATTTACGCTTCATTGTCCAGCATCCTGGCCGGCCAGGCCTCGCTGCAGGATGCGCTGGAACTGCTCGATCAGCCGTTGCCCGACGATGCCGATCAACCGGCGGCCGAACCACTGCCGTTCACGCATCAAATCAGTTTGAACCGGCTTGCGTTCCGCTACAGCGCGCAAACACCGTGGATCATCGAAAACCTCAGCCTCAACATCGCGAGAGGCAGCCGCGTCGGATTTATCGGTGTCACGGGTAGCGGCAAAAGCACCCTGCTGGATATCCTGATGGGCCTGTTGCCGCCAACGCAGGGCGAACTGTCGATTGACGGCACCGTGATCAACCTTAAAAACCAGCGCGCCTGGCAGGCGCATATCGCCCATGTGCCGCAGGCGATTTTTCTCGCCGACAGCAGCATCGAAGAAAACATTGCCTTCGGCCAGCCCAAAGACTGCATTGATCATGCGCGTGTGCGGCAGGCGGCGCGGCAGGCCCGCATCGCCGAGGCGATTGAAAGCTGGCCCGAACAATATGAGACCCGTGTCGGCGAACGCGGCATCCGCCTGTCCGGCGGCCAGCGTCAGCGCATCGGCATCGCACGCGCCCTCTATAAGCAGGCCGATGTCATCATCTTTGACGAAGCCACCAGCGCCCTCGATCACGAAACCGAGCAGGCGATCATGCAGGCGATCGAAAGCCTCAGCAAAGATCTCACGATTCTCATCATTGCCCACCGCGTCACCACGCTGAACAATTGCACCCAGATCGTGGAACTCGGCGAACGCGGCATTCTGCGCAGCGGCAGCTATCAAGAAATCATTACTCAACCCGCCTGAATCGATACAAGATGAAAATTCTCGTTACCGGGGCCGACGGCTTTATCGGCTCCCACCTGACCGAGGCCCTGGTTCGCGCGGGGCACGATGTCCGCGCCTTTGTCCTCTACAATTCGTTCAACTCGTGGGGCTGGCTGGATCAATGCGGCGCCGACGTCAAAGGCAAATTCGAGGTCTTCGCCGGCGATATCCGCGATCCGCACGGCGTACGCACCGCGATGAAGGATTGCAAAGCGGTGATGCATCTGGCCGCCCTCATCGCCATTCCGTACTCGTATCATTCGCCCGATACGTACATCGAGACGAATGTGAAGGGCACGCTGAACGTCGTGCAGGCGGCGCGCGACCTCGGCATTGAAAAGATGGTCCATACCTCGACCAGCGAGGTCTACGGCACCGCGCGCTTCGTGCCGATCACCGAGGAGCATCCGCTGCACGGCCAGTCGCCGTATTCGGCATCGAAAATCGGCGCCGACCAGATTGCGATGTCGTTCTACACGTCCTTCGATACGCCGGTCGCCACGCTGCGCCCGTTCAATACGTACGGCCCGCGGCAGTCCGCCCGCGCCGTCATTCCGACGATCATCACGCAAATCGCCAACGGCAACCGGCAGATCAAGCTCGGCGCAATTCATCCGACGCGCGACTTCAATTTTGTAGCGGATACGGTCGCCGGTTTCATCGCCGCGCTTGGCTCAAAAAAAGCCATTGGCGAAGTCATTAACATCGGCAGCAATTACGAGATTTCAATCGGCGACACCGCGCGCACCATTGCCAGGGTGATCGGCACGGAAATCGAAATTCTTACCGACGATCAACGCCTGCGTCCGGAAAAAAGCGAGGTCGAACGGCTGTGGGCATCGAATGCCAAAGCGCGTGAATTGCTCGGCTGGCAGCCGCAGTACGGCGGATTGGACGGCTTCCGGCGCGGCCTCACCGAAACGGTCGCATGGTTCCGCGATCCGTCGCATCTTGCCGCCTACAAATCCGAGATCTACAACCTGTGAACGCAGCGCACCCCGATTCCGTGCTGGTCCAACAAATCGTCGCCGCGATCAAAGCGGTGACGGGCGCAGGACCGCTTGCCTTGCACGATCCGCGTTTTGCCGGCAACGAGTGGATCTACCTGAAGGAATGCCTCGATTCGACCTATGTTTCATCGGTCGGAAAATTTGTCGATCGTTTTGAAGCGGACCTGGCGGCGTTTACGGGCGCAAAATACGCGGTGGCGGTGGTCAATGGCACCGCCGCACTGCACGTCGCACTGCAACTGGCCGGCGTGCAGCCGGGCGATGAAGTTTTGATTCCCGCGCTGACGTTTGTCGCAACCGCCAACGCCGTCAGTTTCTGCGGCGCGACACCGCATTTCGCCGACAGCGCCGGACACACGCTCGGCCTCGACCCGCAGGCGCTGCGCGAACATCTGCAGTCCATCACAGAAATCCGCGGCGGACAATGCGTCAACAGAATCACCGGCAAAGTCATCCGCAGCGTCGTGCCCATGCATACCTTCGGGCACCCGGGGGATATTGACGGCCTGCTGAGCGTTGCGCGTGATTTTCATCTTACGCTCGTCGAAGACGCCGCCGAATCGCTGGGCAGCAGCGTCAACGGACGGCAGACGGGCACCTTCGGCCTGCTCGGCACCTTGAGCTTCAACGGCAACAAAACGATCACGACCGGCGGCGGCGGCGCCATCTTGACCAACGACGCGACGCTCGGCCGGCGCGCCAAACACCTGACGACCACCGCAAAGCTCCCGCACCGCTGGGACTATCTGCACGACGAATTGGGCTACAACTACCGAATGCCCAATCTCAACGCCGCACTGGGCTGCGCCCAACTCGAACAACTGCCGGGTTTCCTCGCGGCGAAGCGCACGCTGTTCGAACTGTATCAGCGCGCATTCGCCGGAATTCGCACGGTCAGTATTTTTAAAGAACCGGAGGGCTGTCGTAGCAACTATTGGCTGCAGACCCTTGTGCTTGACGCGGAGGTTGCCGGATTGCGCAACACCATTCTCGGGGCCACCAATGACGCAGGATTGTCCACTCGTCCGACCTGGCGCTTAATGCACAAGCTCGCACCCTACCGGGACTGCCCGCGGATGGAACTGCCGGTCGCGGAATCCCTGGAGCAGCGCTTGATCAATCTGCCGAGCAGCGCGGTATTGGCCGAAGGGCGATGACGCAATCCGGCAGTGGCGAGTTGTCACTGAAAGAGGCGGTTGCGGCATTCGAAAACCTGCCGCCGGAATTGCAGCTGTCGTCCCTGCATCCGGAAATGGCGGCCATTGATGCAAACAAAAGCGCCCTGCTGAAAGCGGTTTACTGGCGTTTTGCAGGCGACGATCGCTTTGTTCTGCACAGTTTCCAGCTCGGCGAAAATCCCGGCCTGAAACTGCGTGACATTCAGTCCGCTTATGGTTACGGCGGACCTCTGGCGAACAGCGATGACCCGCAATTCATCGCGGAGGCGGATCAAGCCTTCCGGCGCTGGGCGCACGAGCATTCGGTTGTCGCCGAATTTTTGCGCTTTCATCCGCTGGTGCCGCACGGCAAATGGTACCCGGGTGACGCCGTCACGAATCGGGAAACGGTTTGTATCGATCTGGGCGGCGACCTGTTCAAACAGTACGCCGGCAGACGGCGCACCGATATAAGACGGTTCGCCGGCAGCGGGATCGTAGTCAAACGGGTTTCGCCTGAAACGATGCGGGCGGTTTTCCCGGAATTTTACAAAAGCAACATGGAAAAAATCGGCGCCACGGACGGCTATTTTTTCCCGCAGATTTATTTTGACGCCCTTTGTCATTTCAACGGGGCCGAAAACTGGCTGGCGTATGCGGACGAACGCGCGGTGGCCGGCGCGATCACTTTGGTTTCGAAAAATGCCAGGGTTGCCGAGTATCATCTTGGCGCCAAGGCCGAAGATGCCGACCAGAAAGCCATGGTCGGGCTGTTGCATGCGGCGGCAGAGTTCTACCAGGCAGAGGGCTTCCGGCATTTTTATCTGGGCGGCGGGCGCAGCGTTGCGGCAAACGACAGTCTGCTTTTCTTCAAAAAGGGATTTTCGCCCCTGACCCGCCCGTTTCAAACCGGTGCGAGAATATTTGACGCCGGCGAATACGCAAAATTGAAAACGATGATGCCCGCCAAGGCCGCGACCGGCCGGGTACTGTTCTACAAAGATTAGGGATCCGGACTATGTATGACGCGGTATGGGAGAGTATTTTCAGCACCCGCGCGTGGGGGCGATACCCTGCCGAAGACGTGGTGCGCTTCGTCGTCAGGGAAATCTCGCGGGCCGGCGACCGCGCATCGCTGAAAGCACTGGAGCTGGGCTGCGGGCCGGGCGCAAATTTGTGGTTGCTCGCCAATGAAGGCGTGGCCTTCGACGCCATCGACGGCTCAAAATCCGCCGTGGCACAGGCGAAAGCCCGCCTCGACCGCGAGCAGCCGGGCTGGAAGGGCAATATTGAAACCGGAAATTTCTGCGCGCTGCCGGAACATTTCCGGAATTACGATTTTGTTCTCGACTCCGAGGCGATTTATTGCAATGACTTCGAAGAAAGTTCGAAACTCATCCGCAGCGTGCACGAGCGTTTGAAGCCGGGGGGCGCCTTCTGGTCGAGAACGTTTGCGCCCGGCACCTGGGGCGTTGAAACCGGCACGCGAATCGGGCGCGACTATTGGATTCCGAACGATGGCCTGATGGCGGGGAAAGGCCCAACGCGTCTGACGCCGCGCGAATGCATTCCCGAATTGTACGGCCCCGACTGGGAATCGATAAACGTCGGGGAAATTTCACGGCATGACGGCGATGCAAACCGGCCCGTCAAGGAATGGCTCATTGTCGCGCGCAAAAACAAACGGACGGAATAAATCGTGACTTACATCATCGCCGAAGCCGGGGTCAATCATAACGGCGACGCCGGCCGCGCCTTTCAGATGTGCACCGTCGCGCGTGAAGCGGGCTGCGACGCCATCAAGTTTCAAACCTTCACCGCGGACGCCGTAGTCACCCGCTCCGCCGGCAAGGCGGACTATCAAAAAAGCATGACGGGCGGCGGCTCCCAGCTGGAAATGATCCGCGCGCTGGAACTGCCGTGGAGCACGTTTCAGGCACTCGATGCCGAATGCAAACGCATCGGCATCACGTTTTTGTCGACAGCCTTCGATATCCAATCCCTGCACAACCTCGATGCGCTGCCGGTGGTGCGACATAAGATTCCGTCCGGCGAGATCACCAATCTGCCGTTCATGCGCGAAGTCGGGCGCTGCGGCAAACCCGTGATCCTGTCCACCGGCATGGCCACCCTGGACGAAATAGCGACCGCAATCTCTGTGCTGGAACAGGCGGGCACGCCACGCGACCGCATTACCGTGCTTCACTGCAACACCGAATATCCGACACCGATGGCGGACGTCAACCTGCGTGCGATGCTGACGATTCGCGATGCCTTCGGCGTCACCGTCGGTTATTCCGATCACACGGCCGGCATCGAAATCGCGATCGCGGCGACCGCGCTCGGCGCCAGCCTCATCGAAAAACATTTTACGCTGGACCGCAAGCTGCCCGGGCCGGACCATATGGCCAGTCTCGAACCGCTTGAACTGAAGGCCATGGTGACGGCGATTCGAAATATCGAACAAGCGTTAGGCAACGGGATTAAACGCCCCAGTCCAAGTGAAGAAAAAAATATTGCGGTTGCGCGCCGCTCGCTCGTCGCCTCGCGCGCGATTCAGGCGGGCGAGATTTTCAGTGCGGTCAATCTTGCAATCAAGCGTCCGGGCACCGGCATTTCGCCAATGCGCTGGGACGAAGTGCTCGGGCGCAAGGCCCCCAGAAATTTTGCACCGGATGAGTTGATCGAACTATGACCCGCAAGATCTGTTTTGTCACCGGCACCCGCGCAGATTATGGTTTGCTGCGCGGGTTGATGGAGAGTGTCGGCCAGACATCCGGCCTCGAATTGCAGGTCATCGTTACCGGCATGCACCTCGCACCGGAATTCGGTTTGACCTATCGCGAAATCGAAAAAGACGGCATCCGCATCGATGCGCGGATTGAAATGCTGGTTTCCAGCGATACGCCGGCGGGCACCACCAAGTCGATCGGCCTCGGAGTGATCGGCTTTGCGGACGCGTTTGCGAATTTGAACCCAGACATCGTAGTAGTGCTGGGCGACCGTTTTGAAATCCTCGCCGCCGCCCAGGCTGCATTTATCGCGGGTATATGCATCTGTCACATTTCCGGCGGGGAGGTTACCGAAGGCGCCGTTGATGACACCATCCGCCACTGCATAACGAAGATGGCGCGATATCACTTTGTCGCGGCAGAGCAGTACCGCCACCGCGTGATCCAGTTGGGCGAACAACCCGACAGCGTGTTCAATGTCGGCGATCCGGCACTCGACAACATCGAGCGCCTTAGCCTGCTCGACCGCAAAACACTCTGCGGGAAAACCGGCCTGGCTGCAGAACGGGAATTTTTCCTGGTGACTTACCACCCGGTGACCACGGGCGAATCCGATCCGGCGCAAAATATGCAGGCCCTGCTCGACGCCCTCGACGAATTTCCAGATTATTCGTTACTGCTCAGCAAAGCCAATGCCGATGCCGGCGGCCGGATTATGAACGCGATGATTGACGCCTATGCGGCAGCGCACCCCGCTCGCGTGATCGCGGTCGCCTCGCTGGGACAATTGAATTATTTGAGCGCCATGAAACACTGCGCCGCGGTCGTCGGCAACTCCTCGTCTGGAATTGTCGAGGCGCCCGCGATACGCGTTCCCACGGTCAATATCGGCAATCGCCAGAGCGGTCGCCTCAAGGCAGACTCGATCATCGATTGTGCGGAAGACAAGGCGCAGATCGTTGCCGCGCTCAAGCAGGCGATATCTCCGGCGTTCAGGGAAACGGCGGGGCGTACCGTTTCGCTGTATGGCAATTGCAATGCGACGATGCAAATTTTGAAAAAGCTCGGCGAACTCGACTGCCGGAAACGCGTGCCTAAACGCTTTTACGATCTGCCGGGCTAAATTGCTACGCGTCGGCGGCGAATTCGAGTTTCATGCGGAAGACTTCCGGCACGCGGAACCGATCGAACTCGCAACAAGGTTTCCGCACCGGCACTGCCTGTGGACCGATACGGGGCGATCCGCGTTATTGATTGCCGCATCCTCGATCCGGCATCGCGGTGGAAAACCGCGCGTTTGGATACCGGCATTTTCCTGCGCCTCCGTATCGCAGCCCTTCCGTCAGGCCGGTTTTGCCATTCAGTATTATCCGGTCGGGCGCGGATTGAGCGGCGACGACCAGGCGTTGCCGCAACCGGATGCCGGGGAAACGCTGCTCTTTATTCACTATTTCGGTCATCGCAACGAGCCGATGTGCAAGGCGACGGAAGCGTATCGCGCCGCGGGGGTGCACATGATCGAAGACTGCGTACAAGCCGGCCTGTCGCGCAACATCGGCAACCACGGCGACCATGCGATCACCAGCTTTCGCAAATTGCTGCCCGTTGCGGATGGGGCCGCGATTCTTTCACGCGAACCAATCGACGCGCCGGCAACCGGATTGCATTTAGCGCCACCCGACGAGTCTTTTATTTCGGCGAGATTCATGGGCAAGGTCATGCGCGGCGCCAACGCCGAGCCGCGGGATTTTCTGCCGTTGCTCGAGTATGCCGAAAATACTCTGCTTGATCGCATTACTCCGCGCCACATGTCCTGGCTTTCGCAATGGATGATGGCGCGGCTTGACTGGATTGAAGCGGCCAAGCGGCGGCGTGCAAATTGGCTGGCATTGTCCGACGGCCTGTTGCAAGCCGGACTTGCGACGCTGGTGAATCCGCTCTTTATGTCGTTGCAAGACGATGAGGTGCCGCTGGGTTTTCCGGTGGTGGTGGCAAAGGGGCAGCGCGAAAATCTTCGCGCGTATCTTGCGCAGCAGCAGATCTATTGTCCGGTGCACTGGCCGCTCGACCATCTGCCTGACGATCAAACGTTCGCGATTGAGCGCGGGCTGGCGGCGTCCATGCTGACCGTCCCGATCGACCAGCGGATGTCGCCCCTTCATGTCGCACGCGTGATCGAAGCGCTCGCCGCATTTGCGGCGGGCCTGAAAGCACCCGCCGGCAAATAAAATTCCGGCGCCGCGGCCGGCAAACTGCCGAAAACTTGGGATGGATCAAATCGGACCTGCCACCGGACATGAATAATGCGCTGCGCGGAGTTCCGCTCCGACAACGCACGAATGGCCGTTTATCCGGTTTTGCCCCGGACATTTTTTCACCAGTAAAAGCCCTGGTTATTTAAAGCAACTTTTCATAAAGGTATCCACCATGAAAGAAAAACGGCTCGTCGGCGAAAAAGGTATCGAAGACAAAAATCTGCAGATGTCGTTTCGTGCGTCCGAAAATGAAAGAAAGATGCGCGCGGATTTTTACAAGCTGTTCAAGGAATCGCCAATTCCGAGCGAACAGATTCTGTTGCATCTCCCGCTGTACCTCAGCCGCCACGCGCTGTCGCAAATGCTTTTCATGCACGAAATGTATCAGCACATCCTGAATGTGCACGGCGTTGTGATGGAATTCGGACCGCGCTGGGGCCGCAACCTGGCCCTCTTCCAGTCCTTCCGCGGCATCTACGAACCGTTCAATCACAGCCGCAAAATAATCGGCTTCGACACCTTTGAAGGGTTTCCGTCGGTCGACAAGACGCACGACGGCGGCTCCGAACTGGTCAACGAGGGGATATTCAACGTCACGGCAAACTACCACGAGTATCTGGAAAAAGTGCTGACGTACCACGAAAACGAAAGCCCCATTTCCCATTTGAAAAAATTTGAAATCGTCAAAGGCGATGTGATCAAAACCCTGCCGGCTTATCTGGAAGCGCATCCGGAAACGATCATCGCGATGGCGTATTTCGACCTCGACCTTTATCAACCCACCAAAATGTGCCTGCAGGCGATCAAAAAACACATCACCCGCGGCACGGTGATCGGCTTCGACGAGCTCAACTACGAACATTTCCCGGGCGAAACGCTCGCCTTCCGGGAGGAACTCGGCCTCGACAAGCACAAGGTCAGAAGGTCCATCAACTCGGGGATGGCGTCTTATATTGTCGTGGAGTAGACGGAGAAAACATGGCGAACAACGGCGACAGCAATAACGCCCTGGTAGTCGGCGGCGGCATTGCCGGGATCCTGAGCGCTCTTCTGTTGCGGGAAAAGGGCAAGAACGTCTATCTGGTCGAACGTGAACCCAAGCTGGGCGGCCTGTTGAGTTCGGAGCTTTCGCCGCAAGGCGACAGTTTTGATTACGGCACCCATTACCTCGTCAATACCGGCCACGAAAAAATCGACGCTCTTTTGTTCCCTGCGGAGTGGCGGCAAAACTGGCTGCCGCTGCCTTATCTGAAAGCGGGCAATTTTTTCCACGGCAGCCTCAATGAAAATTGCATGTTCGCGGACACCGGCCTGCTGCCGGCGGATATTTGCAAACGCGGCGTCAAGGAACTGCTGTCAATCAAAACAGAGGCGGTGGCGGCGGCCAATCTGCAGGAATATCTCGACGGCACGTTCGGCAGGACCTTCACGGAACATTTGTTCAAGCCGCTGGTACTGGCGCGACTCGGCATGCCGCTCGCCGAATTGCACAAAATGAGCAACGCATTGCTCGGACTGACGCGGATACTGATTCCCGGCGCCGAGGAAACACGCAAACTCAAGAGCGGGTCGCCCGTATACGACAAAACGATCGGCTTCCATTCCTACCGCGAAGGAACCCGGCCGACCATGAGTTATTACCCGACCGCCGGCGGTACCAGCATCTGGATTAATTTTCTCGAACGGCGATTGACGGATGCCGGCGTGCATATTCTCAAAAACAAATCGATCCAGTCGATTCGACATCAGGCCGGGAAAATCACCGCGGTCGCGTTTGCGGACGGCGACTCGCTTGCATGCAGTTCGCTTTTTTGGACGCTGCCCGTGTCAGCCTTCCTGAAATGCGCCGGAATGCCGACCGTGATCGAACCGCCGAAGATCCGCGTCACCAGTCATTTCCACTATGTGGTTGACCGGCCTGCAAGCACCGGCCTGTATTATTTTCTGTGTAACGACGCGTCGAAACTTTGCTTCAGGGTCACCCTGTATTCGAACGTCCAAACTGAACAGGCTGCAAAAAGCGGCCGCTACTGCCTCTCCGTCGAAGTACTTTCAGGCCCGCTTGCCGACATCGAAGCCGCTTCGAAACAGATATTCCGCGAGTTGATTGAAATGCGTGCGATTCCGGAGAACGCGCAAATTCTGTGGCAATCGGCGCGCAGCGGCGTCTCCGGAATTCCGGTTATCACGCCGAAATTTGTCGATCAGACGCAGCAACAACTGCGCGAACTGGAGCAGCGCCTGAGCAACGCCTACTTTGCCGGCATGGTGCCGGGCCATACGTTCTTCAAGAAAGATGTTTTGGTGCAGTCGTTCGATCAGGTGGCCAGGCTCTCCTAGCGCCGGCCTTTCGACCGCTTAATTTTTATCTCCGTAACCAGAGCCGAAAAAAATGTCTGCAGAGCCCGATAAATCGACGACAACAACGCGGTGGCGCAAAGCCCTGTTGACACCGGATGCGACGCTGCAGCAGGCGATCAAAAGCCTGGACACGTCGGCGCTGCAAATTGCCCTCGTGACCTCTGCCGACGGCGTGCTGGTCGGCACCATCACCGATGGCGACATCCGCCGTGCACTGTTGCGCGGTCTCGATCTGAACAGCCCGGTCGCCGCGATTATTCATCACGATCCGCTGGTCGTGCCGCCGCAATTGGGTCGCGATCTGGCCCTCAGGGTGATGCAGGCGAACAAGATCCGGCAGTTGCCGATTGTCGACGAAAACCAGCGCGTGGTCGGCCTGCATCTCTGGGATGAATTAATGGCGCCCAGGCAGCGCTCCAACCTGATGGTCATCATGGCCGGCGGCAAGGGGATACGCCTTCTGCCGCACACGGAGGCCTGCCCCAAGCCGCTGCTTCCGGTGGGCGACAAGCCCATGCTCGAGCACATCATTGAGCGCGCGAAGTCGGAGGGATTCGGACACTTCGTGCTCGCCGTGCACTACCTCGGCCACATGATCGAGGATTATTTCGGCGACGGCAGCCGCCTGCAGGTCAGCATCGAGTATCTGCGCGAGAATGCGCCGCTGGGAACCGCCGGCGCCATCGGGCTGCTCGATCCGCGGCCCGAACAACCGTTTGTGGTGACCAACGGCGATGTCCTGACCGATTTGCGATACAGCGATCTGCTCGATTTTCATTTTCGAAACGGCGCATCGGCGACGATGGCCGTACGCATGCACGAGTGGCAGCACCCCTTCGGCGTGGTCAATACCAAAGGGGTTGATATCGTCGATATTGAAGAGAAGCCGATCGTGCGCAGCCACATCAATGCCGGGATATACGTGCTCGAACCCAATGTAATCGATGTGCTGAAGTCGGGCGAACCCTGCGACATGCCGACACTGTTTGACCGCCTGCGGCAGCGTTCCGCGCGCACGATCGTCTACCCCATGCACGAACCCTGGCTTGATATAGGGCGCAATGCCGATTACACGGCCGCCCAGCAAAGCGTGCGGGACAAACAGTCTTGAGAATTCTCGCGGTCATCACGGCACGCGGCGGATCAAAACGAATTCCCGGAAAAAACATCCGGCCGCTGGGTGGCAAGCCGCTGATCGCCTGGAGTCTGGATGCCGTGAGCGGCATCGGCGAAATTTGCGACAGCCTGGTCTCGACCGACGATAACGCGATTGCAAACGTCGCACGCGATGCGGGCGCGCTGGTTCCCTGGTTGCGTCCACCCGAATTGGCGACCGATACCGCCTCGTCAGCCGATGTCTGTCTGCACGCAGTGGATTGGTACGAGAGCAATCGCGGCGCCGTAGACGGGCTGTTGTTGATACAGCCCACCTCGCCGTTCCGTCGCCGTGAAACAGTGCTGCGCGGGCTCGAGCTTTTCCGTTCTGCGCAATTCAGGCCGGTCATCGGCGTGTCGCCTGCATTGTCGCACCCGCTATGGTGCTTCCGGATCGAGGGAGACCGGATGCGTCCGTTCATCGATGGTGGCGGTCTGCATCTGAGGTCGCAGGAGCTGCCGCCGGCCTTTGTGGTCAACGGCGCGTTCTATCTGATCGCACCGCAGGATCTGCGGCAACAGAAGTCCTTTTTCAGCGAGGCAATGGTGCCGCTTGAGATCGATCAACCCGATGAATGTATTGATATCGATACCGAAGCAGACTGGTGCGTGGCGGAATCCATCCTTGCGGCACGCGGTTAGACATCCCGTGGAAAACCTTGAAACAGGAAAATTTGTGAACTGCCGGACAAACAATGTCTAGCTTACTCGTCACCGGTTCAAGCGGTTTTATCGGGCGTGCGTTGTGTCCGGCCCTGCGGCTGGGCGGCCATGCGGTTGTCGAAATGACCCGCAGCAATGGTGATATTTGCGACGCCGCCACCTTCGACCGCATCGGCAATGCAGATCACGTGATTCATCTTGCCGGCAGCACCTACGTGCCGGACAGTTGGACCGATCCCCTCAGTTTCCACAGAACGAACGTGATGGGCACCGCCAGCGTGCTGGAATATTGCCGTCGCAGCGGTGCCCGGCTTACATTCGTCAGTTCCTATCTGTACGGGACCCCTGAACGATTGCCGGTTGCGGAATCGGCGGTCCCGCGCCCGAACAATCCTTACGCGCTGTCAAAATTGCTCGCCGAACAGCTTTGCGAATTTTACGCAGCCCACCATGCCACCAACGTTGCCGTGCTCAGGCCGTTCAACGTCTTTGGCCCGGGCCAGAAAAAGCATTTTTTAATCCCTAAGATTCTCGATCAGGTCATTCAGGGCAAACCAATCCAGATAAAGGATCTCGCGCCGCGGCGTGACTATGTCTATATAGATGATCTCATCGATGCGCTAGTCAAAACACTGGACGCGCCGGCTGGATACAACCTCTGTAACATCGGGTCCGGCGTTTCCATTAGCGTGAAAGAGTCCATCGATATCATCCAGTCCGTCGCCGGCAGTCATCTGCCGGTCATCTGCGATGGCGAAGTTCGTCCAAACGAGATCAACGACGTTTACGCCGATATCAACCGCGCACGCGCTCTTCTAGCCTGGCGCCCCCGGCTCACGTTCCGCGAGGGCATTGAACGCATGCTGGCAGAACACCGCGGCAATCGGTGAAATAACGTAGCATTCAATCCGCACCCTGCGGCCCAGCACGACAACCTGCATTTAACCGCGCCACGGCATGTTGATAAGCCGGCCCGACCGGGCAATCAACATTGTCTCCGGTGCCATATGGCTCAACCATGAATACAGAAAAACTGCGCTCATTTTTCCGCAATTACTTCCGCTTCGAGAACAGCTACTTTACCGTCGGCGGCTGGCGCAAGGAATTCGCCTATTTTCTGCGCATGGGCAACCTCGGTGCGCACTTGGTCGATCGGGTCAAATTCCGGCTCTTTCCGAAGCTTGGCATCGTCGGCGACTTTCCCTCCCATCTTGATGTCGAATCCGCCAGCGCCTGTCAAATGCGCTGTCCGATGTGCTACACGACGTACATGGACAATAGTCTCAAAGGCATCATGAAATGGGAGCTCTACACCAAGCTCATTGACGAGGCCGCCATGCGCGGGGTCTATTCGATCAAGCTGAGCTGGCGCGGCGAGCCCCTGCTCAACAAACATATCGTCGAGATGGTGGTCTACGCCAAACAGAAGGGCATCAGGGAAGTCGCGTTCCTCAGCAACGCCGAGTTTCTGACCAAGGAGATGGCCGAGGCGCTGGTCGATTCCGGCCTCGACTGGCTCAGCATTTCCGCCGACGGCGTCGGCGAAATCTACAACGAGATCCGGCGTCCGGCGATTTTCGAGGAAACGCTCGAGCGCGTTGCCTACATGAAGAAGTACCGCGACGGCAAAGGCCTCACCCGCCCGCTATTGCGCGTGCAGTCGATCATGTCGGCGGTCGAAGACGACCCGGACACGTTTCGAAGCTCGTGGGAGGGCATCGTCGACCGCGTCAATATCATCGCCGACGAAGCGCGCGATTTCAACGAAAAAAATCTCCAGTTCGATCGCTACTTCGTCTGCTCGAAGCCGTGGCAGCGCATGACCATCGCGTACGACGGCCGCGTCCACCAGTGCATTTCGGATTACGGCGCGAAGAAAATCATCGGCGACACCAACACGCAATCGCTGCACGAAATCTGGCACGGCAAGGCCAACGAGGCCGTCCGCGAAGCCTTCAGAAAGCACCGCTATCTGGAGGAAAACGAACCCTGCAACATCTGCTCCTACGGCGTGATTACCGAACCGTCGAAGCTCAAGGGCAGCGACAATATGTACGTGCGCCGCTACATAAGCATTGCACCCGTGGTGGTCACGAGCCAGGTGACGCTGAAGTCGCCGAAGCCGGCGAAAATTCGCAAAAGCGTTGCCGACGAAAGACAACGCCGAACCAACGGTAATGGCTGAAACAGCCGTCCAGCCCCCTCGCGACGCAGGGAGCCGCCATGTCCACTGGTTTGGCAACGGCACTTCGGCATTGTATGCGGCCCTGCGCGGGGTCGGCTGCCGCAATGGCTGGGTGGCGGTGGCACCGACGGTCTGTCCGCACGTCATCGCGGCGATTTATGCCTCTTCCAACCGCCCCCATTTTGTCGACATCGAGCGAATCCGGCTCGGCATGGATCCGGCGGCGCTCGCGAAGGTTGTTTCACGGGTTGACGCGGTTGTGGCGGTACACGCATTCGGCATTCCCTGCCTGATCGACGAGCTCGTAACCATTGCGCAGGCGGCCGGTGTGCCGCTGATTGAAGACTGCGCTCAGGCCGAAGGCGCCGTCTATCGCGGAAAGGCGGTCGGCGAATTCGGTGACGTCGCAATTTTCAGTTACGGCACTGGAAAAATTATCGAAGCGGGCGGCGGCGGACGTTCGCAAACGGGCAATCCCGAACTGGCCGGCGCGATCGGCAACCTGCACGCCGGCATGACCGCGCCAACCGATGCGGCTTCGATGGCAAGCCACGCGCTGAGTCAGGCATTCAAGAATATTTATAACAACCATTATCCTGACAAGCTGGCAGCCGGGCGAGCGCATTTCCATCGGGAGCTTGTCGAACTGTTTCCATCGATGCTGTGCCGGGACGACGATTCAACGCGCGTGCGATGCAGCACTGCACTGCTCCCGCTGGAAAAGAATCTCGAGACGCGTCATCGAAACTGGCGGACGTACCATCGTTTGATTGGACCGCTATCGGCGCCGGCACTGCCGTTCCCGGAAGGCGCCGTGCCGTGGCGATATAACCTGATGCTGCCGGCCGCGCGAAGGAACTCCACGCTGAAAGCGCTGCTGGCCGAAAAGCTGCGGATCAGTTCCTGGTACCCGAACATCGCGACGTTCCTGCCGCCGGCGGAAATTCGGGGCGCCGGTGCTGAAAACAGCGAGTGGCTCGGCAACGGAATATTTAATCTGGCGATTGACGAAAAAACGACTGCGGCCGAGATCACTCACATTTCGGAACGCCTGCTTTCGCTGCACGCCGCATAACCGGGAATCATTGTTAGCGGCGGGATCCGCCGCCAACGCGTCAAATCCGGCAGCGACTTTGCCCCGTCAAAAAGCCGTTGCCGCCGTAGAACACCAATCAAACCCGCCATGGCAGGCGGGCGTACAACTTCAAAACAAGGTTTCCAACCCGCGGAAAATACAATATGACCGGATCAAAAACATTCGGCGAATTACTCAATGCATTCTGGCTGAGGCCGGAAACCGCGATGTGGCGCGAGCTCGATATCCGGGCAATGGCATCATTTGAATTCCGCTCGCCGTCATTGGATCTGGGTTGCGGGGATGGCCTCTTCTCGTTTATCCGCGCGGGTGGCAGGCTTGACGAAAAATTTGACGCCTTCAGGTCGGTCGGCGACCTCGACAAATTTTTTGAAAATGCGGACGTCTTTGATGCCTTCGACAAGTCGACGGCCCCGGTGGTACTGCACGAACCCGGTTACAAAATCGATTGCGGCTTCGATCACAAGGACAACTTGTTGAGCAAGGCAAACCAGCTCGGCTTGTACCGCGACTTGAAAACGGGCGATGCCAATCAGCCGCTGCCGTTTCCCGATCAAAGTTTCAATAGTGTATTTTCGAACATCGTGTACTGGCTTGATAAGCCCGAGCGCGCGATCGCGGAAATCGCCCGCGTCTTGCGCCCCGGGGGACAAGCCTGCCTGATGCTCCCGAACCACACTCTTCCGGAGTTCAGTTTTTATAACCAGCTGTACGCCAAGACCGGCGATAAGGATTGGGCGTTTCTGGAAAAGCTGGATCGCGGGCGTTTTGCCGACAATATCCGTCAGGCCCGCGTCCGTCAGGCGTGGGAGGCGATGTTCGAGAACGCAGGGCTTCGCGTGGTTACGCACGTTTCCCACTTGTCAAAAGTCGCCGTCCAGATTTGGGACGTTGGTCTGCGCCCCTTGTTCCCGGTCTTGTGCAAGCTGGTCAACGCAGCCGACCCGTCAAAGCTCACGGAAATCAAACGTGAATGGATTGCCACCTTGAAACAGTTTCTTGAACCGATTGTGCAAATGGATCGTAAATTGGGACTGGACGCCGAACCCGCGTTCCATTGTTACGTGCTGGAGAAATAAGCATGTTCAAAAACTTCAAACCCGGGCGTTGTTACATCATTGCCGAAATCGGCGGCAACTTCATAACCGACGCTGAAGCATTCAGGCTGGTCGATGCGGCGGCCCGATGCGGTGTCGACGCGGTCAAGCTGCAAACCTATCGCGCGGACACCGTCGCCAGCAAAAAAGCGCTCTTCGACATGGAAAACACCGGGGTGGTTTCGCAGCACGAACTGTTCTCAAAGTACGAAATCGGCGAAGATCTGCACCGGCGGATCTTTGCCTACGCAGGATCGAAAGGCCTCGACTGGTTTTCCACGCCCTCGCACCAAACCGATGTCGATATGCTCGAGCGGCTCGGCGTCGGGGTCCACAAAATCGGCTCCGACGACGCAGCAAATCTGCCGTTCCTCAAATACGTCGCGTCGACCGGAAAACCCCTGCTTCTCTCGACAGGCATGTGCACGCTGGAGGAGGTGCGGGAGGCGGTGGCCGCGGTACTGTCGACCGGCAATACCGATCTGACCTTGCTTCACGCCGTCACCAGTTATCCCACGCATCCGCAGCACGTCAACCTGCGCGCCATGCAGACCATGGCACAGACGTTTCCCGGATTGGCGGTCGGCTATTCCGACCATACGCTTGGCTTGACGGCGTGCGTCTGCGCTGTCGCGATGGGCGCCCGCGTCATTGAAAAGCACTTCACCTACGACAAACACGCGGAAGGACCCGACCACGTTTTGTCGGCGGACCCGGAGGAAATGCGCGCACTGGTCGATGCCGTGCGCAGTTTCGAAATCATGCGCGGCAACGGCATCAAACAGCCCGCGGAAAGCGAAAAAACCACCCGCATCAACAACCGTAAAAGCCTGATCGTCGCCCGGGCGATCAGGGGTGGCGAAACGTTCACGGCGGAACATCTGGCAATCAAACGACCCGGCTACGGCATCGCGCCAAAATATTTTGACGAGATCATCGGCAGGGTCGCGGCAAGCAATCTTGAGGCCGATGAGGTTTTGACCTGGGAAGCGCTGCGATAAATATCGGCGTCATTATCCAGGCGCGCATGGGGTCCACCCGGCTGCCGGGCAAGGTCATTCGCCCCATCGGCGGCAAGCCGCTGCTGGAATACATCCTGAATCGCCTGTCGCGGCTTGTCCACCCGGTGACAATTGTCGTGGCGACCAGTGATCTTGCGCAGGACGCGCCGGTCGCGGATTTGTGCAAAGGAACAGGAACGGAATGTTTCAAGGGAAGCGAAACGAACGTGCTCGAGCGCTACTATCAATGTGCGCAGCAGCATGACTTCGAAAACATCGTGCGGTTGACGGGGGACAATCCGTTTACAGACATCGGCGAACTCGACCGGTTGATTGATCTTCATCTGGCCACACGCAGTGAACTCAGCCATTCATTCGAAGCGCTCCCGGTCGGCGTCGGCGCGGAGATTTTCACATTTGCCGCACTGGGAAAATGTTTCCGGGAAAGCAGTGCTCCACACCATTTCGAGCATGTCGACGAATACATGCTGGAAAATCCGGGCCTGTTCAAAACCAGCCGGCTCGCCGTGGCGCCGGTAAAAAACCGGCCGGAAATCCGTCTGACCGTCGATACGGAAGAGGACTTTCGAAAGGCCTGTTTCATTGCGGAACACGCCGCAGAGCCCGTTTCGACCGAGGAGGCCATCGCACTATGCTCGCGCTATGCGTAGAGGCTTCACACCAGCGCGGGATGGGGCATTTTTTCCGGGCGCTGAACTATTTCAGGCATGTTTCGTTGCTGAAACAGCGGGCGATATTCCTGATCAACGAACACGAACCGTCGCTCGCCCTGCTACAGGAAGCCCGCATTCCGTTTGACGTCGTACGTCTGGACGATCTGGATAGTGGATGGGAAACAGGCCTGATCCGGAAATACGGCGTGACGTTCTGGATAAACGATCGACTGGATACCGATTCCCGCCACGCACAACACGTGAAACACGCCGGCATTCCACTGGCTACGTTTGACGACCGCGGAAGCGGCGCTGAACTCGCAGACTTCAACATCGCCGCGCTGGTTTTCGACGATGTAACAAAATTGACCGGGAAAACGGTCTTGCACGGAACCGATTATCTGATTCTGAATCCCGAAATCACCGGATTCCGACGACCCCGTACCGCGACCGGCAAAGTCGTTGTCAGCATGGGTGGTAGCGACACTCATGGTGTCACAGCCAAAGTGGTCCGTATCCTGCGCGATTTGAACAAGGCCGCCACACTGATTCTGGGGCCTGGCCATCAGGACGACCGGCAATTGGAGAGCCTGGGGGCCGCGTTTACGCTCAAGCGCAGCGTACCTTCCCTCATCGAAGAGTTCAGCAAATACGATCTGGCCATCACAGGTGGCGGCATTACCCCGTTTGAAGCCAATGCTTCAGGGTTGCCCTGTGTTGTGGTGGCATGCGAGCTATTTGAAGCCGACGTCGGCAAAAAACTTGAACAGATCGGTTCGTCCGTATTCGCAGGCATGCACAACGCGATTGATGCGAGCGTGTTTGCCAGAACGCTGGATATCGGCGCCATGAGCCGGCAGGGGCTGGCGCACATACCGATGAATGGCGCCGAAAATATCTCCCGCGCGCTGGGCCTGGCGTGAGCAAAACCGTCGTCATTCATCAACCCGATTTTCTATCGTATGCGGGGTTTTTTCACCGGCTGTTGCATGCCGATCTGTTCGTGCTGCTTGATTGCGCCCAGTATGTCGATGGCACGCGCAACGCATGGATGAATCGCGACAAGATCAAGACCCCGCAGGGCGAAAAATGGCTCACCGTCAGCGTCAAGCGCGCGCCGCGAAATTCGCAAATACGCGAAATTGAACTGTCTGACTCGATTGACTGGCGTGCCGGAAATCTGAATTTGCTCCGGGAAAACTACAAGTCCGCGCCCTTTTTCACCGAAATATTCCCGGCCGTCGAAGAGCTCTACGCGTATCAGTGCGAAAAGCTCATCGACTTCAACCTAAGGTCGATCGATCTGATGCTGGAGTTGTTTGATATACATCCGGCGATGCAGCTCGCCAGCGCGCTCGATCCGGCCGGCAGGAAAAACGATTTGCTGGTCGATATCCTGGGCAAGGTCGGGGCAACGCATTATCTTTCGGGAACAGGCGCAAAAGCCTACTTCGAGCCGGGGCCGTTCGAACGCGCCGGCATCACCGTCTTATGGCAGGAATTCAGGCATCCGGTGTATCGGCAATCACACGGCGACTTTCTGCCGTATCTGAGCAGCATTGACCTGCTGTTTAACTGCGGGACCAGGCGGTCCCGGGAAATATTGAGAGGCTGTTAGTGAACATACTGGCGATAGGTGCGCATTTTGACGATGTCGAACTCGGCTGCGGCGGCACGCTGGCGAGGCATGCCAGCATCGGCGATGAAGTCTATATATACGTTGCCACGCTTTCGGGATTCACCAATCAGTACAAGGAATCGGTCCGCTCCAGCGAAATCGCGCTGACCGAGGCACGTGAGGCCGCCCGGATTCTCGGCGCGCGGGAGTTGATTTGCGGCAATTTCAAAACGCTTGAGGTTGAGTTCGTCGACACGCTGAACATCGAAATCCTGAAGATCGTCGTTGAAAAGAAAATCGACAAGGTGTACTGCCATTGGTCGGGCGACATTCACCACGATCACCAGGCTGTCGCACGCGCCTCCCTGCACAGCTGCCGGCACGTGCCAAGGATGCTCATGTATCGAAGCAACTGGTACCACTCGACCTTGGAATTCCGCGGGAACTTTTATATCGATGTTACGGATCACTGGGAATCCAAGGAAGCGGCGATCCGGGCACACGCATCCGAGATCAACCGGACAGGCGAGAAATGGATCCATTTCTTTCGCAATGAGGCCGAGAATGCGGGACAGCGCATCGGCGTGCGTCTGGCGGAAGTATTCGAAGTGGTTAAATGGCTAGACTAAAAAGCACTCTCTCCAGCAATCCCGGCACAGAAACCCGCGTCGTTGTCTTCCATGTTGACGGTTACGAATGGCTGTCCCGCCTGATACTGCACGACATTCCGCATTGCGTCTTTGATCCAAGAGCGCCCGCAATACCGCTTTGGCGGCTGATAGGTCCCCTTGTGCGGAGGATTCGCAATCTTGATTTGCTGTCCGTAGTTAAAGGGTGGGGCAAGCCGCGACTGGTCTACTTTCAGCTGAAGAAGATTTTCCTGCTCGCCTGCCTCGAATATCTGCAACCGCGAATCGTCATTACATATGTTGACAATAGCGGATTGTGGCAAGTGCTTTCGAAGGAGTATGAAAGCGCCAATTTCATCGCGATACAGAACGGAGGACGGGGGCCTTGGTGCATGACGGATGCCCTACCCGCCGCCCCACACCCCGCCAGCAAAATAAATATTCCTATCTATTATTGTTTTGGTCAGTGGGAAAGTGATTTACACAAAAAATACGGACACACCATAAGGAAAGCGATTCCTGTAGGCTCACTGGTTGGTGGACAGTACTGGTTCCGCGAACGGACTACGGTCGCAAAATTGAAGTTTGAACTTTGCATCGGATCGCAATGGCACTCCCACTTTTTCCCCATCGATCCGGATAGTCGTGGATTTTTACGCGATTTCGGCGAAGGCACCAATCGCCTGGCCGAGTATATTGGACGCTATGCTTCAGAGCGCAACGTGGACGTCGCGGTCGCACCGCGCACCAACGAACCGGCTGAACGTGCTTTTTATGAACGGCATCTTGGCAAACATCTGAAATATACCGTTGCAAACAAGTACAATTTCGGCTCATACCGCACCATCGATTGCACAAAATTAACCGTCGTAATGAATTCGACCCTGGGCTACGAAACATTTGGGGCGGGGAAAAAAGTCCTGTTTTGCAATTTGAGCGGTAACGACCAATACACCTGTCCTATTCCCGGACCCTGGTCTCTTGGAAAAGTGCCCTACGAGGTATTTCGCGAAAGACTCGACGAACTCCGCGGCATGAATCCCGCGGAATTTTGCGGCATGAGTTCAGCCACCGCCCGATATTTTATGAATTACGATCCCTCGCAGCCGGCAAGCGAGATCATCCGGCGAGATCTCAAGGCAATGCTTGCCGCCGCCTGAGCGGTGCGATTTTTCCTAGCACGAACTACCCACCACCAATATTCCGCTATCAACTTGAACCCGTGACCGATCGATTTTCTGCGGTAGAACGCGACAACAAACGGCGATGCGGGATAGAACACTTTGCAAGTCCAGGGATTTAGCAGGAGCGGTGCGAAATTGGGGTTGTTCTGAATATTGAAGTAGCCGGATTCACTGACGAATTAGCCAAGCCGGCCGGCCGTTGTGGCATCGTCAAGTTCCGTTGCCGATGTGGTTTGTGCGAGCCCGCTCCGCAATTACGCAGCCATTCGAAAATGGCGCACTTTTGTAGTGCATTTTTCGATTACATGCCGGATATTGAACGCGCAATTGCAAGACTTGCCCGCAAGGTGGACTGAAGTAGTCCAATCGGTAATGCCACGTATAAATCAATGGCCACGAATAAAAAACTATTACTGCTCTGCGGAGAAACGTCCCTTGATCTGGCCGACTTCTGCGAGATCGTCACTTTTTCGCCGATACGTAAAATAAGTCTTGCCGGCCGCAAGACGGGGATCCATACACTGTCTGATTTCGCGCCCGACGAGGACACCGGCCGCGCGCTCGACCTAGCGCTCTATCGCAACATCGATATCTGCCTCCACGCCGAGGCACTCGAAAACACGTCCCTGCGATGGGCGCCGATCTCATACCTGCAAATTCAAATTCGCCTTGCGCGTTATTGCTGGTTGAAGCAAACCCTCGCAAAACTTGTCACGACGTTGGTCCCGGAATCCGTCGTTCTGTCGTCCGCGCGAGACGACGACATGGTTCATGCCTTGCGCGCACTCACCTTGGGCACCGGCATTCGTTTTGAGATATGCAACGGCGAACTTGATCAAAGCACGACCATGCACCATCGCATCAGGCCTTACGGACTTCCCGCCACCGTTGACCCGAATTGGGTCACGGAACTGCGCTGGCGCGCCTGGCGTGCAATGTTTGGCAAACGCGAATATCTGGTCCAGCCGTACTGGAATCTCGACATTCATGACGATACGTTGTTTCTGCTAAAAGGCTTCAGCGCCATCAATTTCCTGGGTCGGGCATTGGCCAAGTTTTGTGAGATTTTCAAAATCCGGAACCAGGAGGCCTACTTTCACCGCCCGGTCGAATTGACGTACGATTCGCCGAAAATAATTCAATCGCCATCATGGCGGGAACGCTTTGCGGACGACGAAGTGCTGGTGATCAACCACCTGCTCATCGCCTTTGCGGCCGATTTCCCCGCCACGCGTCTCGATGCGATAGAACGGGCATTGCTGGCGATTTTCGACGCCGTCGGTGTCCACCGTGTAGTCCTGATTCACGACCAGCTTGATGCCTGTCGCATGATCGCCCACGCAGCACATCGAAGAAAAATTTTTGTCGATTACCTGCCGCATGGCCTGATGTGCGAGGATTTTTCAGGGGAACATCGGAATTCTCCGTTTTCGCCTGATCGCGTATTGGCCTGGAATTCCACCTCGGCGGACGCATTTCGCCAACTCGGTTGGAAATCATCAGCGGTAAGCCATCCTCAATTTCAAAAGGAACCGCTGCCATTTCGCAGACTTGGCAAGAATTGGGAGAACACCAGGGTGCTGGTGTTAAGTCCGGAGTGGAGCGGTGTAACGCAAAGTGAACAGGAAGACTGCGCGGTTACCGATATGATCGCGACGTACAATGGCCTCGGTGAACTTGGCATTCGGCCTGAAAATATTTATCTCAAGCTGCATGCTTCTACACCTATAGCGCAAAGGTTGAAACGTCAAGGCCTTTTGAATTTGCGCGCCCATGCAAAAATGAAATTTACGCTACTCGACACCTCCGCGCGGACGATGGAACTGATTACGCAATACGACCTTGTTGTACTGGGACTGACTACCGGGATATTCGAAGCAGTAATGCTAGGTGTACCCATGGTAATTTTCGGCTTGTCACCCAGACGTGTAGGTGGCCTAGCCGGTTTCAAACTGCCTTACGCCGCGACGGCCCAAGCATTGACCAGCACATTGCAAGAATATGATAACGATCACGTTGCGGCCACATATGCGCAAATTGCCGCGTCGTTACGCCATGGAAGGCTGGTCATAGATACACTGGCCGACTCGACACCTTCGCGTGGCAGTCAGAGTAGGCGGGATCACAATGCAAATTGATCGTGCGAACTTTTCGCCAAAGTGGTTTCCCCGGATGCTGATCCGATTTATAGGTCGAATGGAGCTGTGGATTGAATGGTGGGGTTCGCTTCCGCTGCGCCTTTCTCTAAAGCGCTGTGGACATAATGTAATTCTGAAATGCGGATTAAGGATAAACCATCCCGAACATGTATCGTTAGGCAACGACACCTACGTTCACGAGCAATGCTGGATCAGCCTGCTACCGATCAACCGCCAGAAGAACGCGCCGGACGTAAAACTGACACCGAACCTTTCGATCGGCAATAACTGCTACATCGGCCGTTTCGCCATGTTTGCCTGCATGAATGAAATCTGCATCGGCAATGACGTCATGATTTCGGACCGGGTCTATATCGGCGATTGCAACCATGGCTATTCGCTGAGAGACCTGCCGATCAAAGACCAGTATATGTTTTCAAACGGCCCGGTCAGCATCGGTGACGGCAGTTGGCTAGGAATCAACGTTGCAGTCATGCCCAATGTGCGTATTGGCAAGGGCTGCGTGATCGGGGCGAATTCGGTGGTGACCCAGGACGTGCCGGACTATCACATCGTAGCCGGCGCGCCGGCCCGGGTGATAAAAGCCGTTGACGACCGGATCGGGATCAAGTCGCAATGATTACAAAAGGGGCGCCGCATTGACCCGGGACCCGGTCCATATCCCCGGCTGGCGCGTTTTCTTCGACCCTGGATTTATTGCACGGCGGCGATTGCAGCAGTCGGTGCGGGCACTGGTCGGCCGCCTTGCGCTTGACGGTCGCGGCACCTGGCTCGATATCGGCTGCGGCGAGCGTCCCTACGAATCGATGTTCGCGGTCGAACGCTATATCGGTCTTGACGTGCCCGTCAGCGGGCACTCTGCCGACACCAAACGCCATGATCTGCTGTTCGACGGCAACCGTCTGCCGGTGCGCTCGAATAGCGTCGAAGGCGTACTTTGCACACAGGTTTTGGAACACAGCGCCCACCACGAATTGCTACTGAACGAAATTTGGCGCGTGCTGAAACCCGGTGGCCACCTTGTGATGACCGTGCCATTCGCTTGGGAAGAGCATGAGAAACCTTATGACTTCTTCCGCTTCTCGGAACACGGGCTGCGCCACCTGCTCGGCCGCCACGGGTTCGACATCATGGCGATGCAAAAAACCACCGGTAGCATCGAAGCGCTGGCTCAGCTCTGCTCGATTTACGTGTGCAATAACCTGCGGCTACCGGTGCGCGGATTCGGCCGTTTGATGACGACGTTTGTGTGTGCGCCGATACAGATTGTCGGGCTGGTTGCGCAGAGGATCCTGCCGGACGAACGCAATCTTTTCCTCGATCTCGCGGTACTTGCCCGCAAGGATGCGGACGTTCATGCCGGGCACAAAGCCGGCGACAGGTAATTTCGATTTCCAGGTCCGGAAGTCACCGCCAAAAATACTCATGCGCCGCTTTTCCTGAGGCACTGCAAATTGCAAAAAATACTCGTCACCGGCGGGGCCGGATATATCGGCTCGCAAATGACCAAGATGTTATTGGCCAACAGATATCAGGTCGTCATTCTTGACAACCTGTCGTCCGGGTCGATGAGTGCCGTTTTGGGCGGAGAATTTGTGCATGGCGACCTCGCAGACCAACAACTGCTGGACGGTCTCTTTGCCGCCAACGATTTCGCCGGCATCATGCATTTCGCTTCGTTTATCAACGTCGGGGAATCGGTCGATGAACCGCTGAAGTACTACAGGAATAATTTTCAGAACACCCTCAATCTGCTCGATTGCATGGTCCGCCACAAAGCAAACAATTTCATTTTTTCATCGAGCGCCGCGATTTTCGGGAATCCGCTGAGGACACCGATTGACGAAACGCATCCCGTGGCGCCGATCAACCCGTATGGGCACTCCAAATCAATGGTCGAAAACGTGCTGGCCGATTTCGATCGCGCTTATGGCCTCAAATCCGTGAGCCTGCGGTATTTCAATGCGGCAGGTGCCGATCCCGACGGCGACCTTGGTGAACGGCACGAGCCCGAAACACATCTAATTCCTTTGGTGCTTCGAGCGGCATCGGGAAGATTGCCGAACCTGACGATCTTCGGGCAGGACTACGACACCCCCGACGGCACCTGCATTCGGGACTACGTGCACACCGTCGATCTATGCCAGGCCCATTTGCTTGCGTTGGAATTTTTGCTTCAGGGCGGACGCAGCAGCGCATTCAACCTGGGCAACGGCGGCGGCTATTCGGTGCAGGAAGTGATTGGTCTGGCGGAGTCCGTTACCGGGGAGAAAATACCAACCCGCGTCGCGGCACGGCGGCCGGGCGATCCGGCGAGACTGGTCGCCGACTCAAGTCTCATCTCAAGAACCCTAGGCTGGAAGCCGTGCTACGGAGATCTGGCGACCATTGTTCGCCACGCGTGGCAGTGGGAACAGCGCATGTGCGGCGAAATAGGCCGCATTGACGGCGCGCCCGCGCGCGCGGACTAGAAGGGCCGGCAAGGTGACGGACGATATCTACAATGACGGCACCTATATCAGCCAGAATCCCTCTTTGCACGAAGAGGACAGCGAATATAAATTCGCCTACATAAAAACATTGCTGGAGGAAATTCGATTCGAGGCCGACAAAATCAACATTCTCGATGTCGGCGGTGGCTCCGGGATGCTCGGCCTCTTGGTTTGCGAGTACTTTGCAGGGAAAGGCCTGAACATCGCATTTACGGCGCTCGACCTGTCGAGCGACATGCTGGCAATCCAGAAAAAATGGAATCCCTACCTCACAAGAACCGTGAACCAGCCACTGGAATCGTTGCGTGGCGAACGATTCGACCTGGCCCTGATGATCGATGTCATCGAGCACATCCCCGAAAATGACATCGCGGCCCGCGAGCTGAACAGCCTTGCCCGGTATGTCGTTTATAACATCCCGACCGAAATCAACCTGTTCGATCTGCTGCGGAATGTTTATTTCAAAGGCAACTATTACAGACAGCAGACAGCGTCCCTCGGGCACGTCCATTTTTTTTCCAAGCCGTCGGCACTGGGTTTTATCCACAGCCGCCACCGCCTGCTGAAATGGACCTTCCCCGATTACTGCGGCCATGTCCTGACGTCGCCGCACGGCGACTACGAGGTGCAACGGAAAAATCGGCTCAGGTTCGCAGAACTTGTCGTGTCTAGGTTCATTTACAAGTACTGCCGGATTCTGGCTCCCTACCTTGTGCAGGGTTCTGTCTTTTGCCTCGCCGGCGGGACACAATGACGGCGTTCGTAAAGCTTATCGAAAATGCCGGAGTCTCAAAATAAAAACGGCGATATTTTTTGTGGAAAACTACATCGCCGGCGGTAGCGACAAGTTGCTGCGCCTGTTGATGGAACATTTGCCGCAACTCAGAATTCATCTTTTCGTCAATCGATCCAACGACACCTCCATCCTGTTGGCGGAAAATCTACCGCCGAATATCGAGGTGGTTTTCTACGATCTTGTTACCTTGGCCGAACTCGGGGAGCACGCCCAGAAATACCGGGGCACTTTCGGTTACCCGTTCTTCAGGTTTTTGAACGCGCTTGCAAGGTACCCCCTGCTGCTCTTTTCAATCGGGTATTTTTTTCTGAAATTTCGCCGCTTCAAGGCCGATCTTTTTCTGGCCAATAACGGTGGATATCCCGGCGGCGAATTTTGCAGGAGCGCCACTATTGCGGCATCGCTTTCTCCTGACACCAGTGTATTTCATCTGTTTCACAATATGCCAACGCCTTCGCGAATCGTTTTTGTACCCGCCGAGTGGCTTTACGACAAAATTATTGATAAGCGATGCCGAATACTTTGCGTCTCAAATGCCACCGCAATTCAAATGAAGGCGGTAAGACACATACGACAGGACATTAAGTGCATATATAACGGGCTGGGGCCACGTCCGCTCAAGAACTACCGGTCAGATGCGCCATTGCGATTGTTGAATGTCGGATATCTGGGAAGTACAAAAAACCAGGCGATGATCCTGCGGGCGCTCGCCCTTGCGGCCAACAGTGGCGCAAGGAATATCGAGCTTTACCTCGTAGGCAAGGAAGGCGAAGAAGGATATGTCGATTCGCTAAAAAAGCTTGCCGTCGAAATAGGCGTCGGTGGCCGGGTCCACTTCGAAGGTTTTCAAAATGATCCATCGAAATATTATGATTTTTGCGATGCTTTCGTTTTATCATCGATTGTCGAAAGCTTTCCGCTTGTGATATTGGAAGCAATGCGTGTGGGCATGCCCGTCGTCGCCACACAGGTTGGGGGCGTAGACGAACAGGTAGAGAATGGACTGAATGGCTTCTTCGTCCCGCTTAACGACGTGGCATCAATGGCGGAAAAATTCGTTTATTTTTATGAACACAGAATAGAAATCGAGAACTTCGGCAGGCAAGGCCATGCAATGTTCAATAAAAAATTCCAGATTGGCGTCATGCTAAAGCAATATGCCGAATTGTTCGGCATTTCAAATGCATCACATTAAAGCGATCCGGGGGCACAATTGAAAGTCGTGATTCTCTGCGGCGGTTACGGCACCCGTATCCGCGACGTTGCCGACGATATTCCGAAACCGATGATACCGATCGGCCGATTTCCGATTCTTTGGCACATCATGAAGTACTACGCATCGTACGGAAACAAGGAATTCGTCCTTTGTCTGGGCTACAAAAGTCAGTCCATCAAGGACTTTTTCCTGAATTACGAGGCTCATATCAAGGACTTCACGGTCGATCTCGGTGGGAAGACCCCAATTCGATTTCATACTGAGCATGCCGAATCGGACTGGCGGGTGACGCTTGCCGAAACCGGACTCAACGCGATGACCGGCGCACGAATCCGCCGAATACAAAAATATGTCGGTGATGACGAAAGCTTCATGCTCACCTACGGCGATGGCGTCGGCGATATCGACCTCGCGCGTCTGCTGGCTTTCCATGCGTCCCACGGCAAAGCATTGACAGTCACCGGCGTGCGCCCTCCCGGCCGTTTCGGTGAGTTGCTGAACGACGCAAATGGCACCGTCACCGAATTCAACGAAAAGCCGCAAGCGACCGGCGGCCGGATTTCCGGTGGATTTTTTGTCTGCCGCAGGAATATTTTTGATTATCTCGATGATCGTGAAGACCTGGTATTCGAAAAGGAACCGATGACAAAACTGGTGCGGGACGGGCAATTGATGATGCATGAGCACGACGGCTTCTGGCAGCCAATGGATACCCATCGCGAATATCAACTATTGAACGCGCTTTATGACCGCGGTAATGCCCCATGGGTGAAGTGGTGAATGTTGCCAGACTTTCGGCGCTCCGCGGCAAGCGCGTGCTGGTGACTGGCCATACCGGATTCAAGGGCTCGTGGCTATGCGTAGCGTTAAATGAACTTGGAGCGAACATTACCGGATACGCGCTTCCCCCTGAACGCTCCGATAGTCATTTTAATCTTCTCGGATTAGATAAAGTCATTCGGCATATCGAGGCCGACATTCGGGACTATGACAAGCTGCAGCAGGTATTTACCGATTTCAAACCCGAAATTGTGTTCCATCTTGCTGCGCAAGCTCTCGTGCGACGTTCCTACGATGAACCAAAACTGACTTTCGACACTAATGTCTGCGGGTCAGTTAACGTCCTTGAAGCTGTGCGCAACACCGCTTCGGTAAAGTCATTCGTCTACATTACTTCCGACAAGTGTTACGTTAACCGCGAATGGGAATGGGGCTACCGGGAAAACGACGAACTGGGCGGTCACGATCCGTATAGCGCCTCCAAGGCCGCTGCCGAACTGGTTTTTTCGGCCTACCAGAATTCTTTTTTTGCGCGTCGCGCGGAACTCGGCGCAGCGAGCACCCGCGCCGGCAACGTAATCGGCGGCGGCGACTGGGCGCGTGACCGCATAGTGCCGGACTGCATCCGTTCGTTACAGGACAAAAAATCGATTATCTTGCGCAGCCCGGAATCGACACGTCCATGGCAACATGTAATGGAACCGTTGTCCGGTTATTTGCTGCTTGCGGCCCGCATGTGCGAAGACTCGAAGAAATATTCGAGCGCATGGAATTTCGGCCCCCGCAGCAACGAAATTCGCACGGTAAAGGAGTTGGCAACCAAGATTGTCGAACAATGGGGCAGCGGGAAAATCGAGATCGATGCGCGCGCCCCGGCGTTTCACGAAGCAGGGCTGCTGCACCTGAACTGCGACAAGGCGCACCAGTTGCTGGGCTGGCGTCCGCGCTGGGACTTCGAGCAGACTGTCAAGCAAACCGTCCGCTGGTATTGCGAGATACTCGCCGGCACTCCGGCGCTGACCATAACGCGGCGGCAGATACACGAGTTTTTCGGTGTGCACGATGATTGAAGGCGTCGTCGTCACGCCTCTGCGCCAGATTGAAGACGCGCGCGGCAAGGTCATGCACATGCTGCGGCGCGATGCGCCCGTGTTCACCGAATTCGGCGAAATCTACTTTTCGACGGCAAACCGCTGGGCCGTTAAAGGCTGGAACCGCCACCGGCGCATGACCCTTAACTACGCCGTGCCGCACGGCCGCATCCTGCTGGTGCTGTTCGACGAACGCAGCGGCAGCGCCACGGAAGGCCGCATTCAGGAAATCACGCTTGGCGACAGTAATTACAGCCTTGTAACCATTCCGCCCATGATCTGGACCGGCTTCAAGGGCCTCAGCGATAACCCCGCAATGGTCGCAAACTGCGCATCACTGCCGCACGACACGGACGAAGTCGAGCGGCGCGCACTTGACGATCCATCTATACCTTATCGCTGGTCGACAGTAAGTTAATGGAGAAAATCTTGATTGCCGGCGGCTTCGGCTATATCGGGGGAAGAATTGCCCGGCATCTCGCCAATGAGTCCGGTGTGACCGTGCGGCTGGCGACCAGCCAGCCGGCGGCGAAAGCGCCGGCGTGGCTGCCGGCGGCACAGGTCGTCAGCATGGACCTCTGCAACGACGCCGACGTAGAAACCGCCTGCCGCGGGGTGACCGGCATTGTGCATCTGGCGGCGCTCAACGAGCACGACTGCGTTGCCGACCCGCAGCGCGCCTTGCAGGTCAACGGACTCGGCACCCTCAATCTCCTGCGGGCGGCGCAGCGCTGCCGCGCCAGCAAATTCATCTATTTCTCGACTGCACATGTCTACGGCGCGCCGCTGGCCGGCACGATTACCGAAAGCACGCTGCCGCGACCGGCGCACCCCTATGCGATCACCCACCGCCTCGCCGAGGACTTCGTACTCGCGGCGCGCGACCAGGGCGCCATCGACGGCGTCGTCGTGCGCATGTCGAACGGCTTCGGCGCGCCGGTGCGCGCCGGGGTCAACCGCTGGACGCTAATCGTCAACGATCTGTGCAGACAGGCGGTATCAACACGCAAACTCGTGCTGCGCTCAAGCGGCATCCAGTTGCGTGATTTTGTGACGCTGGGAGATGCCGCGCGCGCCGTCGACCATCTGCTGCGCCTACCCGTGACGGCAACGTCAGACGGATTGTTCAATCTGGGCGGTGAATGCGTGATGTCGGTGTCCGACCTGACGGAGCGAATCGCCGGCCGCTGCGCGGCAGTGCTCGGCTTTCGGCCTGTTGTTGAAAAACCCGCACCGGCCGCCGGTGAAAAAGCCGACGCGCTCGACTACCGCATCGACAAACTTAAACAAACCGGCTTTGCATTGCAGGGCGGCATGGATGCAGAAATCGATGCCACGCTCAGGCTCTGCCACGAAGCGTTCGGAACGGCGTCCTAGTGCCGGCACCTGCGGTCTCCGTAGTCGTCCCGACCTACAACCACGCGCAGTTTCTCGGTCCGGCCCTGCAATCAATACGCGCGCAGACACTGGTCGACTGGGAGGCCATCGTTGTCAACAATTTCTCCGACGACAATACCGTCGAAGTGGTCGCTGCCCTTGGCGACCCGCGCATCCGACTTGTCAATTTCCGCAATCGCGGCGTGATCGCCGCATCGCGCAATGAAGGTATCCGTCTTGCCGGCAGCGAATTGATCGCGTTCCTCGATTCCGACGATTTGTGGCGCCCGCAGAAGCTGGCGCGTTGCGTTGAGGCCATCGGCGGCGGACTGGATCTCGTCTGCCACGGCGAAGACTGGACGCGCGAAGACGCGCTGCCGCGCAAAATGCTCTACGGCCCGGCGGCCCGCGCCAGCTATACGCGGTTGTTGTTCAACGGCAACTGCATTTCGACATCGGCGGTGGTTGTGCGCAAACAATCGTTAATGCAGGTCGCCGGCTTTCGCGAGGCGCCACAATTTATCACCGCCGAGGATTACGATTTGTGGCTGCGCCTCGCCCGCGACGGTGCGCAGATCGGTTTTGTTGACGAGATTCTGGGCGAATACCGCATGCATGCCGGCAATGCGACAAAAGCACTGCTGCGGCACTTCGAGGCGGAACTGGCTGTGATCAACGATCATTTTGCAACACTCGCGCCGGCAGGCCCGGTCGCCGGACTGCGCGTGCGACGGCGCCGCGCACTGGCCTGTTATGGCGCCGGTCGCGGTTTTCAGGCAGCGGGCAACCATGGCGAGGCGTGGCGCTGGTTCGCGCGCGCCCTGTGTGAATCGCCGTTCATTC
Organism: Betaproteobacteria bacterium; assembly: GCA_025356695.1. Next base: position 57,421 of record JANXSE010000130.1, read on the forward strand.
TGCGCCTCTACGCGGCCGCCGTACTCAATGCGGCCGCAGCGCTGCGGCGGTGGTTTCCATGACAGCGGTGCGACAGTTACATCACCCGATGGCGCGTTGCGGGACCGGCGCGGTCGACCGCCGCAGCATCAACCCGTTGCGTTTCGAAAAAGCAGTATGAGCCAGCTCACTGCGCGTGAACACGCCGGGCTGCGCAGCATCTTTGCGCCGCCGGTCGCTGCGACGAAGTGGCGCCTCGAGCAACTGGCAGGTCACGACCGCCTGCGCTATTTCGCCTTCGGGCGCTACGCGCTGGTCGCTGCCTTGCGCATTGCCGGCGTCAGTCGCAGCGACGTCGTGCTGCTGCCGGGATTTATCTGCCGCGAAGTGCTCAGCGCTGTCCATGCGCTGGAG
>JANXSE010000157.1 GCA_025356695.1 Betaproteobacteria bacterium
GGTTGCTGCGCGGGATGGCGAGGTACGAATCGATCAGGTCGTAGACGATTTTGCCTTTGGTGTAATCGCACCAGACGCTGATGTCGGCGCGTTCCGACAGCACGACCACATCGTAGCGTTCGCGCGGGTCGGCGAGTTCGAAGTGGATGCCGCGTTGCTGCGCGTAATTGGCGAAACGCCGGCGGTCGCCTGGCAGATCAAGCGATACAGAATAAGGAACGTAGCCGACCCGCAGGCCGGCTAACGTTGTGGAGGCCGCGCTCATTTGCGGAATACCACGGTGTAGGCGCCGGCGCGCCTGCCCGATTCAAATGGCAGGCTGAACAGGCTGAGGACGCAGCCCGTGAGATAGGTCAGCCGCTTCACCAGCGGGTTCTTGAACGGACGCGACAACCATGCGCCCCAGCCGAAGCGGCTGGCAGAACACGCGCTGCGATCGTTGGTGACCGTATCGACGAGTGTGAGGCCGTGGTTGCGCATGCGCGCGGCGAGTGTGCGCGCCGGAATCAGGCAGATGTGGCGCGGCGCGTCGACGTGGGGCCAGGCCGCGCCGAGCAGACCGAACTGCAGCGAATCAGGGTTGGGAGTTGCGACGACCAGCACGCCGCCGGGCGCGAGACGGGTGGCTGCGCAGTCAAGCAGCCGCCAGGGGTCCGACATATGTTCAACGACGTGCCAGAGGGCGATGACGTCGTACGCAGGGCGGTTTTGCAAAAGCGCGGCGGGATTGTCGCCGGTAACCGCATTGATGCCGAGTTGATCGTTGATGAACGCACAGCAGCGGGGATCCATTTCAATCACATCGACGGCGAAACCGGCCTCGCGTGCCATCCAGGCGAAGACGCCGCGGCCGGCGCCGATTTCGAGCAGACGGCCGTTCCTGCGGTGACGACTGACGATTGTTATTTTGTCGTGCTCGGCGCTCGCGGCCTTCTGCACCGCTTCAATCGTCAGTTCCAGGTAGTAGCCGGCCGGATAATGCGCGGCGAGATCGGACGGCGGTTGGGGCTGGAAAACCAGTCCGCATTCGCCACACTCGAAGTAACGGAAAATCGCAGCGGAGTGCTGCTGGTTCAGATCGCCAACCTCGAAACGGAAGCGGCTGTCGCCGCCGCATTGCGGACATGCGCATGAAGTGGTCACGCGCTCAGTCCCCCGTTCTAGGACGCAACAGACCGCCGGCGAGTGCGCTGATTTGTTCGCGCAGTTCACGCTCCAGCAGATGGAAACCGCACGCAACATAGGTAACTGCGGCTGCAATCACGCAGGTAACGGCGCCGCCGTTTCCCGCGGACAGCATACCCGCCAATGCATGGGCGCCGCCGAAGACGGCGCCGCCGAGCAAAACGAAGGGCAGAAAGTTTGTTTGCAGCCAGGGCAAATATTTATGCGCCAGAATTTGTTTTTGTACCACCGGTACCATGACCAGCAGGTAATAAACGTTGAGCAGGAACCAGGCGAGCGCGGCACCGGCAATGCCGTATGCGTTAAGCAGCAGGGCCAGTGCCGGCAGGTAGATCGTAAGCCCGACCAGATTGATCCGTAAAGGTATCGCCGAGTTGCCACTGGCGACGGCCAGCGTGTGGCAGTTGGAAACAGCGGCGTTGAGAAGAAAGCCCGCACTCAGCAGTGACGCCGTCACGGCGGCGGTGGCGGCGGCCTCGCGGCCCACCCACAGGCCGAGAATTTCGGTACTGAAGAAGAACAGCGCGAACGCCGGCAGCGCGACCGCGTAGACCGTGAGCTGCGTCGTTTTCGCATTGCGTGTGCGCAGCTGCGCCTGTCGTCCACCGGCGAAGTCGGCGGCCAGCGACGGCAGGACCGCCGAATTGAAGCCGCCCTGGATCAGCGATATCCAAGCGGTCGCTCCGAAAGCAATTTGATAAAAGCCGAGCATTTCCAGTGGCAACTGTCGGCTAATGGCGAAACGGTCGGTCTGCGTCAATAACATGGCAATTGCGGAAACGGCGTTGATCCCCAGTGCGTAGTGCCACCGGCCGCGCATGACAGTCGCAGTAAAGCGAGGCCACGCTGACAGGCGCGGCAACAGCCGGCGGCATGCGGCGAAATAAACCGCGAGTTCTATGATCGTTACTGCAATTTCCCACCATAGCAGTGGTAACAATTCGCGCCAGACGAACAGCACCACCAGCCCGCCCCCCAGACGCAGCGTTTGTGTGGCGGCCTTCAGCAGGTTGAGCACGTCGAGGCGGTTGAGACCGGCAAGCAGCGCCCAACAGACCAGCGACGGGCCGCGCAATACCACGGCCAACGCCATCAGGCGGATGCCATCGGCGACAGTGTCCGCCGGCAAAACCGTGAGCCGCAGCCAGTGCAGCGACAGCCAGCTGGCTTGCGCCGCGAGGGCGATGCCGGCGACGAAGGTCAACGCGCAGTGCACCGCGGTCGTAGTGGCGGCTAGCTGGCGAGTGGTTTGATGGCCGGTCGAGCGATCTTGCGCCGCGCCCTGGGTCAGCGTGGTGTTGAGGCCGAGGTCGAGCAGAGCGAATACCGTTTGCACCATCGTCATGATGCCGAGCAGGCCGTAAGCTTCCGCTCCCAATATGCCAAGCTGAAACGGAATGACCGCCAGCGTCAGCAGCACCATCCAGCCGCCGCCGAGTGCGTTGGCGAGGATGTTGCGCGAAATCGCGCTCACGCGGCGCGGCGCTTCAGCCATCGCGCGCGGCCTGTTGTCGCCACCAATCGATCGTCAGATCGAGGCCTGATTCGAGGTCTGTGGCGGGCGTCCAGCCGAGTTCACCGTGCAGTCGCGCGGTATCGGCCTCGATCAATGGCACATCGAGGGGATTGGCGGCGTTCGTGCGGAATTCAATGAGCTCGGGCCGCTTCAGCCTGCCGACGATGCGATCGGCGATGACGCGTACTGCAACGGCGTGGCCGGAGCCGATGTTGAGCGCGCCTTCGAGAGGGCTGTCGAGCAGTGCGACAAGGGCCGAGGCGACATCCGCAACGTAGAGATAGTCGCGTCGCAGATCGCCGCCGGAGAGCGTGACGCGTTCGCCGCGCAATTGCGCGCGGATAATCAGCGGCATCAGGCGTGCGGCTTGTTCGCCCGGACCGTAGAGATAAAAAATCCTGCCCCAGGCAAAACTCACTCCGCTGCGCTGCGCCGCCGCTGCGGCAATCGCGTGCAGCGCGTTTTTCGACACGCCGTACAAACCCTGCGGGCGCAGCAGTGTTGTGTTTTCACGGCAGTGGCCGTCGCGCCAGTCGTATTCAGTGCAACTGCCGGCGCAGACCATGCGGCGGCCACCGTGCGCAATGAAGGCGCGCAACAAGGCGAGGCTGGCGCGCACCCAATCGAGGTTCTCCAGCGCCTGCCAGAACAGGCCGTGTTTTGCATACCACGCCAGATGCAGCAGGCTGTCGGGGCGCAATTCGGCGAGCAGCGTGGCCGTCTGCGCTTCATCGAGGAGATCGACCTGGTGCCAAAACATGCCGTTCTGCGCGGGCGGACTGCCCGCGGTGGTAGCGTGTATTTCGTAGCCGCGCTCCTGTAGTGCTGCGAGACAGTGGCGGCCGATGAAACCGCCGGCGCCGGTGATCAGGACACGCCGGTTGTTCAAGCGGCGAAGTCCGCGTACTGTGTGTCGCGTGGATTGATGACTGCCGGCGCCGCCGGCCAGCGGATGCCGAATGCGGGGTCGTTCCAGCGCACGCCGCAGGCGTACTGCGGCGAATATTTGCCGGCGATCAGATAGTGCACGACGGTATGCTCTTGCAGCGTCAGATAGCCGTGGGCGAAACCTGCCGGGATATACAGCGCGCGTGCATCGCCAGCGCTCAGTTCGACGCCGAACCAGCGCCTGAAGCTCGGCGACTGCGGGCGCAGATCGATGATCGCATCGTAGGCGGCGCCGGCGACGCAGCTGACGAGTTTTGTCTGGACGCAGGGCGCGCGCTGGAAATGCATGCCGCGTAGCGTGCCGGCGTGCAGGCTGTGCGCGCTGCTGGCCTGGTCGAGCGAGGCGAAGAGTCCGGCGCGCGCGAACGCATCGCATTCCCACAACTCGGTGAAACTGCCGCGCTCGTCGTGTGCCGGGGCGTAATCGACGAGCCAGGCGTCTGCCAGACCGGTGTCGGTGAGTTTCATGCGATAACTTCGACTTTCGACACCGGGATGACGAAGTGGCCGCCCCACTCGCGGATATAGGCGAGGTCGGCGATGATTTCGTCCTTCCAATTCCACGGCAGGATCAGCACGTAATCGGGGCGCGTTTCGCGGATGGCGTCGGGATGCCGCACGGGAATGTGCGAACCCGGCAGGTTGCGGTTCTGTTTGCGCGGATTGCGGTCTACCGTGAAGTCGATAATGTCGCGGCCGATGCCGCAATAGTTGAGCAGCGTATTGCCTTTGGCCGGTGCGCCGTAAGCGACGATTGAACGCCCGGCCTGTTTGGCGCCCTTGAGAAAATCGACCAGCTCGGTTTTGTGCGCGCGCACGCGTTCGTCAAAATCGCGGTAGATGGCGGGCGTGTCGAGGCCCGCGGATGTCTCACGCCGGCGCGCCGCCGCCACGCATGCGTTGACGGCCTGCGGGTTTGCACAAGGAGTCTGCGCGTAAATCCGCAGCGAGCCGCCGTGCGTTGGCAGGTCCTCGACATCGAACACGGCCAGACCATGCCTGGTCAGCGCCCGCTCGGCGGTAAGCAGGGAGAAATAGGAAAAATGCTCGTGATAAATCGTGTCGAACTGGTTGTCCTCAATCAGTCGGAGCAGGCTCGGGAATTCGATGCTGAGCACGCCGCCGGGTTTGAGCAGCATCGACAGGCCGTGCACGAAATCATTGAGGTCGGGCACATGCGCGAGCACGTTGTTGGCGACGAGCAAATCGGCGGCAACACCCTCCGCCGTCAGCGCGACGGCCATCTTCGATCCGAAGAATCCGATGCGCGTGGGGATGCCCTGCGCAATCGCCACCTGCGCAACGTTAGCGGCGGGTTCGACGCCGAGAATGGGCACGCCGTGGTGCGCAAAGGCGGCCAGCAGGCAGCCGTCATTGCTGGCGATCTCGATCACCTGGTGGTGGGCGCTGAGTCCGAACCGCTGCACCGCGGCGCCGGCGAAGGCGTTGCAGTGTTTGATCCAGCCGTCGGCATAGGAAGAAAAATAGGGGTAGTCGCGGAAAATGCTTTCCGGCGTTTCGGTATCCGACAACTGGACCAGATTGCAGGCATTGCAGCGAAACGCGGCAAGCGGATAAAATGCCTCCCTTTGCGACGGGGCGGACGCCGGCCAGAAGGAATTGGCAAGCGGCGTCATGCCAAGGTCGCAAAACGCACCAATGTCGGTGGAGTTGCAAAGCCTGCACTTCATGCTGTTCCTGTGTGGCGCGGGTTGATGCCGGATATTGGATCGTTCCGAACGATGGCCGGTTCCGTAGCGCGGCCCGGTAATTTACATTCAATGGGTGATGATTGCCGCATGGCCACCGTTTCTATTGTGCCGTCCTGTAACGACCGCCGCCAAGATAGAAAACGATCTTGGTGATTTCCAGCAGCGTATGGCGGGCCGAATCCTGGTCTTTCCACCATTCGGCCGCATAGGGTTCGTGCGGCGTGGCGAGTATGAGAGCCGTCACGCCGGAATCTTTCAGCGCATCGCCGATTATCATCCGGGCACGGCGAACATGATAGGCCGACGTCACAACCAGTATGGTGACACGCCGCCCGTTGAACAGATTTCTGATCGACGCTGCTTCGTCCGCGGTACTCAGGGCGGTCTGCTGAAAACGCATGATATCTTTTGCCGGTATTCCCGTCTTTTTCAAAATCGCCGTGCTGATTTCGTGCTCGGTCGGAATGACGATGTCAAAACGTTCCAGCAGGCTGTGCCCCGGCTCGCGGCGCGGATCGCTCAGATAGATGCGGTCCGCATAACCGGCCGCATAAAGATCGGCGGCGTATACCGTGCGTTCGAACGCACCGCCGAGCACGACGATCGCATCGGCTTTTTGCGGGCGGTCCGCCGCGCTCAACCAGTGCCCGGCGCCGCCCAGTGCAATGGCTGCCAGTATTGTGCCGGCCGCGACGGCGCCGGCAAACCACAGCATGCAACAGGTCAGACAGGATTTTTTCAAGCGGTGTTCCGGTGGACGGCGTCTATCAGAAGGTGCATGCGCAGTCGTGCTTTTGCGGGTGCCGGGGCGGGGCCGACTTCAAATCGGGCATAATCGGTTGATGTCAATGGATGGTCGGCATATTTTCAATATGAGCACGGCGAGCGGCAAACCAATGTCCGGCATCGGGCGTAACGCCTTCGTGCTGGCCGTGATTTGTTATCTGGTCGGCGGCGCCGGCATGTTTTCCGACGATTTCCCTCTCGTGCTGATGTTGCGGGAGTTGACGCCGTCGCAGATGCTTTTCCCCGGCACCAGCAGCGCGGCGACCCCGCTTACCCATCTGACGCACGCGTGGTTCTACTACCTCATACAGGACGGGCCGGCTTATCTTTACGACTGCGTCAAGGCGGCCTATCTGTTTTTGTCGGTCACGCTGCTGAGCAGGTTCTTCAGTCTCTGGTTCGGCGCTGGAAAATCGCTGGTGAGCGCCGCGCTGTTCGCGTTTTACCCGGTACACGATGCGGTCACCTACTGGTTCATCGGCCAGTATCTGTTGTTGTCGTTTGCCTTTTTTGCTTATTCGTTTTATCTCATGGAAAAAGACCGGCCGCGGGCCGCCATGCTGGCGGGAATTATGGGTTCGTTCGAGAGCTACGGTTCGCCGGCACTGGCCGTCGGGCTGGCGCTCATTTTCATTGTGCGCCGGGATTTCCGCCGCGCGTTTCTGTTCGTGCTGCCGAACATTATTTATGTCGTTTACTACCTGACCCTGACCGTCTACATGGGCAAGGGCGTGGCGCGTGTTCCAGATGTGCTTGATCCGCTCATCCTGTGCAAACAATTCCTGCTGCAAATGGCCACCTTCATCGATGCCGCAGTCGGGCCTTCGTTCTGGCTGAAGATGGGTCTGGCATTCGGCCAGATATCGCTCGTAACCGCCCTAGTCGCCGGACTTGTCCTGTTCGCCATCGCGCGCCTGCCGGCAGAGCCCGAAGCGCCCAGACCGCCGAAGGAGCTTCTACTGGGGGCGCTCGGTGTGACCGTCGCCGCCTTTGCCATGTTTGCACTCACCGGACGTTATCCGCAGCTTGCGTTCAATCTGGGCGACCGCGTGACGATCTTCGGTAATTTCCTGATAGTGGCGCTGATCGCCTCGTTGCCGCTGAAACGCGCCGGCGGGTTTGCTGTGATCGCGGTCTATCTGTTTGCGATCGGCGGCGTTTCGGACCACTGGAAGTCGTGGCAGCAGCAGCAGCAGACGGTGATGCGCAATATTTCGCACAATCCGCAGCTGCTGCAAAATGACAGTAACGTCGCTCTCTATGTCAGCGGCAACCAGTACAGTTCGTTCGGCGGTATCAGCCACATCGAATTTCTGTCCGAGAATTTCCTCGCGCAGTCGGTGGTCGTATTTTCGCTGCGCCGTCCGTTCGGGGGCGAGGTCATTGCGCTGAATCAGCGTTACCGCGCTGAGGGCGAAATTTTGACCGACCGCAAATACGGCGACAAGCGGCGCATCGGTCAATCGATACGGGTATACGACTCGGTCGGGGACCGCGTGTTCGATCTGCCTGCGGCCGATATCAATGCCTACCTAGAACAACTGCCCGCCGAAAGAAGAACATGGGTCCAGTTTCTCGGTGACGGCATCCTCAGGCGGTCGATTTTATTTCTGATGCCGCGGCTCGATTACGCGTTTTGATGTGTGCGGTTCGGACGGCTAACTACCAGACCGATTACGTCGAACTTAGCGCCGCTGCAAGTGATAACAATAAATGCCCTGCCAGGTGCCGATCAGGCGCCCGCAATCCATGACCAGACCGACGATGCCGCCGCCAAAGAGTGCGGCGACGAGGTTTTCACTAAAGAAGGCGGTGCTGCGCGCCTTCAGCAGCGGAATGACAAAGGTCCGCGCGAGAAAGTAGGCGGCGAACAGCGCGCTTGCCAGTACCGGCGCGGTTACCAGCAGGACGAGGAAGAGCAGCGACGCCGCTGCATAGAGATAAGGAACGTGGTAGCCGGGCAGTGCCACCGACGGTTTCGCATACAAAATGGATTTGCGAAACAGCTGCGGCAGGTTCGACGAGAAATTGGTGCCGATGTATTCGATCACCACATCCGCGTTGATGCCGCGGGGTATGCCCAGTTTCTTCAGTTGCAGCAGCCAGGCGGCGTCATAGCCGGCGCGCCGCCCTTCGGCGAGCAGCCCGCTGCGCTCGAAGATCGATCGGCGGATCAGCGTCGTCGGCAGGCACGGCCGGTTGCGGCGGTAGCCGTATGTCTGCGCGACAGCGCAACGGTCGACCCAGTTGCGACCGGTCGGGTAAACGACGCCGGAAACAATGTCGAGGTTGTGTGTTTGCGCATAGGCAAATTGTTTCTCCAGCCAGTCGTGCTGAAAATTCTGGCCGCAGTCCATGAAGGCCACCCACTCCGTGGCGGCGCGGCGCACGCCGGCGTTTTTCGACGAGGCCGGCGTGTCGGTGCCGGCGAACACGTTTTCGCAGCGGGTGGCGAGCGGCGGCTGGTTTTCAGCGATCCACGCATCGATGATTGCAGAGGTGTCGTCGGTCGATGACGAATTGACGAAGAGGGCGCATGTCGCCGGCAGCGTTTGTCCGGCGACGCGTTCGAGCGTGTAACGGATGGTTTCGCGCTCGTTGTAATACGGCACGATGACGGTGATCTCAGGCGTCATGTTTATGCGCGAGATAACCCTTGAACCAGTCGATCGTGCGGCTGACGCCGCTCTCGAACGAATGCTGCGGTGACCAGCCGAAATCGCGGTTGACCAGTTCGTAGTCCATGTACTGGCATTCGATTTCGCCGACGGTTTCACGCCCCCGCATCATTTCGAGCACCGCCTTGAAATCCTGCTGACGGCCGCTCAGACGGTAAACGGTTTCCAGCACGTCGCGCACCGTGCGCGGCTGGTTGGTGCCGGCGTTGTAGACGCGGCCGCGCAGCGCGTCGGCATTGCGCGCCAGATGTTCGCCGATGCGCAGATACAGGTCGACCACGTCGCCGACGAAAATGAAATCGCGGATTTGCTGGCCCGAGCCGCGCGGCACGAATTTGCCGTAACCGAGGCAGGCCCGTGCGGCGTCCGGAATCAGCGCCGAAAAATTGAGTTGTCCCGGGCCGAAGATATTGCAGAACCGCGTCACAACCACCGGCAGCTTGTAGATCTCGCTCGCATAGGTTCTTGCGATCATGTCGGCGCAGGCTTTCGAGATATCGTACGGATATTGCGGCAGCAGCGGATAGTCTTCCTTGTACGGCATGCGCTCAGCCGGATAGGAGCCGTAGGCCTTGTCGGTCGAGGCGACCACGACCGCTTCGATGGTCTGCGGGCAGGCGCGGATCGCTTCCATCAGGCACCAGGTGCCGCGCGTGTTGGTCTCGAAAGTGAGATAGGGGTTGGCAAGACCGACGCCGACCTCGACCTGCGCGGCCAGATGAAACACCGCGTTGATCTGTTCTTCGGAGATGATGCGCGTCAGCAGGTCCTTGTCGCCAAGCTCGCCCGCAATCAGCGTGATTTTGTCGTCGAGCTTTTCGTAATAGAGCAGCGTGTCGCGCGCGGCATTGCGCACCAGACCGAAGACATTGGCACCGTTCTCCAGCAGCGCTTTCGCCAGATTGCCGCCGATGAAGCCGTTGATGCCGGTGATCAATACGTTCTTGCCGAACCAGAAACTGGCTTTATTCGTTTTCATTGCCCGCCCGCCGTGTCGTTGACCGCAAATTCATGGATGTTCTGCTCGGCGTCTTGGAGCTCGCGGAAGGTGTTGACCGTGATGTGAACGCCGTCATGTTTGTAGCCTTTCAGTTTTTTTTCGTCGCCGAGAAATTCAAGGAACGCCGCATAACTCGAAAAATCCTGCATCCACGACAGCGCTTCTTCCGGGTAATAGAAATTGCCGATGTTGATCCAGCGGTCGAGCGTGGGTTTCTCTTCGAAGCGCGTGACGTTGGCGTCATTATCCAGCGTGGCGAGACCGAACTGGCTTTTCAGCGGGTACAGCGTGATCGTCGCCTGGGCGCCGCGCGCATAGTGAAATTCCTGCAGTTTGGCGAGGTCGACGTCGGCCAGCGTGTCGCCGTAGAAGAGGATGAAATCACCGTTGAGATGCGGCGCACAGGCCCTGATGCGTTCGATGATATCGACATCACCGGAATCGACGATCGTGACCGTCAGGCCGCGGTGATGGTCGCGGAAGAATTCCCTGATCTTCTCGGCCTTGAATCCGGCCGCAATCACGATGTCGGTGATGCCGAATTTCTGGATGTGGTCGAGCAGATAGCTCAAAATCGCCCGTCCTTTGACCGGCACCAGCGGTTTCGGAATCGACTCGGTGAGCGGCCGCAGGCGCTCACCCTTGCCGCCGCACAGGATCAATGCAGTGACGTTTTTTTTCATCGGGGATTTTCTTGTTGGCATTTTGAATCAGTGGCCGCGGTGGTGCGCGATGCGGCGTGCGCGCCGGATGTCAATGCAGCCCCGCTTGCGGTGCCGGTTGCGTGCATGGTTTCATTGCGCCGGATCGGGGTTGCGCCATTGGTACCAGTCCCAGTCGCCGCACAGCTTTTGTCTGAACACGCGGACCGTATCGCCGGCATGAATGTCGGTACGGCAAAGCAGCAGCGGATCGCGTGTCGCATCGTTGATGTCGAAGCGGCTGCAGGCGCCGATGGTGTAACCGGCGGCCGCGGCGGCATCGCGCACGCGGCGGTCGACCGCGCCGTGCGGATATGAAATCGCGTTGACGGCACGGCCGGTCGCATCTTCAAGTTCCACCTTGCTGGCAACGAGTTCGTGGCGCAGTGCGGTGTCGTCAAGACCGGTCAGCGGTGCGTGGGTTGCGCCGTGCGAACCGATGGTCACACCGGGCAGCGCCGCCAGTTCGCGCACCTCGGCCGGCGTCAGAAAGTTGCCTGCCGGATCGCGCATGAAGCCGGTGCAGACGAATACCGTAAACGGAATGCGATATTGTTGCAGCAGCGGGGCGGCGACGTGCAGATTGTCGCGGTAGCCGTCGTCGAATGTTACGGCCACGCCGGTAGCGGTGGCATGGTGCCCGGCGAGGGCGACGGTTTTGAGGCCGGCTGCGCCGGCGAGAGCGGCCATGTGCCCGGCGAACCGCGCGGGCGCAATTCCATAAAGGCCCAGTTCGTCGCCGCGCGCCTGCGAGCCGACCGAGTGGTACATCAATACGCGCAGACCCGCACGCGGCACGCGGCCGGTGCGCGCCAGCGCGGTGAGTTCCGCAATGCCGCGCATCGCAATGTTGCGCAGGCGCGGCATTACGCGACCGTTCCGCGACGTGTTGTTTGAACCGAACGCGTTTCAGATGCCATTACGGCGTTTTCCGATCAGCCAGTTGGCCGGCAGCGCGAAGAGGCGCGGCGAGGCCCATTCCCATTCGCCGAGATATTCGACCGGCGCAGCACCCGTGCCCTGTTTGAAATCGTAAACGCCGCGGTTGCCGTCCGCATCGACACCCGACAGATCATATTGCCGGATACCGCGAAGATGGCATGCCTGTGTCAGCGCCCAGAACGTTGCATAGGAGGCATACGATTTGCGTCCCGCCGTGGCGGTGGCGGCGAGCAGATCCCATGCCTTGTCGCCGGCAGTCGCACAGGCGCGAAAACCCAGCAGCCCGCCGCCGGCGTCGCGGCAGGCGTAGGTGATCAGTTTGTCGCCGGCATGCGCGTAGAGCGCACGCAGATTGGTTTCTGAATGCTGCGGCGGCAGCTGTTTCAAGCCCTCCATCTCCGCATAGACTGCACGCATCTCCGTGGCATCGGGTTTCTCCCACGGCGCGACGGTAAAGCCGCCTTTGTGCGAGCGCTTCAGGTTGTGCCGCCAGTTCTTGCTGCACGCGGCGATGCGTTCGGCCTCGGGGCGCGCCACATCGTAGAGCAGGCTGGTGCCGGAAGTCAGCGGCACGCGTGGTTGTCGCCAGTTGTTTTGCCGCAGCAGTGTTTGTTCTGTATTGCTGCGTGCGCGGAATGAATTGAAGCGGCAGTACAGAAAATGCAGCCCGCTGCTGCTGCGGATGATCTGTTGCAGCCCGTTGTTCCAGGCGTTTACAGCGCCGACCGGCCCACCGGATAACCAGATTACACCGGCGCCGCCGGCATAGCGGCGCAGCAAACCCTGCGCCATCGCCGTGACCGTTGCACCGTCAAACGCGGCCCAGCGGTATGGTGTCCAGCCGAGCGCGCGGCGATGCTCACCCCAGGCGAGGGTCTGGTAAATCGAATGATCGGCAAAGCCGCGCAACCGCTCGTCCCAGTCCGCCAGTTCGGTTGCGTCGTCGAGCAGGCGCCACGTCACCACAGAAAGCTCACCATCCAGACCGAGCGGTAATGCGCCGGCGCGGTTGCCGCAATCGCGTCCGGCAGCGCCGGCCACTGCAGGCATTCAAGTCCATGTTGCGCCAGCACCTTGCGAGCCGCCTTGGCGTTCGCGTCATCCGCGAGGAACGGATAGCCGTAGGGCACCGTGCCTTCGGGCAATGAAGGAAACACTGGCGGATAGCGCAGCGGGTCGAGCAGCGCCGGCAACAGGCGATAGAGTTCGCAGCGCCGCGTTGCCTCGGCCTCGACATCGGTGTTGTGCATGACTTCCAGCAGCATGGCATGCGGTGCGCCGTCACCGGGCAACTGTGTTTCCGATTGCGGTGCAGACGGCGGTATGGTGTGCCCGGTTCTTAACCGGCGCAGCAACCGCGTCAACGCGGTCGCCGTTCGGGCCGGCCACCTGCCGAACACGCGGACCAGTTTGCGCAAGCGCTGTTTTCCGAGAAAGGTTGTGTCAGGCGAGACGGCGCTGAAAGGAGGCTGCGGCGCAAGTGTCGCTGCGAAAGCCGCGTTGTTGACAACAACCGCGGCACCGTTCGGCACGGCCAGCGTTTTCCGCAGGCTGAAGATGCCGAGATCGCCGCGCGTGCCGAGCACACGTCCGCTACTGTCGCGGCTGAACAAACCGTGTGCATTGTCTTCGATCAGCACGGCGCCGCTGCGCGCGCAGTATTGCGTGAAGGGTGTGAGGTCCTGCGCGAAGCCGAAATAGTCGACGGCGACGATGGCTTTCGCCACCGGTAGCGACGACTGATCGCAGGCGAGCTCGAGTTTCTCGTTCACCGGATAATATTCAACGCGCGCCTCCAGCGCATGGACAGCGCTGAGCACTTCGCGGCAGATAAATCCCGGCAGCAGCACGACGTCGCTGCGACTGACGCCGGCAATGCGCAAGGCAGCGACCAGCGCGTAGCGCCCGAAGGCGAAATAGCGCAGGCGGTCGTG
>JANXSE010000412.1 GCA_025356695.1 Betaproteobacteria bacterium
TTGCGCATAATGTATATTATGTCAAATTACAAATACGCGCTTTTATGGCTTGGTGCCGGCTATGCCATGACTGGCTCTGCAGTTGCTCAAACCCAGTCGCAGACCTACCCTAACCGTGCGGTAAAGATCGTTGTGCCGTATCTGCCGGGCGGCGGCGTTGATACGGCGGCACGGGTCACCGGACAAAAGATGGCTGAGGTTTTCAACCAGCCGGTGGTGATTGAAAACAAGCCGGGTGCGGCCACCAATATCGGCTCGGATCTGGTCGCCAAAGCACCGGCCGACGGTTATACCTTGCTGCTGGCGAATTCGTCACAGGTCGCCAATGTCAGCCTGTATGGCAAAGCCATGCCGTACGATCTGTTGCGCGATCTGGGTCCGGTTACGCTGATTGGCACAACGCCGGTACTGCTGGTGGTTCACCCTTCGCTGCCTGTAAAAACTGTCAAAGACCTGATTGCGCTGGCGCGCGCCAAACCCGGGCAATTGACCTTTGGCTCGGCCGGTATCGGCAGTCCGACGCATATTGCGCCGGAATTGTTCAGATGGATGGCGAAGATCGATATGCTGCACATTCCCTATAAGGGCGGCAGCCAGGCGGTCACCGATTTGATCGGCGGCCAGATCACCTGTTATTTCGCCGCGATGTCGACCGGCTTGCCGCTGGCTAAATCAGGCCGCCTGCGCGCAGTTGCCGTGACCAGCCCGCGGCGTTTTTCCGCGGTGATTCCGGACATACCGACGGTGGCCGAAAGCGGCCTGCCCGGCTATGAACTGGTCGGCTGGTTTGCCTTGATGCTGCCGGCGGCTACGCCATCCGACATTGTCGGGCGGATCAATGCAGCCGCGGTGCAGGCGCTGCGTTCGCCCGGCATGAAAGAACGCCTGCTGACCGAGGGTATTGAAGTCGTGGCGAACTCGCCGCAGGAATTCGACGTGTTCACGCGCAAGGAAGTTACGAAATACGAGCAACTGGTGCGGGCCGCCGGCATACGCCCCGAATAGACTCGTAGCTTTGCCGGCGGATTAGTTACTCGTCGGCAGTAACCTTGGCGAGTTTGGCGACCTCACCCCAGCGCTTTTTGTCGGCTTCGAAGGTTTTCTGAAACTCGGCCGGTGATTGGCCGCCGGCCTCGTAGCCGATTGAGGAAAAAAACTCCTTCATCTTTGGCGTCTCGAGCACTTTGTGAACGGCGGTGTAGAGTTTGTTGATGACCGTAGCAGGCGTTTTGGCAGGCGCGAACCAGCCGTGCCAGCCGCTATCCATATGAAACCCGGGCAGACCGGCCTCGGCAATCAAAGGCACATCCGGCATCAGGTCGAGACGTTTGACACCGCTGTAGGCCAGCGCGCGCAGTCGCCCCGACTTGATGTGCTGGGCAACAATCAACGGCGGAATCAGCATGACCTGTACTTCGGCGCTCAGCAGTGCATTCAGCGCCGGGCCGGCGCCCTTGTATGGAACATGCAGCATCTTAATGCCGGCGCGGGTGTCGAAGGCTTCGGTGATCAGGTGCATGCCGTTGCCGATGCCGGGCGTGCAGTAGGAAAGCTGTTTTTGCTTTGCCAGTTCGATCAATTCTTTCACAGTCTTGGCCGGCACCGATGAATGAACGACGATCAGCGCACCCTGCCCGATCGCAATATTTGTGATCGGAATAAAATCCTTGCTAACATCGAACGGCAGTTTTTTGTAGACCGTCGCATTGATCGCAAAGGCGACCGCAGTATGCAACAACGTGTAACCATCAGGCGCGGCCTTGGCGACGATGTCGTAGCCGATGATGCCGTTGGCGCCGCCGCGGTTGTCGACCACGATGGGTTGACCGAGCACGCCCTCAACTTCCTTGGAGACCATACGCGCGGTGCCGTCCTGCGTGCCGCCGGGTGCAGTGCCGACGATCAGGCGGATCGGATGATCCGGATAGTTTTGCGCGATTGCGTTGTTGCAGATACAGGTCAGCACAAGCAGTGCGGTAGCAAATGCTTTCATCAAATCATCCTTATGCGCGCCGTATCGGCGGAATTGCCGGCTATTTCTGACGGAACTCTTCGACGCTGCGCGCGTAGTCACCGTTTTTCAGTTTAAGTGCGCGCGTGATCGGTTGTGTCGCGCCGAAGGTCGGCACGTAGGCCGAATGTTTGCCGGCACCGCCAATCACGACGATGTGTGCGTTCTCGGCGCTTTTCATGACGGGGATCGGGCGTTCCGGACCTGCTTCGGTGAATTCGCCCTTGAACACCGGCCACTGACGGATACGGCGCTCGATATTTTCATCCGAGAACGCATCCAGCCGCACACGGCCGTGTTCGTAGATGAATTTTTTGACGTCGGCTTTTGAATAACCGTCGCGCGCGACCATCGACGCATGCTCGGGACCGAAAATCAACAGGGGCGGTCCATCGAAATAAACATTGTTGGCGCCGGTCATGGCGACAGTGCCGGCGGTCATTTTAAGCACGCCGATACCGGTGTTGCTTTCATGATCGTTGACGTTGTGCGGCGATTCGGCGCCGTAGACCGTGACGGTGCTGACGTCGCGCGGAAAACCCAGCTCGACATGCAGCGGTTCCCAGGGATTCTCGGTTTCGTTCTCGGCCACGCAAAACGTATATTTGGCCGGCGAGCCGAAGGTCGCCATGTCACCGGTGGCCGGAATGGCGCCGCCGATATTCAGCATGGCGAGGCGTATTGCGCGGCCGATGGTCGCGTTGGCCTGATTGCCGGGACCAAAGGCATTGTGGCCCCAGTTCATTTTCAATTCTTTCGCCAGCGGACCGTTGACCACCATCAGTGTTGAGCACGGGTGTGTCGTCGCGTTGATGCCATAGAGATTGAAAGTCTCTTCGCACAAGGCCTCTATGGTCAGCATGACCAGCGGAAAATATTCCGGCTTGCAGCCGGCCATTACGGCGTTGGCTGCGAGGCGCAGCGGCGTTGCCGCGCCGTAGCGCGGTGCGACGAGACCAATGACCTCATCGTAAGGACGGTCGCAATACGTCAGCATCTGCGCGACGCGCTGCGCCGTGGGCGGCACCAGCGGCAGACCGTCACCCCAGCCCTTTTCCATGTACAGCGCGTTTACCTTGTCGAAATCGCCGTCGGCTTCAAAGCCCGCGCCGGGCGCCTGCATCAGGTCATTGAGATTGCTCATTTCATGTTTTCTTTGATGAGTTCGGCAAATTGCGGTGCCGCCTGTTCGCTGCGTCCCTGTACCTGTTCAATCGAAATGCCGCCCAGTGGGTGCGTGATCTCGAGCAGCGGCAGTTCAGGCACGCCGAATGTGCGTGCCTGCGCCTTGCCGAGCTTCAAAAACGGTCCGGAATAAATGACGGCCGTTGTCAGTCCGCGTTTGCGGAGCTCTGCCATGTCGTGGACACTCCACGACGTGCAGGATCCTCAATCCGCCATCGCGCTGATTACAAAATCAGCTTCGGCCTCCAGTTGATCGAGTACGTTTTTCGGTGCCGGCGTGCTCGGATTGTTTTTGCGCAGGGCAATGACCGAAGCCACCGGCACCAGCTTGCGAATGTTCTCAACCACGAATGCAAGCAGGTGGTCTGCGTTGCCCTTGGTGTTGTCCAGCGTTCCGAGGCGTATGCCTTTGGCCGTCGAGACTGCGCGCTTTTCGCCGGCGGCGCCGAATTGATGCGGTGGCGCTTCAGGCGAGATCAGAAATACTTTTTCACTCATGGCAGTTCCTATTAAACACGTTCAATGATGACGGCCATGCCCTGCCCGCCACCGATGCACAAACTGGTTAATGCATAACGCCCGCCGCTGCGCTGTAACTGCCGTGCGGCTGTGAGGGCCAGACGCGCACCCGATGCGCCCAGCGGATGGCCGACGGCAATCGCGCCGCCGTTCGGATTGACGCGCTTGTCGTCGAAGGCAACGCCGAGCCCTTTCAGGCAGGACAGCACTTGCGCGGCAAATGCTTCGTTGATTTCGATGATGTCCATGTCCTTGATCGTGAGGCCGGCGCGCTCGAGCGCTTTTTTCGACGCAGCAACCGGACCGATGCCCATGATGTGCGGCGGCACACCAGCCGACGCGGTGGCGACAATGCGCGCGATCGGCTTGGAACCGGCTTTTTCGCCGGCTTTAAGATTGCCCATCATGATGGCGACGGCGCCGTCATTCACGCCTGAAGCGTTGCCGGCAGTGGTGACGCCGCCTTCATAGAGCACCTTCATTTTGGCGAGCGTTTCCATGTCGGTGGAAGGACGCGGATGCTCGTCATCGGCAACTGCCGGCACCGGGCCCTTGCGCGTCGGTGGCATGGCAACCGGCGCGATTTCGCCGGCAAAAAAACCCTCGCCTTTGGCGGCGGCAAATTTCTGTTGCGACCACAAGGCAAACGTGTCCGCCTCTTCGCGTTTGATGCCGTATTCGCGCGCAAGATTGTCGGAGGTTTGCGGCATCTGATCGTCGCCGAATTTCTTGGTCAGTTTTGGATTGGAAAAACGCGGGCCGATAGTACTGTCGAAAATGCGCATTTCGCGGCCGAACGGGCTTTCGCTCTTGGCAAACACAAACGGTGCGCGACTCATGCTCTCGACGCCGCCGACCAGAAAAACGTCGCCCTCGCCTGCTGCCAGCGAATGTGCTGCGTAAATAATGGAGCCGAGGCCGCTGGCGCAATTACGCTGCAGCACAGTACCCGGTATTTCGATTGGAAGGTCTGCTGCAAGTCCGGCGTGGCGCGCAACGCAGCGTGCGTCTTCACCGGCCTGATTGGCGCAACCGAGGACGATATCTTCAATCTGTTCGGCCTTGAACTTGGTTATCGCCATCACCGATCTGATCGCGCTGGCCATCAGGTCATCGGGGCGCACCTTGGCGAGCGAGCCGGCATAACGACCGAACGGCGTGCGCAAACCTTCGTAGATATATGCGTCGAGCATGTGAATTCCTTTGTCAGTAGGTCAGGCTTCAGGTGTCAGAGCGGAGACGCCGAGTTTGGCGCGACGGGTCAACCAGATATTCGGGCGGTAACGCGGATCCGCATAAATGCGATTCATCGCGGACAGCACCTTGTGGATGCGCTCAACACCCAACGTATCGGCAAAACGGAACGGACCGTTCGGATAATTCAGACCGAGCGTGACGGCTTTATCAATGTCTGATGCCGCTGCAGTTTGGCTTTGCGCGATCGAGCAACCAATGTTGACGATCATCGCGACGATGCGTTGCGCGATAAAGCCCGGGCTGTCGTGGCACACCGTGACCGGCACACCATCGCTGGCGAGCAGGCCGTGCGCGGCATCGCGATACGCCGGGTCGGTAACCGAGGTCGTCATGATGGTGCGGCGCTTGACCATCGGAAACAGCGTGTCCACCGCGATGGTGCGTTTCGGATCAAGTTCCTGCTCAACGGCACAACTGGTGGCATCGTCACCGACCGGCGTGACGAGACACAGCGCTTTGGCACTCGGGATCGCCCCGCTTTCGATATTGCCACCCAGTTTGGAAATGAGTTCGCTGAGTACCGTATAGCCTTTGGCGTCGGCTTTGCTGATCCACACACTGGCCGGGCGTGCCGACGGCGCCGGCGCTTCGGGCGCCACTGCGGGTTTCATGTCGGCATCGTATTTGTAAAAGCCGTTTTTGGTTTTGCGGCCGAGCACGCCGGCTTCATAACGCGATTGCATGATGAGGTTCGGGCGATAGCGCTGCTCGTCGAAAAACTGATCGTAGATCAGTTTTGATGCCGGCTGTGTGACGTCGAGTCCGGTCAGGTCCATCAATTCGAACGGGCCCATGCGGAAACCGCAGACGTCGCGCATCACGCGATCAACATCGGCGAAGTTGGAGACACCTTCATATACCAGATGCGAAGCCTCGAGCGTAAAACCGCGGCCGACCTGATTGACGAGGAACCCGGGCGCGTCGTTGCAGCGCACCGGCTCGCGTGTCATGCGGCGACCGATGATGGTCAATGCTTCGCATACCCATTCCTCGGTTTGCAAGCCGGCGATCACCTCAACCAGACGCATCAGCGGCACCGGATTGAAAAAATGAAAGCCGGCGAAACGTTGTGGCGTTTTGAGTTTTGCGCCGATGGTCGTTACCGACAGCGACGAGGTGTTGGAAGCCAGTATGCAATCGGCAGCGACAATGTCTTCCAGTTCGCCGAAGACCGCACGCTTGACGTCGAGATTTTCAACGACTGCTTCGATTACTGCGTGGCAGGGTTTGAATTCGCTCAGCGCATTGGCAATTTTGATTCGCGCCAGAGCGGCGTCGGCATCTTCCTTGCTCAGGCTGCCTTTTTCGGCGGCGCGTTGCAGCATCTTGCCGATGAAGTCGCGCGCTTCCTGCGCGGCACCCGCACGTGCATCCATCATCAGTACGTTAATGCCGCCTGCCGCCGCGACCTGCACAATACCGCGCCCCATCGCGCCGGAGCCGAGCACGCCGATAGTCAGATCGGCCCTGTTTGCATCAAATGCCATCAAATCCCCTTGAACACAGGTTTGCGTTTTTCCATGAATGCGGTCTGCCCTTCGATGTAATCCTGGCTGGCGAAACAGGTGTCGACCATTTTCTGGCACAGATCGAGATCGCGCTCGTCGGGATTCTTGACGTACTCGAGAATGCTGCGTTTGACCGCGGCAATGGTCAGCGGCGCGTTGTTGACGATGGTGGTGGCGTAATCGCGCACATATTTTTCGAGTTCCGCCGCCGGCAGCATGCGGTTGATCAGATTCATTGCCAGCGCTTCCTGTGCGCTGAACTGGCGTGCGGTGTAAAAAATTTCCGCAGCAAATTGCGGACCGACGATGTCCGCCAGACGTTTGATGCCGACGAAGCGGTAACCGAGGCCGAGTTTTGCCGCCGGCACGCCGAAACGGGCGTCTTCCGAAGCGATACGAATGTCACAGGCCACCGCAATGCCGGTGCCGCCACCGATGCAGTAGCCGCGCACCATGGCGATCGTCGGCTTCGGGCAAGTGACGAGGGCCTTGTTTGCGGCGTCCGCGGTTGCGTTGTATTCGGCGACTGCTTCCGGGCCGGTGCGCCGTTCCTTGAATTGCGAGATATCGGCGCCGGCAACAAATGCTTTTTCGCCGGCCCCTTTGAGAACGATGACGCGAATTTCAGCATCCTTGACGTAATCCTCGATCACCATCGCCAGCCCCTGAAACATTTCGAAGGACATGGCATTGTGACGCGCGGGATTGTTGAAGGTGATCCAGCCGATGCCGTTCTCTTTCTCGGCGACGAGTTTGTCGGTCAGCGTTTGCATTGGTTTCCTTGTGGGTTTCGCACTACAGGAGGTCGATCGAGTAAACCCGTCGATTTTAATGCATTCAGGCCCGGCGGGAAATGTGCGCCGCAGTGCGCTCGGAGGACTTTTAGCGGCGTGTCGTGAACTTCAGGCTGCGGATGAAATTTTCGCCCTCGTCCCTCAGCAGCGTCCCTGTTTCGCCGGGCAGGCCGCGCTCGGTATAGCTCAAATCGATCGCCGGATTTTTGCGATTCGCGTGCAGACAGCTCAAGCCAAACGTTTCCGCAAACAGTGTTTTTCCTTTCGCATTGGTGGCACCGCGATCCTCTGTTCTGGTCTGATAGCGCACGCAAAACGGACCAGCTGTCGTATCGACCTCGATGGCCGTAACGTTGACCTTGCTGCGCATATCGCCCGGATTGCCGGCCAGTTGTTTTACCACGTGATCGCGGAAGCTTTCCACCGTTTCGAAGGGTTCATCAACCGGCGCCAGCAAGGCAATCGCAATAAAGGAATGCGTCGGCGAACTCAGACGCTTGCCGAAATAAATGAAATGCCGATCCCGTCTCATTTCGAACCAGCCCGGTCCCTGCGGCGCCGTGATTTCATAGCCGTCGAGCTGGTAAGGCTTGTTGGGGGCTGTAATCGGCGTGGCATAAAGCTGCGCGTTGGCGCCCGGCGCGATCAATACCGACAGTACCAGCGCCACCAGCAGGATGGCTGACCGGCGCGGCGGTTTGGCAAGGTTTAAGGGGGGCAATTGCATGGCTATTTTGCTGCGAATGCACGTTAAAACGGCCATTACATCATAATCCCGCGTCCAACCCCGCATGGTTGCAGGGCTGGCGTGCGATTTCCTGCCTGGCTCAGGCGCTGAGGGTCACTTCAACGATTTCCGTCACCGCCAAAGCGGCGATCTCGCGAAATTTCTCGAAGCGACCTTCGTTCAAATCCACCATGCCGGAGAGCAGCGAGAAGCTCGAGCCGACAAATACATCACGGCCGTCGGCGGCATGGCGGGTGATGCCGTAGCGGATGCGGTTGCGCTCGCCTGCCGACAGTTTGCCGATCAAGCTCTTGGTTGCCCAGATTTTTCCGTGGCGGGCAAAGTCGCTGATGCGTCCGGCGTGATTGATCGTATCGCCAAGCACTGCGAATTCGATGCTGGTTGCCGATTGAAAAGTGCCCAGCCATTCCTCGCCTTCATTGATGCCAACGTTCAGAAACAACTCGTTCAACCAGTTTTTGCGGATTTGCCAGGCCTTGCTGATTTTTTGCATTTCCAGCTTGATCTCCTGCGCACACAGCAGCGAATTGAAAATGTAATTGCTGTCGGGTTGCGGGAAGAAGTAATAGACCATGCCGTCGCCGACGTGTTTGCCGTGGGTGCCGTAGTACTTGCGGAATATCGGCCCCATTGCCGCCCAGATTTGATTAATCAGTTCAAAGTATTCCTCGGCCGGCAGTTCCGAGCAGATTTTTACCGAGCTTTGCAGGTCCGCAACGATGACGGCCAGCGGCGTCAGGACCGGCAGGCGTTTGCGCAGAAGATCCCGTATGACCTCATCCCTGCGGGCGAGGAATCCCAGCAGGGAATCGATATCGGTATTGGTGGGCGCGTATACAAGCAGTATGCCTTCGCGATAAAACGACGCGTAGGCCTGATAGTTTTGCGTGCTGCCATTCGCCTTGGCCACTTTGAGCGGCGCATCCAGTATGGCCCGCTTCTGTGCCGGCTCGGTCTCCGAGTACATCGAATCGAGTAATTTTGTACATTCGACCGGCAGGTCCTGGCAGGCGCGATTGAAGGTGCCGCGCGAGAGCCGCCCCTTTGCCAGCGCCATGTGAAAACCGAGCAGTTCGGCATTTTCAGTGGCGACGTCGGGGCTGCGGCATATCAGTTGCAGAACGCTGCGGTTTTCGCTGTTTGGCGGCAGCGTTTCAAAGCCGCCGAGGATGTCTTCGCGAGCCGCCTCATTAAACCAGACGATCTCGAAGTTGTAGTTAACCATGTAGGCCGGATGCGGGATCTGGTCGATGGTGACGTTGAGCGCGGGGCCGTCGCCGGCGCGCGTAGTGAGGTAGGAGACCTTGGCTGATTCCGGCGCCGCCGGCACTTCGGCCGCCGCCGCGCCCTCGTCCTTCATCTGGTTGACGATGTCAGTCATGAAAACTCCCTCACGTTTGAGTCGCTGTATGGTGTTGATGCGTTCGACGGTGCTGTCCGGGAAATAGCCAAGCTGACGTGCTCCGCCGCCATCTTTGCCGGGATTCATTACCAATGGTTTGGACAACAACCCCAAGTTAATGTAATTATTGAGTGTTGCTCTTGATATTCTAGTTAAATCAATTATTTGTTTGCTTGTTATCACTTTATTATTTAAGCAAATTAGACAGATATTTACTGTATATTTAGACAGTATAACTGTCAAGCGAAATCATTTGGACAGTAATAGGCGGGTTTTTACCGGATGCCCCCCCCCCGCAGGGGGAATTATATACTTGACTCCCTAGTCCGTCTAGGGCATTATAGAGGCTCATACAGGAGCCTCGCCATGCAAGACCACGTAACCATAAGCACCTTTCAACTGTTCAAGATGATTCCCGATGCGGAGTCGGCGCGCTTGTATCTGGAAGCCCGTCTCTGGCCGAAGGGCGCGCATTGCCCTGTATGTGGCCTGCGTGAGCGCGTAGCAGCACGCAAGGCAGCGGGCTATTACCGCTGCAATCAGTGCTTGGAGGACTTCACCGTTCGCACTGGCACGATATTCGAGCGTTCCCATGTGCCGTTGCACAAATGGGTTTACGCTATGTATCTGCTGGTCACTGCGCGCAAGGGGATTTCGTCCGTGCAACTCTCGAAGGAAATCGGCATTACCCAAAAGTCCGCTTGGTTCGTCCTGCAACGGCTGCGCGAGGCCTGCGGCAACGATCTGACGATGCTGTGCGGCGTTGTGGAAATGGACGAAACCTATATCGGCGGGAAAGAAAAGAACAAGCACGCGAACAAGCGCACCAAAGGCAATGTCGGTGGCCGTGGCAAGGTCGCCATCGTCGGCATGCGTCAACGTGGCGGCAAAACGATTGCAGCACCTATCAACGGCACCGATACCGATACGCTCAATCAGGAAATCCTCGCCAACATTGAACCGGGTTCGACCGTCTACACGGACGATCACGGCGGATACCGGAATGTTAAGAACGTAGGCTACAAGCATCAGTCGGTAAATCACAGCGCAGGCGAGTATGTGCGCGGCAATGTCAGCACGAACGGCATCGAATCCGTGTGGGCGGTTATGAAGCGCGGTATCACGGGCGTCTATCACCACACCAGCAAAAAGCACCTTGCGCGTTACGTGAACGAATTTACGTTTCGCCTCAATGACGGCAATGTGAAGCGTCATACACTTGACCGCCTTGATAGCTTCATCAAGACGACTCCCGGTGCGCGCATCACCTACAAGCGGCTTATCTCCGAATGAAGAAATCATTTCCGCATCACCTGATACCCGATGCGCTGCATCGGATGGTGGATAAAGTTCTCGGGCACAAGCCGAAGCCAAAGAGTGCGCCAGCGAAGAAACGAGCGCGACGCTCGAAGAAATTGGTGAAGGCGCGGTGATGGCACTAATCGTGCGGTGCCTTGTTTTGTCTCTGGCGTTAATATCGCTGTTCGCATACTCACAACCACAACCACAGCCCGCACAGACCCAAAAAG
>JANXSE010000413.1 GCA_025356695.1 Betaproteobacteria bacterium
CGGCAATTTGCCGTTTGCCGTCGATTTTCGCGATCTCTACGCCACCGCGCTCGATCGCTGGTGGGGCGTCAATTCGGCGCTTGCCCTCAACGGACGCTATACGCCGCTCGATTTGCTACGCGCCTGACCCCCTGTTTTTGGACCTTATCCCCCTGGAAAGGGGCGGCTTGGCCTGTTTTTTGCGCGTCAGGGGCCGGTTTTTGAGCCGCAGCCCCCTGATTTCATATATCATTGAGGCCTTGGGAGGACCCGGGGCCGCTGCCGAAATCGTCGGTAAGCATATGTAAGCATTGGAAAAATAAACTCGAAAGACGCGCCATGCTCGCAACCAGAATTCGCCAAAAAGACGGGATTTTCTATCTCGCTAGCTACTCCGCGAAAGAAATCCTCGGTAAGGTTCGGTTCATCAGCCGCTATTACGATGAGGACGAGCAAATCGCCCCTCAGGCTGTGCCGCAGCACGATGAGATCGCCCAGTTCATCGCCCGCGTTGAACGTACCGATGCCGCTTTCCAGCGCCAGTTGTCGCGCGCCAAGGTCCGGTCTCTAAAGAATTTTTATGAAATGGCGGTGACGCAGCCGCCGATCCCCGGCACCGTTCTGCTGTTCACCAGCGATCGCCTGAGTTTCCGCGCGCTGGAAGGTCAGGAATCGGTTGGCCATCTGCAGGACCCGACTTCCAAATTTCTGATCATCGACGGCCAGCACCGCCTCGCGGCACTGCGCTTTTATCTTGCCGAGCACCCGGACGAAGCCAAGAGCATCGACGTGCCCTGCGTGATTTTCGACGGCCGCAGCGAAGACTTCGCCGCCGAAATGTTCGTCATCATCAATTCGACACCGACCCGTATCAACAAGAGCCACCTCGTCGATTTGTACGAGCGCGTGTCCTGGGCCGATCCCGACCGCCGCTTTGCCGCGCGCCTGGTCGACAGCCTCTACAGCGAATCCGACAGCCCCTTGCGCTACCGCGTCAACCGGTTGGGCGGACGCAGCCAGAAAGACAAATGGATATTGCAGGCTGAGCTCTTCAACGAACTCTACCGCTGGGTGCGCGCCGACTGGAAAAAAATCAAACAGGCGAGCAACAGTTATCGCGAAGCCGAAAAATATTACAACGTGGTGCGCGATTTTCTGAAAGCCGCGCACAAGGCCTGGGGCGAGACCTGGGCCAGCGACGGCTACATGACGACCAAGCCGGTGACGATCAAGGCGATGATCCGCGTTTGCGCCGATCTCGCGCGTGAAGACGCCGATCCCGCTGACGGCCGGCAAAAGCGCTGGGAACAGCGTCTGTCGGTCTGGGCGGAGCAGCA
Organism: Betaproteobacteria bacterium; assembly: GCA_025356695.1. The sequence continues at coordinate 1,317 of JANXSE010000413.1, forward strand.
AAAGGCCTTCCGCATCGAGGGCTTCTACGAGCGCTTCCCGGCAAAAGGGGAGGTCGAACGCGTGGCGCGCATACACCGCGATCTGGCACGTGCAGCAAACATTGAAATCAAGAGTATCGCAAAGGCCGGCGAGAAATAGCTGCCTGTTGCGACATCGGAAAAGCGGCCACCGGTTGGCCGCTTTTTTGTTTTACACGCCGGTTTTTGCAGGCGTGGCCATGCTGCCGGCCTCGCGAAAAAAGACGATCGCAAGCGCGACATCCATCACCATCGATGCGGGCAGGGTGGCCAGGGCGAGCACCACGCTGGCGAGGCAGATGCCGACCGCAATCGCCGCGCAACAAAACAGTTTGAGTCCGGGCACTGTCGCGGCCGCCGCCAGCAGTTTGATGCCGGTGACGATATAAAGAACGCCGAGCGTGATGAGGCAGCACAACAGTGACAGCGCGACAACCGGGTCGTCCGGTGTTGCGATCAGGGCGCAGAATTGCAGGGCGACCGAAACCACGAGGATGGCGGCGAGGCAGGTGCCGGCAGTTTCGATTTTCTTCTGCGCCAGCAGCGCGCGCAAACTGGCGAGCACATAGAGCAGCAGCAGGACGTTGACGATCTGCACGGCGGTTGACAGGTGGGTGGGGCCGCTGCGCGCGGCAAGCACCTGGAACGCGAACAGTGGTGCCGTCAGTACCGCGCCGATCGCGGCAATCCAGCCGGCCGCCTGCAAACCAGCCCTGCTCATGCGGGTGCCCCGGGATGGCAGTGAGCGGTGATGGTGCCCGGTCTGCCGCTAAACAGGCGCAATTTTGGCGGCGCATGGCGAGGTGTTGCGCGGCTGTCGATCAACTTATGCGGGTGCAGCATGGGGGGAATTTTCCGCTTCGAGATATGAAAAGAGATATGCTAGGATACGTCACGGTTTCGCCGTAAGCCGTCATTTCAAGTTTAACCGAGCGGACAGGTCTTTCCCGGTTCAGCGACTACCAGCATACAAAATAGGGGCGACATCATGAAATCATTCCACATGCAGCAAAAAGCACGTCAGGCTGGTCAAGGCATGACCGAGTACATCATTATCGTTGCCTTGATCGCGGTCGCCGCGATCGGTGTTTACAGCTTTTTCGGCGAGGCGATTCGCGGCCAGATGTCGTCTATGACGACCGAACTGTCGGGTTCCAAAGGCGACAAGAGTGCCGTGGATACCGCGGCGGGCAATGCGAAATCCCAGACCGGCTCGAAGAACCTCGGCAGTTACCAGGGTTCGCAAAAGTAGCCGCAGCACCTAAACCGCACTCGTTCAGGGTGGTTACCAGGCTCGCAGTGCGGCGCCACGCCGCACAGCGGGGGCAGGCACTCGTATTCGTGACGATCGTCATGATTGCGTTGCTGCTCGCGCTGCTTACCATGTACAGCATGGGGCAGCTCACGACCGAAAAGATGAAACTGCAGAACACCGCGGATGCTGCTGCATACAGCGCCGCGGTGGCGCAGGCCCGCGACTACAATTTCTCGGCCTACACGAACCGCGCGATGATCGCCAACCAGGTGGCAATGGCGCAGCTGGTCGGGCTCACCGCGTGGGTGCGCAATTACGACGATACCTTCAGGACGCTGACGCCGCAGGTGAGCTGGATGGCGCGCGGCGCCGTTGCCAACGTACTCTGGACGCCTTTTGTCAACGTGTTGAAGTCCGTCGCCAGCGGCCTGAAAAGCGGTTTCAACGCGGCGGCGCCGGGTGTTGCCACTGCGCTGCAATTGATCATTGATGCCTTGGGGCTGGGGCAATCTGTCTATCACTACGGTACGGCGGTTACGGTCGCGCAGACGCTGGGTGTAGACAACAAGCTCAACAACATATTGAACGATCTGACCGGTTTCGATTTGAGCGGGCTTACCGGGCTGATAAAATTTGGCAACGAATACGATGTGGTGAAGCTGAATGATCCCGACGCCAGCCTGAGCCTGCTGGGCATGGCCGGGTTCGCCTATAACACTTTCGAGTGGTTCGGTTTTACCAAAGACAAGAATCCGACGCTGGCCAAGGGGAACACCACCTCCGCCGCCGACGGGTCGAATTCGGAGCGCTTCGCCAAAGTCACCACGAGTTCGATGGACGGCTTTTACGACATTCGCACGCGGCCCTGGGTGCCGTTTCCCTGGCCGCTGCCCTCGGTGCTGGTCGACCCGAGTTTTCTCGTCGGCGGGCCGATGGTCTACGGATTCACCATGCTGCTGTTTCATAACGGCGGTACCGAACTGCGCAACAACAACAAAACGTGGAGCGCAATGGATGTGACGAGTTTTTTCGGGCTCGTGACCATCCCGATCTATATTCCGCCGTTCGGGCCGTTCATCAATCTGCCGATCCTGCCGTGGGTGATTCCGCCGTTCGGCCCCGGCGCCGGCGGTGCGGCGCAGGCGGGGCCGTCGAACGCCATCAGTTCAAGCAACAATTTCGATCGTGACAATACAGGCGGTTCCAAATCGCCCGCCGAGGCCTATGGCAAGGCCTACTCGGCCAACGCGATCGCCGCCGCCATGCAGCAGGGCAAGGGCGCGGGTTCTTCGCTGGCCAGTGGCGGCGGTTTGCGCACCTATCGCGATGTCGCCGATATCGTGCAGGTCACCGACACCGATCATCAGAACATCAGTTCGCCGCCGCTCATTGTCGAAGTTGAAAAACCTTCCAATACGATTTCCACCAGCGCGACCGGCAATCTGCGTATCGGCCGCGGCGGCAACACGGATGCCACGAGTTATTGCGGTCTGACGTCGAATGCGCGTTATGCGCCGGCCGTTACCACGCTGGTGGCGACCGGCAATCTCGATGTGGGCGACGGCACGGCGAGCAATTGCATGCGCGCGCTGTCCAAGGCGGAGGCGTATTTTTCGCGTCCGTCGGATTTGTTTGCGCGTGACGACGGCAAGGCCGAGTATGGCAGCCTCTATAGCCCGTACTGGCAGGCGCGCCTGCTGCCCAACAGCATTGCGGAGCAGGCCGCATCGTTGCTGTTCCAGGGGCTGAATTTCAACAGCGTATCGGCCGCGTGGTCGGACACCTACAAAAAATACGGGAATTAGTTCGGTCATATGAAAGAACTTGCACTGCACAGACGATCGCAATCCGGTCAGGCGCTCGCCGAGTTCACGATTGCCGCGGCCACCGTATTGTTGCCGCTGTTTCTGATCATTCCATTGCTCGGCAAATACATGGACATCAAGGCCTCGACCATACAGGCCGCGCGTTATGCCGCATGGGAGCGCACTGCGTGGTTCGGCAGCAGCGACTGGGCAGCCGGCCAAAAGACCGATCTGGAAATCCAGCACGAGGTGCTGCAGCGTTTCTTCTCGGATACCGCGACGGCAAAGATCCAAAGCTCGCAAAGCACGATGACCGGTTGGGGCAACAATGCGCCCAAACCGTTGTGGCGCGACCGCGCCGGCAATTACATGCTTGCCGATTACAACGCGAGTGTGACGCAGGGCAGTCCGCGCAGCCAGACGCCTGGCACGATGGACGCGGTGCTCGATCCGGTGGTCAAGGTGGTGAATGTGGTGGACAGCATACTGGGCTCCAAGTTCGAACTCGACATGAAGAGCCTCTACACCACCTCGGTCAAGGTGCAGACAGTGCAGACTGCGCCGATCCGCCAGGTCATCAGCGGTGGCTCGACGCCCACGGGCGCGCCGCTTTTGACGATGACCAATGTGCTGGTCGCCAATGGCTGGAGCGCAAACGGCTCGGACAACGTGAAAAAGCAGGTTGAAGGCCTCACGCCGATGTCGATCTCGCAGCGCGATCCGCTGAAGACGATATTGCAGATCCTGCAGATCGTGACGACTGTGTTTGCGCCTGAACTGATGCCCGATCACCTCAAGTTTGGCGGCGTGATTCAGCCCGACATCGTGCCGGATGACCGTTTGAAATAACAATGGCGACGGGGACGGATTTGTTGAAACGGATGTTGAAATATTGTGTGGCGGCGGTGATTGCGGCGGCGTGCGTCAATGCGCCGGCGGTCGCCGACGAGCCGAAGCTCGATTGCGCGCCGTTTCCGACGCCGGAATTCAAGCTGACCTGGGTGGTGCAGGACATTCTCTACAATGGTCTGCCCATGCAGGTCAGGCGTTTCGATAGCACCGAGGCGCCACAGTCGGTACTGGCCTATTACCGGCGCGAGTGGAAAGCGGCTGCGCAGAAGCCGGGGGCGATCGAATACGAAATCGGCGAGTGGAAGGTGATCGCGATTTTGCGCGGCACCTGTTTTTATACGGTCCAGGTGCAACGCGGGGCGGGCAATGGCTCCACCGGTTTGCTCGGGGTGAGCCAGTTGCAGGACCCGGGGCAGGCGCGCGAGGCGGGCAAGGGTTTTCCGATGATGTCCGGCAGCAACGTGGTGAACGATATCAGCCACCGCGATCCCGGCAAGACCGCACGCACGTTACTGCTGATGAATGCCTTTTCACCGGCCGCCAACGCCGATTTTTACCGGCGCACCATGGGGGCCGACGGATGGCGTATTATCGCTGACCATGCACTGCCCATGCGGGGGGGCGGCGGTGACGCGCATACCATGACGTTGAAACGCGGCCTCAACGAGGCCAGCATGACTATTTCCCGCAGCGGTGACGGCAGCAGCGTGCTGGTCAACGTTGTCGACAGGCCATAGGGGGGGCTGCCGGTGAGCAGTGGAGTCCGCAATTCCGCAATGCATTTCATGCGCCTCCAGCGCGGCCAGGCGGTGACCGAGTATACGGTCGTCGTGTTTTTTGCCGTGATGGTTTTGCTGGTGCCCGATGAAAACGGCGATGTGGCAATTATCAAACTTGCCAACGCCTTTAAGACCTTCTATAACGCTTTCGCTTACGCGATTTCATTTTCAACCCCCATCACCCCATTTTGAGCGGCCCATGCGCATTCTTCGAATCCTGATATCGCGAATCAACCGGATGTGGCTGCTGCTCGGCGTCGCCGTGTTGCTCGGCCTGACGGCGACCTGGGTGACCATGCAATACCTGAAGGTGCGCGAGCAGCGCATCGAAGCCGAGGTCAAGAAGCGCGCCAGTGGCGGCGCCACGGTCGACGTCGTCGCCGTCTCGCGCAGCCTGCCCAAGGGGGCGGTGGTTGGTGCCGACAATCTGGTGAAGCGCGAAATACTGGAAGATCTCGTCTACGAGGAAACCATACTGCTGAGCGACTTCGAAAAAGTCGACGGCATGAAACTCGTCCGCGCGGTGGAGGCGGGACGACCGTTGCGTCGCTCCGATCTCGAGGTGAGGGCCAAGGAATTTTCTGAAGAACTCACGCAAGGTACGCGCGCCATCACCATCGACGTTGATGAAATCAATTCGGTGTCGCAGATGGTCAGGCCGGGCAATCTGGTCGATTTGATGCTGATTGTCGCCGATCCCAATGACCCGGCAGGCGGACAGCAGGTCGTGTCGCTGTTGCAGAAGGTCAAAGTACTGGCGACCGGACAGGTCGTTGCGCGTGGCGGCGACCGCGATACCAACAGCAAGGGCGGCCCCCCCGCCCAGGGCGCAGGGCTGCTCGGGCCGAGTGCCGCCCCCGCCAGCAGCGGGCCGCAGCGTTACAGCAACTTCACCTTCGAGGTAACGCCCGAAGAGGCGGCGCGCATTGCGCTTGCCCAGCAGCTCGGCAAAATCAGGGCGGTGCTGCGCAACGACGAAGACATGCGCACCGACCCTCTGGCGAAGATCAACACCCAGACGTTATTGCAGGGTTATGCGCCGGGCAAAAAGGGCGCACCGACTGATACGCGCCCGACGGTTGAATTCATCATCGGCGGCAAGGGCGGCGGCGGCCCCGGTACGACGGTCAATGTCAATATGACCTCGCCGCTTGGCGCGGGCGCACCCGCGGGGGCGGCATCCGCAGCGGCCGCGCCGCCGCCGGCAGCTGGCACCGGGCAGGTCAACATCCCCGGCCTTGGCAATGTGCCGTTTACAGTACCTCCGGGCGCCGGTGTCACCGGCGGCGGATCTTTCGGCGCGGAAACGCGCCGTCCCTGACCTTCACTGGAAACCCGCAATGAGTGCCTGCCTGAAAATTATTTTTACTTTCCTCGCCTGCCTCTGTCTGGCGCCGTGGGCCAATGCCGCGGAGGAAATCACCACCATCAATCTCTACGTCGGCGAAGTGAAGACATTACCGTTGTCGAAGGTACAGCGCGTTGCCGTCGGCAACGGCAAGGTCATCACCGCGAACGTGCTTGAGAACGAATTGCTGCTGCTGGCCGAGACCGCGGGGCGCACCAGCCTGTTCGTCTGGACCGGTGACGGCAAACAGTCGATGTTCGATATCACGGTTTCGGCCAGTGACGGCGGCAACACGCAGAAACGCCTGACTTCATTGTTGTCGTCGATGCCCGGTGTCAACGTCGAGCGCGCCGGCGAGCATGTCGTGGTCACCGGCACTGCAACCAAGGCCAATCTGGCGCGCATCGATGCCATCGCAAAACTGTTCCCGCAGACGCTGAACCTGGTGCGCGAGGAAGAAGTGACGATGAAGCGCATGGTCTACATGAAGGTGCAGATCGTCGAGATGAAAAAATCGCTGAGTGAGAACATCGGCGTGGCCTGGGATCAGACCGCCAACGGGCCGGCGGCGGGTTTTGCCGGCGATCTCGCCAACAACAGCCTTTTCCGCATTCCGACGACGCCGCCGGCAAACTTTCCTTCGCCCCTGCCGTTGTCGATCCAGGCGTTCCGCGGTTACCTTGGCCTGACCACGTCGATCACCTCGCGCATCAATCTTGCCGTCAACACCGGCGACGCCTTTGTGCTGGCGAGCCCTGAATTGAGCACGCGCAGCGGCGGTGAGGCGAAGTTTCTTGCCGGCGGACAGATTCCGCTGATATCGCCTGCAACCGCATTCGCGCCGGCGACGATCACCTACAAGGACTACGGCATCAAGCTGTCGATCATGCCGACCGCCGACGAGAAGGGCAATGTCTCCACTACGATCAAGACCGAGGTCAGCAGCATCGACAGTTCGGTGGCGGTGCAGGGCAACCCCGGCTTTCTGACGCGCGCGACCGATTCGGAAGTGAACGTGCAGGCGGGACAGACCATCGTGATTTCAGGGCTCGTCAACAGCGATCTGGCGAAGGACGTGACGCGCGTGCCGGGCCTGAGCAACATTCCGATTCTCGGTGCGCTGTTCCGTTCCACCAATTTCCGCAACAACCGCACCGACCTCGTGATCTTCGTGACGCCGACGGTGGTCGACCCGACCTCGACCATGAACCGCGAGCGTCTGGAGAAAGCGCAGGATATGCAGGACAAGTTCCAGCGGCAGCTCGGTCCCAAGGGCATCGTCGACTAATTCAAATCAAGCGCCTCGGGAGTCCGTAACATGTTTTGCGTTGAAGTCAAATCTCCAAAGGGCCAGCAGAACCGCGTCGAGTGCCAGATTGATTCCTGCACCATCGGCAAGGCCGACGACAATCTGATCGTAGTGCGCGGCTGGTCGGTCGGTAAGCGCCATGCCACGATCCACCGTCGTGCCGACGGCTATTTCGTTGAAGACCACGGTGCGCTTGGCGCTACCGAGGTCAACGGCAAAATCATCGAGAAACAATACGGGCCGCTGCAACCCGAAGACGTCATCCGCATCGGTGATTACAACCTGAAGGTGGTGGCCGAGGCAGCGCCCGCCGCTACCGCACCCATCGTACCGCCGCCGCAACCCGCAGCGGCACCGTCCGTGGTTGCGCACGCGGCCTCCGCACCCGCCGCTGGCCCGGTGGCCGCACCGGCCGCTGCGCCCGTGTCCGCGCCGGCCGTTGTTCCAGCCGCTCCTGCAGTGCCCGTGCATGCCCCGGCGTCGCCGCTGGTGGCAGCGATGAACGAAGCGCGGCGCAACTTGCACAGCAAACTGATCAGCCAGATGGATTTGCGCCGCCTCGACGTCAGCCACATGGGAGAGGATGCGCTGCGCGCCAGCACGCAGGCGATGATCGCGGAGATTCTTGCCGCTGACAAAACGTTGTCGCCGGAGCTCGACCGCACGCGCCTGGCCAAGGACGTGCTCGACGAGGTCGTCGGACTCGGGCCGCTCGAAGACCTGCTCGCTGATCCGACGGTCAGTGAAATCATGGTCAACCGCTTCGACGAAATTTACGTCGAGCGCAAGGGCCAGCTCACCAAATCCGACATCACCTTCAGCAACGACCAAGCGGTGCTTGGCGCCATCGAACGCATCGTGGCGCCGATCGGCCGGCGCATCGATGAGAGCTCGCCGATGGTGGACGCGCGTCTGCGCGACGGCTCGCGCGTCAATGCGGTGATCCCGCCGCTGGCGCTGAAGGGCTGCAACATCACGATCCGCAAGTTTTCGAAAACAAAGCTGGTCGACAAGGACATGATCGCTTACAACTCCGTGACCGCGGACATGATGAGCTTTCTGAAAATCGCCGTTGAACAGGCCGCCAATATCGTGATCTCGGGCGGCACCGGCTCGGGCAAGACCACGCTGCTCAACGTGATGTCGAACTACATTCCGGACGATGAGCGCATCGTCACTGTCGAGGACGCGGCGGAACTGCAACTGGCCAAGCCGCACCTGATTTCGCTCGAATCGCGGCCGCCGAATTCGGAAGGCAAGGGCGCGGTCACCATCCGCGATCTGGTCAAGAACTGCCTGCGCATGCGTCCCGACCGCATCGTCGTCGGTGAGTGCCGCGGCGGCGAGGCACTCGACATGCTGCAGGCGATGAACACCGGCCACGACGGTTCGCTGACGACGGCGCATGCCAACACGCCGCGCGACTGTATTGCGCGTCTCGAGGTGATGACCCTGATGTCGGGCCTCGATCTGCCGTTGCGCGCCATTCGCGAGCAGATTGCCTCGGCCGTGCACATGATCGTGCAGCAGAGCCGCTTTCCCGATGGCAGCCGCAAGGTCACGCACATTACCGAAGTTACCGGCATGGAAGGCGACATCGTCCAGTTGCAGGACATCTTCCTGTTCAAACAGGACGGCTACGATTCGAACGGCAAGGTGAAGGGCCGCTTCGTTGCCACCGGCAACATTCCGGATTTCTGCCAAGACCTCGCCGCGCGCGGTATTCCGGTCGATCTGGCAATCTTCCAGCCGCCGGAGCGCCGCTGATGGGCAGTCTCAGTTTCGTCGTCGGCATCGTGCTGGTGGCGGCCATCGTTATCGGCGTCGTCCTGATACAGATGGCGGAGGCGTTTCTGGCGCGCCAGAAGAAAAATATCGCGACCACCGCGAAAAGCGGTCTCGACGACATGTTCATATTCGTCGATCCCACGAAGATTTTTTACTACAACGTGTTCGCATTGGTGTTCGTGCCGCTGGTGCTGTGGCTGCTGTTCGATGCGGCTCTGCTCGCCATCGTCTCGGCTTTCATTATCACCATCATGCCGAAATTCGTGGTCAGCCATCTGCGCAAGAAGCGGCTCAAGAATTTCGAGCGCCAGCTGCCCGACGCGCTGCTGATGGTTTCCGGTGGCATGCGCGCGGGTGCGAGCCTGACGGTGGCACTCGAATCGATGGTCAAGGAGCAAAAGCCGCCGCTGTCGCAGGAATTCGAGTTGATGCTGCGTGAGCAGCGCCTCGGCGTCGATTTCGACACCGCGCTGAAGAACATGGAAAAGCGCATGCCGCTGCAGGATTTCATCCTCGTTGTCGCTGGCATGCGCATCTCGCGCGAGGTCGGCGGCAATTTTGCCGAAATTCTGGAGACCCTCGCCGAGACGCTGCGGCGCAAACACCAGATGGAAGGCAAAATCGACGCGCTCACCGCACAGGGTCGCATGCAGGGACTCATCATGACCTGCCTGCCGCTGTTCCTGCTGTTGGCGCTGACCAAGATGGAGCCCGAAGCGATGGCGCCGCTCTACAACACCCTCTACGGCTGGGCGACGCTGTCGGTGGTGGCGGTGATGGAAGTTGTCGGCTATTTCGCGATCCAGAAAGTCGTCACGATAGACGTCTGATGAGCGACCTTTCCCTGGCATTGACGGTGGGCGGGCTGATCGGCGTTTGTTCGCTGTTTCTCTTCTATAGCCTGAGCCAGCTCAAGTCCGAGGTGCCCTCGGAAGACCGCGAATATATGGATCCGCTGCCGTTCGCACTGCGTCTGGTGTGGCCGGTCGTGCGCTTTCTCGAATTTCACCTGTGTGCATTCGTGCCGCCCGATGCGCTTGAACGGACTCACGAAAAACTGCAACTCACCGGGGTCGGCTATCTGCTCAATGCAGAGCAGTTCTATGCGGTGCGCATCATATCGGTGCTGGCGTTTTTCGGCCTGGCGTATTTCGGTTTGGGCGCGCTGCACAAGGATTCCACCAACATGCTGCTGCTCAGCCTGTTGCTCGGATACTTCTATCCGGAGCTCTGGCTGCGCGACGTGCGCGCACGCCGCTACAAGGCGGTGCAGAAGGCGCTGCCGGTGTATCTCGATTTCATCACGATGGCGGTCGAGGCCGGGCTCAACCTGACCGGTGCCATCAACCAGGCAATGGACAAGGGCCCGCCCGGCCCGCTGCGCCACGAGTTTTTCATGGTGGTGCGCGATCTGCGTTCCGGCCTGCCGCGCGCCGATGCGCTGCGCCGCATGGAGAAACGGCTGGCGATGTCGGAGATCACCAGTTTCGTCGGCACCGTGATTCAGGCGGAAAAAATGGGCGCATCGCTGGGCGCTGCCCTGCGTTCGCAGGCCGAGCAGCGGCGCACCGAGCGTTTTCAGCGCGCCGAAAAACAGGCGATGGAAGCGCCAGTCAAGCTGATCGGCCCGCTGATGATGTTCATATTTCCGGTGACCTTCATCGTGCTCGGTTTTCCGATCGTCATGAAATTCATGAAATCGGGGATGTTTTGAAGCTGGGCGCGGTGCACGGGGCCGGCGGCCGTTGCGTCGTTCCGCGGGTGTGGCGCGCCGCCAGCGCGCGCGAACGCATGCGCGGCCTGCTTGGCCGGCCGCCACTCGCAGCCGACGAAGGCATGCTGATCGACGCCTGCGGCATGGTGCACACCTTTGGCATGCGCTACCGCCTGGATCTTGCATTTCTCGATTCACTCGGGCGTGTCTGCAAGCTCGTTTACGGGTTGCAGCCGGCGCGCTGTGCCGGCAGTTTGCGGGCGCGTGCCACGCTGGAACTTGCGGCGGGTACACTGGAGAAATCCGGGCTCAAAATCGGTGACAGTCTGGACTGGCGGGAGAACGTGGCGTGAAATCCGTTTTCCGTTTCCTCGTCGTCCCGGTTATGGCGTTGCTGTCGGCGTGCGCCATGATCGACGGCCGCGGCGGCGACGATCTGGTCAGGATGCAGCGCGAGGCGCAGGCCGCGTTCGACAACGGCGACGATGCGCGCGCCGAAGTGTTGTTCAAGGCGCTCGCCCGTTCGGTGCCGAACGATGCGGAAACCTGGCTGCGGCTGGGCAATCTGTATGCGCGCACCAATAATCCCGAACAGGCGGTCGATGCTTATCTCAAGTCATTGTCGCTCAACAGCAACGACTCGCGCGCGTGGAACAATCTCGGTATCGTTCGTCTGCGCCAGTCATGGGCCGCGCTGATTCGTGCGAATGCGCTGGCTGACCCGAAAGATCCCGCATTCGCCACCAGCAACGAGATCGTCAAAGCGCTCGAACAGATTCCTTCGATCGCCGATTTGAAGGTGGCGAAACCGGCGGGCGCTGTGGAGCTGCGCAAAGCCGCGGGGCAGAAGTGAGGAGCAGTCGCCAGCGCGCAGGGACCGGGCGCGTGCCGGTGCAGCGCGGTCAGGCGATGGTCGAGTATTTGATCATCCTTCCGGCGCTGCTGATGCTGGTACTCGGTGCGATCCAGTTTGCACTCATTTATCAGGCCAAATTCACGCTCAATTACGCGACCTTCATGGCGGCACGCCAGGGCGCGCTGAAAAATGCCAAGCTGACACCGATCAAAGACGGTCTTGCCGGCGGCATGACGCCGCTGTTCATGCGTACCACCGACACGCCGTTTCTCGATGATCTGGCCAAGGCGCGCGTCATTGCGATGATCGAGGTGTTCAACCCGCTTACCACCAAGGTCGAGATCATCAGTCCGACCAAGGCGGCTTTCGATGCGCTCAAGCAGGGCACCGAGATCCCGAACGACAACCTGATGTACCGCAGTACCAGCGGCGACGGCATGTCGATACAGGATGCAAACCTGCTGAAGATCCGCGTTACCTATTGTGTGCGGCTGATCGTGCCGTTCGCCGATCGCGCGATTTACGCGTTGTCCAATGGCATTGCGGGCGTTGCGAATCTCACCAACGAGTCGTTCTGGTCGGGCGCTACGCCGACCACGCCGAATCTGTGCACCATGCCGGCGGACACCGTGGCCAGCCTCGTGCAGAAACTCGACAATGTCGCGGGCATGCCGGCAGACGTCAAGAACGCGATCGGCGCCGCGGGCAACAAGGTTGAAGACCTGCTGAACAATATTCCGACGACTATTCCGCTGCTCAACTGGAACATCGCCGGCATGCGCATCCCGATTACCGCCGAGGCGATCGTGCGCATGCAAAGTCCGGTCGTGGCCGACAACCTGCCCTGAGAATTTCTGCGGTGACGATGGGCGGCGCTTGGCGTGCCTGAAGACCTCGCTTAACGGCGCGGCGTGCCCGGCCCGCTGCCGCGGCCTTCGCTGTAGAGATTGACCCCGTCTCCCTGCACTGCAAGCACCGGTGGTGGCGCCGGACGCGTACTGGGCGGCGACATGCCGGGTGTTTGCACATTGTTCTGTGCCGTCGTCGTTGCTGCGGGTGCAGCCGGGGCTGTTGCCGGCTTGGCCGCGGGCGGCGGCGTGGCGATTCCTTTGGCGATCACCGCATCGTTGTTTGCCGGTGACGTCGGCGCGTTGTTGGGGTTGCCTTGAGGCGCCGCCGGCGCGGTGATTTTTGCATTGGTGGCCGGTTTCGCGCCACCGCTGCTTGCCGCAATGGCGACGCAGGCGCCGCCACCTGAAGCACCCGGTGCTGCGGCTGTTCCGGGCGGGCAATTCACTGTCGCCTGATTCGTCGAATCATTTTTGCCACTGGTGGCGCTGCCGCTTTGTGTGCCCGTGCCATCAGTAGACGCGGTTGACGATGAGCCTGATGACGAATTCGTGCCGCTGTTGCTAGTCGCGCCACTGCCCGAACCATTTGATGCGGTTGACGTGCCGCCGCCGCTAGACGATGTGCCGCCGGAATCTGTGGAGCCGCCGCCTGTGCTGCCACCCGAACCACTCGACGCGGTTGAAGTCCCGCCACCGCCTGACGATGTGCTGCCGGGATCAGTTGAGCCACCGCCTGTGCTGCCACCTGAACCGCTCGACGCGGTTGAGCTGCCGCCACCGCCTGACGATGTGCTACCGGGATCAGTTGATCCACCGCCTGTGCCGCTACCAGAGCCGCTCGACGCAGTTGAACTGCCGCCACCGCCTGACGATGTGCTACCGGGATCGGTCGAGCCGCCGCCGGCGCTGCCACCGGAACCACTCGACGCGGTTGACGTGCCGCCACCGCCTGACGATGTGCTACCGGGATCCGTTGAGCCGCCGCCGGTGCTACCACCGGAACCGCTCGACGCGGTTGACGTGCCGCCACCGCCTGACGATGTGCTACCGG
>JANXSE010000207.1 GCA_025356695.1 Betaproteobacteria bacterium
CGGTGCCGCTTCGAGTATCGCGACCGTCGCGCCCTTGTCTCTTGCCGCCAGCGCCGCGCACAAGGCGGCGTTACCCTTGCCAACCACAATCACATCGAACTGCTGCACGGGAAATATCCTCAATAGTTATTACAGGTGGGAACCGCGATTTTAGCAGCTTCGCCGGCATCCGCCGGGCGGCGCCGGCCGCATGTGCGCGGGCGCGGCTGTGAAATGCGAACCGCTAGGCCGTGATGCCGATTTCCTTGCGCAAGGCTTCCAGCGACTGCAGCGCGCTGCGTTTCAACCAGCGTTTGCGCTGGCCGATCGGCGTGTTGTTGATTTCGGGCTTGACCTTCAGTGCGACAAACACCGGGCCCGGCTTCGACAATATGCGTTCGATGTTGGTCTCGAAGGTTTCGATGTTGTCGAAGGCGTAGGCGTCAGGGTAACCGGCGCTTTTCGCCAGCGCATCGTATTTTACCGCCTTCGCGTTCGGCACCGGCTGGCCGCCGGTGGTGGCGTAGCATTCGTTGTCGAGCATGAAGTGGTAGAAGTTGGCGGGCTTCTGTTCGGCAATCGTCGCCAGCGTGCCCATGCCCATCATGATGTCGCCTTCGGAATCGAACAGTACGACTCTGCGCTTCGGCAGTGCCATGGCGAGGCCCAGCGCAAACGAGGCGTGGCCGCCCATGGCCGGATCGCCGAGCGGCGCGTCGAGATCCGGCTTGTCGCTGATATTGACCCAGTGTCGTCCGCCGCGCCCCGGCACCACGATGGCGTCGCCGCGATGGCGTTGGAAAATTTTCAAGAGTTCTGCGGTATCCATCATTTTGATTCTCCCGTAACCCGCGTCAGGGCTTGGTCGTAAAGCCGTGATATTCATCGCCCACCAGTATGGCGACCGGTCGCTGCGTGCGTTTTGCTTCTTCGAACGCAACTGAAATGCGGTCGGCGTCGGCGTCGCTCTCAACGAGGTAATAGTTGATACCGAAGGCGTTGAGGAAGCGCTCGGTGTAGGTGGCCGCGGTATCGGTATTGACGCCGTGGCGCGTATAGCCGCGATAGCCGACGAACATCACCACCGGTATCTTCAGCCCCATGCCCCAGCCGCGCAGCGAGTCGCCGGCTTCCATCATGCCGGTGTTCTGGATCAGGATCACCGGCGTCTTGCCGCCCCAGTAAAGGCCGGCGGCGGTCGAGAAGGCGTGGCCTTCGCGGCTGACAGCCACCAGCGTTAGCGACGGCTCGGCCTTCATCAGCACATACAGAAAATTTGTTTCGCTGTCGGGCAGCCACACTACGTGCGACACGCCGTGTTTCTTGAATTCGGCGACAAAGGTTTCGGGGGAAAGGTGGGTGCTTGAGGTTTCGGTCATTGATTCGGCTCCGCTGCGGTATCGGTGGAATTTTAACAGACGCACGGCGCCGCGTAAGTTGAGCGCATGGCGCACGCCTTAGGACATTGCCGCGGCTGCGGTTAGAATGACCGCAGAGAACGGCAATACACAGGCCGGGGGAGCACATCATGGAAGAAATCAAACGCAGCTGGTCGTTGCGCATCGGCGATTTTGCGCGCGCGGTGTTCTGGGTGCTGGTTGCCCTGTTCCTGCTGT
The DNA here is from genome assembly GCA_025356695.1 of Betaproteobacteria bacterium. Next base: position 1,596 of record JANXSE010000207.1, read on the forward strand.
TTACGTTTTTCGGTACGCTGTTCAGCACGCGCGGCAATGACAGTGCGCGCACTGAATTGCTCAAGCGTTTCGAGCAGGAGCGCAAATCACGCGTGATTTCGCTGATCCACCGCCAGGAGAGCACCAGTGTGCTCGGCGTGTCGGTGGACAATCACATCAGCATCGAAGATTCGGAGGCGGTGCTGCGCGCGATCCGTCTGACGCCGGCCGAGCAGCCGATCGATCTGATTTTGCATACTCCGGGCGGCCTCGTGCTGGCCTCCGAACAGATTGCCAAAGCGCTGGTCGAGCACAAGGGCAAGGTCACGGTGTTCGTGCCGCATTATGCAATGAGCGGCGGCACCATGATTGCGCTCGCGGCCGATGAAATCGTCATGGACAACAATGCCGTGCTTGGGCCGGTTGATCCGCAGATCGGCGGCATGCCGGCCGGTTCCATCGTCAACGTGCTGTCGTTAAAGCGTCGCGACAGCATCAGCGACGAAACGCTGATTCTGGCGGACATCGCGCAGAAAGCGCGCGTTCAGGTGGCAAATTTTGTGGCGCAGGTTCTGCTCAAGCATCTGCCGCAGAAAAAAGCGTTTGAAACGGCAACCATCCTGAGCGAAGGCCGCTGGACGCATGACTTTCCGCTGATCGTGCCGGTGCTGCGCGAACTTGGCCTGCCGGTCACCACCGATATGCCGCGTCTTGTTTATGATTTGATGGACCTCTATCCGCAGGGCAACGGCGCGCGCCCCTCGGTACTGTATGTGCCGATGCGTCGCAATCGCGACGAACGCGAGGCGGCTTCCGGGCCGGCGCCGACACCGGTGCCGCATACCGACGGTAAATAACAAAAACGCCGGCGGCGCATCGCACGGCTGATTGAACGGGGAGGCGGTTCATGTCCGTAGCGGCGCGTGACATCGTGCGTAATCACGTCAGGGAAAAACTCGCGCGCGACGAAGTCGTTGCGTCGATGACGCTGCGGCTGGTGCGCAGTGTCGAGATGGCGCAGATTGCGCGCAGCGCGGGTTTCGATACTTTCTATATCGACATCGAGCATTGCAGCTTTTCGCTGGAGACGGTGGGTGCCTTGTGCATGGCGGGGCTCGCCGCCGGCATCACGCCGATGGTGCGCGTGCCAAACGGCAACCCCGAATGGGTGACGCGCGTGCTCGAAGGCGGCGCACTCGGCGTGATCGTGCCGCACATCCGTTCGGCGGAAGAAGCAAAACGTGTGGTCGCCGCGGCGAAATTTGCGCCGGCGGGTGATCGTTCCTATGCGGGTGGCACGCCGCAATTGCAGTTCCGCGCATTCCCGGCGGTCGAAGCCATGCAGGCGATCAATGACGCGACAATGGTTGTGGTCATGATGGAAACACTCGAGGCGCTCGCACACGTCGAGGAAATCGCCGCGGTCGATGGTGTGGACATGCTGTTCATCGGCAGCAACGATCTGACCACTGAAATGGGCATCGTCGGCAAACTTGACGACCCGCGCGTACGCGACGCCTTTGTAAGAACGATCGCGGCCTGCCGCAAACACGGCAAACATGTCGGCATCGGCGGCCTCGCTGCGCGGCCCGATCTGATTGCCGAATACGTCAAACTCGGCGCGCGCTTCGTCTCGACCGGCACCGACCTCGCGTTTCTGAATGCCGCCTGCGCGCAAAAGGCGCAGCAGGTGCGCGACCTCAAGCTGTAAAAATCACCGAAAGGCTGCAGATGGCACACGTTGCACGCAAGGACCCGCCGCATTTTGTTTATTTCCCCGGCAACTATCGCTGGTCGGCGGCGATGCTGAGCATGCTGAGTTCGGCGGCGTGGGGCGGCTCGGACATTAACGAAGTCGATCGCATCGGGCGCCTGTTAAAAAATGCAAAGATGGAAGACGACGGCGCGTGGTTCGATGCCTGCGTGAAAGTTGCCGACGGCGTGCGCGCGATTGCCAAACGTTACGAGGATTCGGATCACCGCCATTCGGCGGCGCCGTTTTACCTGCGCGCCTGCAAGTATTACCAGATGGGCGAGCGCTTCCGCACGCCGAAGGACGACATTGCGCTGGCGGCCTACAAAAAATCGATCGAATGCTTTCACAGTTTCGTCAAACTCACCGACGTTAAAATCGAAATCGTCGAAGTGCCGTTCGCTAGCGGCAGCATGCCGGGCTATTTTTTGCACGCGAACAATGCCGAAGGCAAACGCTCACCCTGCGTCGTGCATTTCGACGGCCTCGATATCACCAAAGAGATGTTGTATATGCGCGGTGTGCCGGAACTGCCCAAACGCGGCATTTCGGTGCTGATCATGGACGGCCCCGGCACCGGCGAAGCGATCCGTTTCCGCGGCCAGGTGCTGCGCCACGATTACGAGGTCGCCGGTTCGGCGTGTATCGATTATCTCGAAACACGCAAGGATGTCGACGCGAAAAAAATCGCGGTGGTCGCCAACAGTCTCGGCGGCTATTACGCGCCGCGCTGCGCGTCGATGGAGCCGCGTTTCGCCGCCTGCGTGGCGTGGGGTGCGATCTGGGATTATCACGCGACGTGGAAGAAACGCGTCGAAGCTGCGTTCAACGCCGCGATGTCGGTGCCCGGGCACCACATCACGTGGATACTTGGTGTGAATACGGTCGAGGAAGCGTTGCAGAAGCTTGAACCCTACAAGCTCGACGGCGTGGTGCAGAAGATCACGTGCCCGTTCCTGATGCTGCACGGCGAAGGCGACGAGCAGATTCCCTTGCCGGAAGCGCAGAAATGCTTCGACGCCGTCGGCTCAAAGCAGAAGACCTTCAAGCTCTTCACGCGCGAGGAGGGCGGCTATCACCACTGCCAGATCGACAACCAGAGTATCTGCGCGGCCTATATGTGGGACTGGCTGGAAGACGTGCTGAAGCCGGGGAACTAGGCCCCAGTCCAGGCTTCGTCATGCCCGGCCTTGTGCCGGGCATCCACGTCCTTACTTACTTGCTTGCCTGAAAGGCGTGGATGGCCGGGACAAGCCCGGCCATGACGGCGGTTAGT
>JANXSE010000213.1 GCA_025356695.1 Betaproteobacteria bacterium
ATTTCGACGCGGGAACCAAAGGGGTCAGCATCAATTGAATCTGAACCAACGGCACAGGCGTCGCATTATTTGCAGTCCAACGCGCCCGCCTACGCACCCCAAGCCCAACCTTCCAGTGCCGGATCCCATTGCGGATGAAACCCCACTACCTAATCATGCAGCGCTTCGATTGCTTTCGGATTCAATGCGACGATCTTGAGCAAGGCTTTAGCAGGCCCGCTTGGCGTTGTCCGCTGTTGCTCCCAGTTTTGCAGCGTGCGCAGGTTCACGCCGATCAACTTGGCAAACTGGCTTTGACTGATTCGTGCTGCTTCGCGAATTGCACGCACGTCCGGCTCGTATACGACCGTCACCCGTGCGCCCGGCACAGGCTTGCCGGCGATGTGGCGTTTCATCGCGCGCACGCCTTTCACCAGTTGATCGAAATGATGCTTATCCATTTTCGAGTCCCTTCATCAGTTGAGCCAATACGCGCACCTGATCCCGCGTCAAATCTTCCCGCACGTTCTTGGCATACGCATAAATCAGGTAAACGCTCTCACCCGTGACGTGACGATGATAGTAGATCACCCTTGCACCACCCCGCTTGCCGCGCCCGCGAATCGACCACCGCAATTTGCGCAAACCGCCGCTGCCCGGCATGACGTCGCCCGCATCGGGCGACGCCAGCAGGAAATTTTGCAGCGCACGCAGATCCTCGTCAGTCCAGTTCGCCTCGCGAAACGCGACGAACGGCGGCAATTCGACAAAAATCATCTAGGTGACTATACGCTTAACGCGTATACATGCCAAGGGTTACTACTCGCCTACCTCACCAAATACCTCCCCACCTCCGCACTCCCCGTCCCGCTGCACCCGGTCGCGCCGTAACGCAGAAAGCGCTGCACGCGCGCCGCACCGTCGACTTCACCGACGTACATATTGCCGTTAGTATCGTTGGCAACGACGTGCGGCCAGTGGAACTGGCCGGCCTGGCGGCCGCCGCCGCCGATGCGCGTGAGCTCGGTCATGTTCTGGCGGTTGACGACGTAGATGACGTCGTTGACGAGGTCGGCGACGTACATGCAGCTTTGTTTCGCGTCGGTCGAGAAGTTGACCGTGCCCGAGGTGCCGCCGATCGATTGCGGCGCGACGTGCATTTCGCCGACGTAACCGCATTTGCCGACTTCGCCGTCCGGATTGGCGCAGGGCTTGCCCGCCTCACTCGCCTTGAAGACCTGCACACGGTTGTTGCCGCGATCGCAGGCGTAGAGCAGGCCGTCGTTGGCGAGGCGCGCGCAATGCAGCGGGCTGCGGAAAAATTTCGGTTTCATGTTGCCGGCCTTGAAGTCGTCGTACCAGGCGGCGCCATAGGCTTGACCAGTGGCGTTTTCACCGGCGACGGGGTTTTGCCCGTAGGCGCCGAAGTGGCCGACGTATTTGCCGGTGGCCGCATCGACGATCAGCACGCGGCGGTTGCCGTAACCGTCGGCGACGTACATCAAATTGGTTTTCGGATCGACCACCATGTCGGCCGGCCAGTACGGCTCGGGCGTGCCGTTGACGCCGCCGTTGGTGTCATTGCTGTTGGGGCCTTTCGCGCCGGCGAAGCCGATCTGATACACGAAAGTGCCGTCGGCCTTGAACTTGAGGATGTGCGAATCGTCGCCGAAGTTAGGCGCCCACGCATACTGGCCGTGGAAAGCGCGCGCCTGGCCGTTGCCGGCGATGTAAACAAAATCGTTGTGATCGACGTAGATGCCGTGCTCGCGCGCCGGCCAGAAGCAGCCGTCGGCCTCGCGGCATTTGGTTTTCAGAAAATCCTTGTCGGCGGGGCCGCCCCAGGCTTTCAATAATTTTCCGGCGGTGTTGAAGACGAGGATCGACGGCGCAGCATCGCAGCAGCCGTTGATTTGCCCGTTGGGCCGCGGATGGCCGAGCACGCTGATCGGCTGGCCTTTGGCGTCTTTGCCGGCAGCGCCCTGCATGCCGCTGTCCTGCGAGCCGACCGAGCGCGGGCGGTGATAAACCCAGATCTGGTCGTGCTTGTCGACAGCAATGCCGCCAACATCACCAATCACCCAGTTGTTCGGCAGCGGCTGCGGCCACGCGGGGTCAAGCACGAAGCCCGGCGCCTCGCCTTTTTTCTCGACGGCCATGCCGTCAGCGAGGCGTTCGAGAACGCGTGCATTTTGCAGGGCTTCGGTGGCGGATTGTTGGGCGTTGGCTGCAGTCGCCAATGACAGGCTGATGGCGGCGAGCGTCAGCGCGCGGGCAATTACGATGAGAATGTTTGTGGTCATGATCGTG
>JANXSE010000214.1 GCA_025356695.1 Betaproteobacteria bacterium
ATTTCGACGCGGGAACCAAAGGGGTCAGCATCAATTGAATCTGAACCAACGGCACAGGCGTCGCATTATTTGCAGTCCAACGCGCCCGCCTACGCACCCCAAGCCCAACCTTCCAGTGCCGGATCCCATTGCGGATGAAACACCGCTACCTAATCATGCAGCGCTTCGATCGCTTTCGGATTCAGCGCGACGATCTTGAGCAAAGCTTTGGCGGGCCCGCTCGGCGTCGTCCGCTGTTGCTCCCAGTTTTGTAGCGTGCGCAGGTTCACGCCGATCAACTTGGCGAACTGGCTTTGACTGATACGGGCCGCTTCGCGGATTGCACGCACGTCTGGCTCGGATACGACCGTAACCCGTGCGCCCCGTACGGGCTTGCCGGCTATGTGGCGTTTCATCGCGCGCACGCCTTTCACCAGTTGATCGAAATGATGCTTATCCATTATCGATACCCTTCATCAGTTGAGCCAATACGCGCACCTGATCTCGCGTCAAATCTTCCCGCACGTTCTTGGCGTATGCATAGATCAAATAAACACACTGGCCCGAAACGTGACGATGATAGTAGATCACCCGTGCGCCACCCCGCTTGCCGCGCCCGCGAATCGACCAGCGCAACTTGCGCAACCCGCCGCTGCCCGGCATGACGTCGCCGGCATCGGGCGACGTCAGCAGGAAATTTTGCAGCGCACGCAAATCCTCGTCGGTCCAGTTCGCCTCGCGAAAAGCGACGAACGGCGGCAATTCGACAAAAATCATCTGTGCGACTATACGCTTAAAGCGTATACATGCCAAGACGTTTCTTGGCTTGGGCCGCGTGAACCGGAACTGGCCACGGCCTCACGCCGATGCATGGCCAACCCCTGATTCCACGCGGGATTCCTTTACCGCACCAGATATTTCCCCACCTCCGCACTCCCCGTCCCGCTGCAACCCGTCGCGCCGTAACGCAGAAAGCGCTGCACGCGCGCGGCGCCGTCGACTTCGCCGACGTACATATTGCCGGCGGCATCGTTGGCCACCACGTGCGGCCAGTGGAACTGGCCGGCCTGACGGCCGCCGCCGCCGATGCGCGTGAGCTCGGTCATGTTCTGCCGGTTGACGACGTAGATGACGTCGTTGACGAGGTCGGCGACGTACATGCAGCTTTGTTTGGCGTCGGTCGAGAAGTTGACCGTGCCCGAGGTGCCGCCGATCGATTGCGGCGCGACGTGCATTTCACCAACGTAACCGCATTTGCCGACTTCACCGTCCGGATTAGCGCAGGGCTTGCCGGCTTCGGTCGCCTTGAACACCTGCACGCGGTTGTTGCCGCGGTCGCAGGCGTAGAGCAGGCCGTCGTTGGCGAGGCGCGCGCAGTGCAGCGGGCTGCGGAAGAATTTCGGTTTCATGTTGCCGGCCTTGAAATCATCGTACCAGGCGGCGCCGTAGGCTTCACCGCCGCCGTTTTCACCAACCACGGGGTTCTGCCCGTAGGCGCCGAAGTGGCCGACGTATTTGCCGGTGGCTGCGTCGACGATCAGCACGCGGCGGTTGCCGTAACCGTCGGCGACGTACATGAGATTGGTTTTCGGATCGACCACCATGTCGGCCGGCCAGTACGGCTCGGGCGTGCCGTTGACACCGCCATTGGTGTCATTGCTGTTGGGGCCTTTGGCGCCGGCGAAGCCGATCTGATAAACAAAAGTGCCGTCGGCCTTGAACTTGAGGATGTGCGAATCGTCGCCGAAATTCGGCGCCCACGGATACTGACCGTGGAAGGCGCGCGCCTGGCCGTTGCCGGCGATGTAAACGAAATCGTTGTGATCGACATAGATGCCGTGCTCGCGCGCCGGCCAGAAGCAGCCGTCGGCCTCGCGGCATTTGGTTTTCAGAAAATCCTTGTCAGCGGGGCCGCCCCAGGCCTTCAGCAGTTTGCCGGCGGTGTTGAAGACGAGGATCGACGGCGCGGAATCGCAGCAGCCGTTGATCTGGCCGTTGGGCCGCGGATGACCGAGCACGCTGATCGCATTGCCCTTGACATCTTTGGCGGCCGCACCCTGCATGCCGCTGTCTTGGGAGCCGACCGAGCGCGGGCGGTGGTAAACCCAGATCTGGTCGTGCTTGTCGACGGCAATGCCGCCGACATCACCGATCACCCAGTTGTTCGGCAGCGGCTGCGGCCACGCGGGGTCAAGCACGAAGCCCGGCGCTTCGCCTTTTTTCTCGACCGCCATGCCCTCGCCCAGGCGTTCGAGAACGCGTGCATTTTGCAGGGCTTCGGTGGCGGATTGTTGGGCGTTGGCTGCAGTCGCCAATGACAGGCTGATGGCGGCGAGCGTCAGCGCGCGGGCAATTACGATGAGAATGTTTGTGGTCATGATCGTG
>JANXSE010000284.1 GCA_025356695.1 Betaproteobacteria bacterium
GGATCGGGTTTGCCCTGCGGTTTGAATTGCGACAGGCCGGTGGTGAAAAACTCGCCGCTGGTGAAATTGGGACCGCTGTGGCAGTTCGTGCAACCGCCTTTGCCGATGAACAGCTTCAGCCCGCGCAATGCCGGCTCCGAATAATTCCACGCCGAAGGCGGCGCGCCCTTCGCCAGCGTCTCACGGAAGATATCGAACGACGTGCGTCCGCCCACCAGTGTTTCCTGAAACGCGGCCAGCGCCTTGGCAATGCCGACCATGATCGATTCGTCGTCGGTCGGCGAGGGCGCGATGCCGAAGGCCTTGCGATAACGGCATGACAGTTGTTCGTCGTTGCGCACCAGCTGCGCGATCTGGCGCGGCGTCGTCGCGTGTTCGCGTTCGTTTAACAGCGGCCGGATGCTCTGCGACCACAGGCTGTCGGCCGCGCCGTCCCAGCCATACCAGTTGCTGCCACGCAGGTTCATCACCGTCGGCGTGTTGCGGTCGACCTCGGCAACGCCGATACCGCGCTTGATGTTGTCGGTCCAGTTGCGCTCGGGCACGTGACAGCTTGCGCACGCCACCTTGCCATCCCCGGACAAACGCTGGTCGAAAAAGAGGCGCGTGCCGAACTCGATCGCATCAGGATTACCCGACACGCGGTTGGTCGGATCTTTCGCCGGCGAAGCCGACACCGGCCACGGACCGTGCGAGAGGATGGTTTTGATTTCGTCGGCGCTCAGAACCGGCTGGGGCACTGCTTTTTCGTTGGCGATTGCCGCGCACGACAGCAGCAAGCCTGCAATCATGCCGGCGACGCGAAATGCGCCGTATTGCCTTCTATCTGCCTGCGTAAAAAACACCGTGCATCTCCCCGAACGATTGCCCCGAACGACAGCTTATCCTACCAAATTACCGCGCCGCGTACGTACTCCGCACCATTCCTCACTGCTCGACCTTGATCCCCGCGTCGCGAATCACTTTGCCCCACTTCTCCATTTCTGCATTGATGACGCGGCCGAATTCCTCGGGCGGGCCGCCGAGCGGCACGAAGGCGAGTTCGGCGAGGCGCGCTTTCACCACCGGCATCTGCAGCACCTTGTTGGTTTCGGCGTTAATGCGTGCAATCGCTTCGCGCGGCGTGCCGGCGGGTGCCAGCAGCCCGCGGTAACCGGTGCCGTCGATGGCGGGCCCGCCGCCCTCCGCAAAAGTCGGCACATTGGGCATCAGCGGATTGCGTTTCGCTGCGGCGAGGCCCAGCACGCGCAGCTTGTTCGCCTCGACCAAGCCTTTCACCGCGAAGATGCCGCCGAAGCCGATGCTGGTTTCGCCGCTGGTCACAGCAAAAATTGCCGCCGCCGTGCTTTTATACGGAATGTGTTCAAGCTTGATACGCGCGGCCGACTTCAGCATTTCGCCCATGATGTGCGGCAGCGTGCCGTTGCCGCCCGAGGCATAGTTGAGTTCGCCGGGCCTCGCACGCGCGAGTGCCACGAGGTCCCTGATCGATTTCACCGGCAGCGACGGATGCACCACCGCCAGCACCTGGCTGTCGGAGGCAAGAGACACGATCGGCGCGAAATTTTTCAGACTGTCATAAGGCAGCTTCGCCATCAGAAAAGGGTTCACCATGAAGGCGTTGTCGGCGATCATGATGGTGTAACCATCGGGCTTGGCACTTGCTACGAGTTGCGTGCCGAGCACGGTGCCCGCGCCGGGGCGGTTGTCGATCACCACCTGCTGGCCAAGCAGTTCGCCGAGTTCGGGCGCGATCACACGCATCAGCGAATCGGAACCGCCACCCGCGCCATAGGCGACGACGACGCGCACCGGCTGCGTTGGATAGTTTTGTGCGATGGCTGCGCCGGTCAAACACAGCGTGGCACACAGCGTCGCGCGCGACGACCAGTAAATTGTGTTCATATTTCCCTCGGATTTCGAAACTCTTTTTTATTGGGGATTTCAAATACACCGCATCCACGATGCGAGGTCTACTGCATCATTCAGTACCACTCCGGAATACGCTGCGCTCCCTCCAGGCCACTTTTTATTCGAGTTTAAAGCCGGTGGTCTTGATCAACTTTGCCCAGCGTTCCTTTTCCGCGGCGAGCCATTGCGCCATTTCGGCGGGCGCGTTGTTCTGCGGCCGCGTGCCCTGCGCGGCGAGGCGTTCGCGCAACTGCAGCGAATTGAAAATGCGCGCGGCTTCGGCGTTCATGCGATTGATGATCTCCGCGGGCGTGTTGGGTGGCGCCAGCAGACCCTGCCACGAGCCGGTGACGAAGCCTTCGAGGCCAGGCGTCTCGGCAATCGTCGGCGTGTCCGGCAAGGCGGCGTCACGCTGCGCACTCGACACCGCAAGCAGTTTCAAGCGCCCCGACTGCACGTGCGGCAGGGTCTGCAGCATGCCGAGGATCAACACATCGCCCTCGCCCGTCAGCACCGGCCGCACACCACCACCGGGCGCGGGAATGTAAACCCAGTCGATGCCGGTGCGCTGCGCGAACAGCATTGAGGCGAGATGCGGCGCACCGCCAAGCCCGCCACCGACCGGCACATTGAGTTTGCCGGGCCGCGCCTTTGCGAAGGCGATCAGCTCTTTGACGTTTTTCACCGGCACGCTCGGATGCGCGGCAAGCAGATGCGGCGAATAAGTCAGCGTCGTCACCGGCGCGAAATCGCGCAGCACGTCGAACGACAGTTTGGAGAACAGGCTCGGGCTGATGGCGAGATTGCTGATGTCCATCAGCAGAAAGGTGTAACCGTCGGGCGCGGCGCGCGCCACCAGTTCGGCACCGATGTTGCCGTTGGCACCCGGACGGTTTTCAACCACGGCCTGCTGGCCCAACGACTTTGAAAGCTCCACGCCGAGCACGCGCGCGAGGATGTCGCTGCTGCCGCCGGGCGCGTTGGGCACGATCAGGCGGATGGGTTTCGCCGGCCATGGCTGCGCCTGCGCCAACGCTGCCACGCAGAAACCAGCAATAACAAGAATAGCGATCAGGCAACGCATCGTGTATGCATCCATCCACCGTTTTCCCGGAATACGCTGCGCTCCTTCCGGGCTACAGTGCTAGCCGATCACATCGATTTTGATGTTCCCCTTCTTCACCACATCCTTCCAGCGCGCGACGTCTTTTTCCAGACGCTTGCGATATTCTTCGGGCGTCGAATAAGCCGGCGCGAAACCATCGGCAATGATGCGTTCGCGCAGATCGTGCGCCTGCAACGCCACGCCAACCGCCTTGTTGACGCGGTCGATGATTTCTTTCGGCGTGCCCGGCGTACCCCACAAGCCATACCAGTGTTCGGCGGCAAAGCCCGGCACCAGTTCGCCGATAGCCGGCGCGTTCGGAAAGGCATCGACGCGTTTTTCAGTCGTGACGCCGAGCGCGCGCAGCTTGCCGGATTTCACGTGCGGCAGCACCGCCACCGCCGTGTAGTAGGCGATCTGCAGATTGCCACCGAGCAGATCGGTCAGTCCGGGGCCGGCGCCTTTGTAGGGAATGTGCAACATGCGCGCGCCTGTCTGCTGTTCGAGCAGTGCGCCGACCAGATGCGCGAGACTGCCGACGCCGGTCGAACCATAGGTAATGCTTTCCGGCTTTGCTTTCGCCTGCGCGATGAGTTCTTTCAAATCGTTTGCTTTCAGCGAGGCACTCGCCACCACGATCAACGGCCCGACGGCGAGCAGGCTGATCGGCGCAATACCGTTGACCGGGTCGTACGCCAGCTTGTACAACGCCGGATTTGCCCCATAGCTCGCCGAAACCAGACACATGGTGTAACCGTCGGCATTTGCGCGCACCGTGAGTTCCGCACCAATCGTGCCACCACCGCCGGCGTGATTATCGACAATGAAATTCTGGCCGAAGGTCTCGGTCAGTTTTTGCCCGAGCGTGCGCGCGATGATATCGGTGCCGCCGCCGGGACTGAACGGCACGATCAAACGGATCGGCTTGGCCGGCCAGACTGCGCTTGCCGCCTGCGCGGAAAATGAAATTAACAAAAAAGCCGTGAGCACACAACGCACGGCCATCGACAGGAATGCATTCATTGCCGGCCTCCTCAGGTATCTCCGGCCATTTTACGACACGCGCGCTTGACAGCGCACCACTGCGGGCGGAAAGTCGGGCGTTTTCCGCATTAAATTCTCCGGCATGACTGAACCGACACATGCACGTATTCTGTGGGGCGCAGGCTCGTCGCGTCCGCTGCGTGCGCTGTGGATGCTGCATGAACTCGAATTGCCGTTTGAACACCGGCCGATCCGTTCGCGCTCCGGCGAAACGCTGACCGCCGAATACACGCAGCTTAATCCGGGCCAGAAAATTCCGACGTTGCAGGACGGCGATTTGACGCTGTCGGAGAGCGCCGCCATCGTCAACTATCTGGCCGCCACGTACGGTGTCGCGAAAAACCTCGCGCCGCCGGCTGCGCCGCAGGAACGCGCGCGCTACGACCAGTGGTGTTTTTTCGTCATGATGGAACTCGACGCCAATACGCTCTATATCATCCGCCGCCACGTCGATCTCACCGATGTCTACGGTGTAGCGCCCAACGCAGTAGAAACCGCGCGCGCGTGCTATATCAAACAGGCCGGCGCGGCGGCAACGCGGCTTGCCGGCGGGCCGTACATCATGGGCGAACGTTTTACCGGCGCCGATATACTTTTTACCAGCAGTCTCGCCAGTGCGCTCAAGCGCGACATTGATTTGCCGGCGCGATTGCACGAATATTTTGCACTGACTACCGCGCGCCCTGCCTACCGGCGCGCGGTTGTTATGAACACCCCGAAAAAAACCGCCGCATAACGGCGGCACATTCAGACCAGAGGAGAACAGTATTGTGGCTTCAGGCAATAAACTTGCACTCTACGCAACCGTCGGGCCGCTACTCACACGTTACGACATCGATGTCGATGCCGCCACACTGGCGGCGCGCGAAAGCATCACCCTGCCGGCCAATATTCATTACGTGGTGCCGCACGGTGCGCGCCATACTTTATATGTCGCCAGCAGCGACAGCTCGTCGGGTTCCGGCACCATTGTCGGCAAGACTCACCACCTGTCGGCGTTTCGCATCGACCCGGCAAGCGGCAAGCTGACGCCGCACGGCACGGCAGTGCCGCTGCCGACGCGGCCCATCCACATCGCCTGCGATGGCGACTCGAAATTCATTTTCGTCGCCTTCAGCCGCCCCAGCCTGCTCATTGGTTTCGCCATCAATGCCGACGGCACGCTCGGTAGCGAGGTCAGGCAGCAAGAAACGATCGATACCGGTATTTTTCCGCATCAAATCCGCTTCACACCCGACAACAAGCTCGCCATCCTCGTCACGCGCGGCAATGACGCTGCCGGCGACAAAGCCGAAGACCCGGGTTCGCTGCGCGTCTTCCATTACAGCAACGGCCAGTTGAGCCGCAAAGTCGTGATTGCGCCGAACGGCGGTTACGGCTTCGGCCCGCGACACCTCGATTTTCATCCTGCCCAGCCGTGGGTTTACGTCTCGCTCGAACGCCAGAACGCGCTCGACGTTTTCAAGCGCGTTGGTGACACAGTCGAAGCGCAACCCGCGTTCAAGCTCAACACACTCGTCGAGCCCGACAATCTGCGCCCGCGCCAGGCCGTCGGCACCGTCCACGCGCATCCGAACGGACGTTATGTTTATGTCGCCAACCGCGCCGACGCAACCAAAGAATTTGAAGGTCGGCAGGTCTTCGGCGGCGGTGAAAATTCGCTCGCCTGCTTTGCCATTGATCAAAAGAGCGGCGCGCCAACGCTGCTCGGCCACGCTGAAACACGCGGCATACACTGTCGCACCTTCAGCATCGACCCGTCGGGGCGCCTGCTGGTCGCTGCGCACATCATGGGGCGGCCGGTGCGCGACGGCGCAACCGTACGCGAACTGCCGGCCTGCCTGTCGCTGTACCGCATCGGCGCCGGCGGCACACTCGACTACGCGCGCAAATACGATATCGCCGTCGGCGAAAAACATCTGTTCTGGATGGGCATCGTCGATTACTGATCACTGCGCTCAGCACAAGGAGACCGTCATGACCGCATCGCGCCTGCTTTATGCCACCGCCATTGCCTGCATCGCAACGCTTGTTGTGCTTACCTCGAACGCGCAGGAAAAAAACGGGGTTGCGTACAAAGTCATCTCGACCACCGATTTCATCAAGGCGAAGAATCCCAAACCCGGTGAGCGACTGCGCGTTGACATCCTGCAGCAAGGTAGCGAGGGTGCAAAACATCTCAGCGGCCAGCTTTCCGCAATTCCGCCCGGCAAGCCGGGCGAGAAGCTGCAATATCACTATCACGCCAACCGCGATTCGATCATCCAGATCCTCTCGGGCGACGTCACCGAAATGATCGACGGCAAGCCCGTGCATCTGAAACCCGGCGACGTCATCTACATCGCGCCCGGCACAAAACACACAATGGTGAAC
>JANXSE010000299.1 GCA_025356695.1 Betaproteobacteria bacterium
CCACCAGCGCGGCATGCGCAGGCGAAACTGCTTGATCAGCACCGGGATCGCTGCGCGATGCATACAGCTCTCGCACTGAGCCCACTCGTTCTTGAGGATTTTCAGAACGGTCTCGACCGAATGAAACGCTTCGCCGCAACAACGGCATAAATTCGAATTCACGATACTCGTCCGGTAACGGTTGAAACAACAACCCTGAAGCACGGCATTGCCGCAACACCCCCGCGCCCCTCATGCAAAACCCGGGCGCGTAACGGTAATGCTAAACAGTGCCGGAAAACACCGTCTTGATATGCATCAAGAAACCGTCATCCGGGCCGGCGGTGCAGGGGTGCCGCGCGTCGGCGCGGCCGATGACAACTGTATAACGGCAGACAGGGACGACTGCTGAAGGAAGCGGCGCGGTGATTGCGCGCTAAACCACTTCGTAGGTGACGCGCTCGAAGTTAACCCCCTTGTCGAGCACGGAGGTCAGCCTGATTTCCTGTGTGGAATCGACATGAATGTCGACCTTGCGGTTGGGCTGGTACGACGAGGGCGCCATAATCAGCGACGGCGGCGTCTTGCGTGCCTCGTCAGGCGACATCAGCAACGCGCGGTCGTAGTGTTTGCCGTCGGCGGCGATGACACCGTGGATCTTCGCTGCAATCGGTGTCGGCAAACCGGGAATTACGCGCAAGCCGATGGAAACCGCCCCGCTCTCATCGACCTGTATGCGCTGCACCACCCCGAGATAAAACGTGCGGCCCGTTGCGGTGCGCAGGCCAAGCAACTGGTTGTGACTGAGGCGCGTGGCGGCATCGGGCTGCCGGCACATGCCGAGCATGCCCGAGCGGCTGTGATTGATGATCTCCCAGGTTTCCAGTGCGCCGCTGCGCTGCGACAGCAGTGCCTGCTCGGTGCGCTCGCTGACACGGCCGAACATCTGCATATCATCTTCTTCGCGTTTCGAGAGGCGCGAGCCGGGCTGGCGAAAAGCGCGCCCGGTCAGATGAAAATGCATGGCGGCGATCGACATCGACACCATGACCTTGATTGACGACGGACTGCGCTCCTCCGTGCGGCCCTTGCCGGTGCCGCACCATTGCATGGTCAGCAGCAGCAACAGATTTTCGCAGGCCGCCTGCCGCAGCTCCGCACCCAGCGCGAGGTCGGCCGGCGACTTGCCGTTACGCAGACCGGCAATCATCTGCACCAGCATCGCGCCCAGACGATCAAGCTCGAGATAGCGTACGTTGGGTGCCGGCTGCACTTCACCGACATCACGCGCGCCGCCGCCGGTGCCGAACAACACGGCCAGACGCGGAATCGTCGCATCGGTGCCGGGCGTTTTAACGAAAGTCACCAGCGACGTCCACTGCCGCAACCAACGTTCGGTGGCGGTGAGTTGCGCCAGCGTGAGCGCATCGGGTGTGGCGTGCTGCAGCAGCAGCACGCGCAGATAGGTCGCCGTGCAGCTCGCCTCAGGCACATCCTCGGCGACCGGATCGGCAACCGGCGTGGCGGCATGGGGCGTGGCCTCCACCACCGCATACAAGGCGTGAAAGCGCTGCCAGCGCGCGGCCGGAATAGCGCGGTAGATGCGGTTGTGATCGCGCATCGCAAGGCCGGCATACTCCAGCGCACGCTGGTAAATCTGCGGCGTATACAGATCGTCGGCACCGATGCAGGCTTCATACGCCTCGACCATTGCGTCCCACAGCGCGACCACTTCGTTCCAGCCGGCGGCGGCAGGTTCCTCAAGCGGCACCGGCTGGTTAAAAAAGCGCTTGGCGCGCTCGCCTTGCACGAAGGCCACCGGCGAACGCAGGGCCTCCATGATCTTCAGCCGCGCGCCCGGCTCCAGGGTCGCCGCGTTGAGCATTTTGACCTGCGCGCTGAGCGCGGTTTGCGCAAGCTGCGCATTGGTCAGCGGCAGCTGCGCCAGCCATTGCCTGCAGTCCTGCTCGGTCTTGATCTTGAGGGCCGGATTGTCCACGGTTGAGCGCCGGAAAAAAATGTCGCCGACATTCTACCGCAAGCCCCGCCGGGGCCGTGCCGGCGGGACGGCGAGTGGCAATGCGGCGAACAACCGCGGATTTACCGTGCATTTCGGCGCTTGGCCGCGCCCCCCTGCTTACTACAATCATTCAGCGCCGCGTCTTGCCGCGCCTTACTTTGATTGAACCGCATGACAGTCGCCGAAAAAAAGCCCTCCGAGATCGCGCGCGATACGCTCAAGCTCCTGATGACGCGCAAGCTTGCGCCGAACCCGGGCAACTTCCGCACCGTTTATCACGAGGTCGCGGGCATCCCGGACACCCCGCCGTTTCCGGGTGACGCGCTGCGCCACCTCGTGCAGGCGCTGCCGCAGCGCACGCCGGCACAGCAACGCTACCGCGGGCACCTTGACAGCGCCGTTGCGCAGCAGAACTGGCACGATCTGCAAAGCGCGCTGGTGGCTTACATCAATGCAGCCAACGCCCCGGCGCCAGCCGCCGCCGCGGCCAAAATCGAACCCTCCAGCGGCGAATTCCTGCAGCAACTGGCGCGCCTGGTCGAAAATGCGATGCCCGCGCTCGGCAGCGACGACGCGCGCTTTGCCGACCAGGCGGCGCAACTGCTCGCCGCCATCCGCGACCCGTCGAGCAGCCTGTCGTCGATCAAACCGCTGCTCGGCAATTTCACGCTGCGCATGTCGTTCGCCGCCGAAGACCAGGCCGAGGTCCGCAACACGCTTCTGAAACTCCTGAAGCTGATCATCGAAAACATCGGTGAACTCTCGCGCGATGATCAGTGGATGAAAAAACAGATCGACGCGCTGATGGATGCCGCCAACCCGCCGCTGTCGCTGCGCCGCCTTGACGACGTCGAACGCCGCATCAAGGAGGTGATGTTCAAGCAGGCGATGGCCAAAGGCCGCTCGCTGGAGGCGCAGGAGGAAATGCGCCGCATGCTGGCGACCTTCGTCGATCGTCTGTCGCAGATGACCGAATCGACCAGCGCCCACCATCACAAGATGGAGGAAAGCGCGCGCCTGATCGAGCAGGCGAAAAGCCTCGAAGACATCGGGCCGGTCATGAAAGAGGTGGTCTCCACCACGCGCAGCATCGCCTACGAAATCAAGAATACGCACGAAGAGCTGCGCACGATGCGCGAGAAGGTCAACGCTACCGAGGCCGAGATCGTCAAGCTGCAGCGGGAACTCGACACCGCAAGCACACAGGCACGGCACGACGTGCTGACCGGCGCGCTCAACCGCAAGGGCCTCGACGAGGCGCTGGTGCGCGAAATCGCCGACGTGCACCGCAAGGAAACGCCGCTGTGCACGGCGCTGCTCGACATCGACAACTTCAAGAAACTCAACGATACCAAGGGCCACGACACCGGCGACGCCGCGCTGACCCATCTCGTTACGGTGACGCGCGAGAGCATGCGCCCGCAGGACACGCTGGCGCGTTACGGCGGCGAGGAATTTGTGATCGTGATGCCCGACACGCAGATCGACCAGGGCATCGAGGCGATGACGCGGCTGCAGCGCGCGCTGACCAAGCGGTTCTTCCTCGCCGGCAACGAGAAAATCGTCATCACCTTCAGTGCCGGGGTAGCCCAGCTGGCACCGGGCGAAACGCCGCAGGACGCCATCACACGCGCCGACCAGGCCATGTATCTGGCCAAGCGCGCCGGCAAAAACCGCGTCGTCGGCGCGTAACCGCAAGTCCGGCGAAACCTCAGGCGCAGGCCTGCGCCTCGCCGCACATTTCCTCGCAGCGCATCAGCGCGTATTTGAGCGGATTAAAGTCCAGTCCGCCATGGTCCTCACTGACGTTCGAACAGATGAAAGGCACCGCAGCGTGGCGGCGAAAGCGCTCGTAGAGCGCCTGTGCCGAGGGGCAGGACGCAGACTCGCGCTGGAGATACTCGTCGATCATGCGGCGCGACGCCGCCCAGGCTTCCTCACGCGTGCGGAACTCACCCTGACGCAGCGGCGGCCTGCCGCTGTCGTAGACGCGCTTTAGTGCAAAAACGAAATAACTCATGTTGTCGCCCCGCCGGTTCCTGAGGACGCAGTCAGACATTTCTGCGTTACAGAGGAATACGGCAGGGCCTTCAACAACATTTAATTTTTTTCAGTGTGCGCTTTGTCACACTGCCGGTGAAAACCACCGGCGACACACCGAAAAACGCGGTGGCCTTGCGCCGCCGCGTATCAGCCGGACAATCAGCACGTCACTGTTGCTGGCCCTCGAGCAGCAGCTTCACCACCTGCGGCGTAATTTCCGCCGCGCGTTCGTCGAGCTGCGCCGGCGTCAAATTGGCGATCGGATGCGGCATTTCCAGAAAGCGGAAGTTCTTCAGCCCCCAAGAACGCGCCATCGCTTCGCCCGTTTTATGAAAGACGTCGGTGATAATGGATGCCGTCGGCACACCCGCCTGTTCAAACACTATGCTGTCGAGCACACTGCCCGAGCTGCATGAGCCTCAGTCGCCGACCCCGGCGACGACAATATCGCAGTTGGCCTTGAACTCGGCGATGATCGCGGGCGAGGCTGGAATGCCGGCGGTGACCTTGCGGCGCATGAGGTGCGACGTCACGCCGTAATCGCGTTCGAGCAGTTTGCCGACGCGCTCGAGCACCTGATCAGAATTGAATTTCGAATTGTCGACCAGCCCGACGCGCAGGCCGGCGAGCGATTTCGGCCGCGGCACAAAATCGATGCGCCGGCTTTTCGCTTCGATGGTGGGGTCATAGACTTGCACTGTCATCATGCGCTCCTCTTAAAAATACCTGCTACGGTTTGCGAATTTCCCTGGTCACTGCCTGCGAGCCGGCCTTGCCGCCCCAGCCCGGGATGTAACACGACTGCACGCCGGCCTTGCCACCGGCGGCGATAATCAACAGGTCATCCGGGGTTTCCACCAGATCCATCATTGCCCTTTCGTCTTCGGGCTTTACCGCGCCGTCTTTCAGATTCATGCGCTTCAGATCGGCGACGGAAATTTTCGAATTCTCGAAGATGAAACGCTTGACGTCCTCGCGCGAGTAGCCTGCCTTCTTCATGATGGCCTGATGCTCGCCGGCGAAGACCATCGCATAACAGGGCTGGCGTGCGGTGCCCGCCGAGACGCGCATCTGCGCGCAGGCGGTGGTCAGCACGCCCTCTGGGGTGGCCGACATGCCGTTCGAATACTGATGCACACCAAGGGCGGCCATGATGGTCACCGCGTTCTGTCCGGCCTTGAAGCCGCGGCTCGCATGCAGCGGCGGCCACGGGCTGTCGGTTTCGTTCTCGGCGATGCAATAAGTGTATTTTCCCGGATGACCGAGACTCGACTGATCGAGCGTGCCCGGTATCGTGCCGATCGTATTGCGCATGATCAGGCGCACGGCGCGGCCGATCGTCGCATTGGCGCGCCAGCCGGGGCCGAACAGGTTGTGGTCGTTGTTGATGCCAAGTTCTCGCGCAATCGGGCCGTTGACAATCATCAGCACCGCCGCACCGCCGGTGCTGGTGCCGGGGCCGTGGTAACCGTAGAGCGGATCGGCCAATGCCTCGACGGTGGCCACGATCACCGGCATGTAGGCGGGTTTGCAGCCGGCCAGCACCGCGTTAATCGCGATCTTCTCCGCCGTCACCGAGACCTGGCGGTTTTCGATGAAAGCGACTTCCTTGTCGGGATCAAGCGCGCAGGCTTCGAGCATCGCGCCGACGAGTTCGGCGGTCGGCGGCACCACCGGCAAGCCGTCGCTCCAGCCCTTCTCGTGACACAGCTCCATCGCTGCCGCCATGTCGGCGGCTTCAAAATGACGTGACTTCAATTGCATTGTGATCTCCCCGATCCCGCGTTTGTTCAGTCGAGTTTAACGCCGGTTTCTTTCAGCACCTTTGAAAAGCGCACTTCCTCTGCCTTGATGTAGGCGGCAAACGCTGCCGCCGTGCTGCCCGTCGCTTCGACACCGAGATTGGCATACCGCTCGGTGACATCCGCCAGGGTGTGCACACGCGCGATTTCTTTGGCAAGTTTATCGACGACTGGCTGCGGCAGACCGCGTGGCGCCAGTATGCCCCACCAATTCACCAGCGCATAGCCGGGCACGCCGGATTCGGCCACCGTCGGCATGCCGGCAAGCAGCGGCGAGCGCTGCGGACCGGTGACGGCCAGCGCGCGCAGCTTGCCGCTCTTTGCATGCGGCAACGCAATCGGCATATCGGAGAACAGCGCCTGCACCTGCCCGCCGATAACGTCGTTCAGCGCGAGCACTGTGCCTTTATACGAAATATGCACGAGGTTGACGCCGGTGGCCGACTTGAACATTTCGCCGCCAACATAGGCCAGCGTGCCCACCCCGCCGGAACCGAAATTCAGCGCGCCAGGTTTGGCACGCGCCAGATCGATCAGCTCTTTCACCGATTTCGCCGCAACACCCGGATTGACGACCAGCAGCTGCGGCGCGCTGGCAACCAGACTCAGCGGCACAAAATCGCGCAGCGTTTCATACGGAATTTTGTTGAAGATGAACGGATTGATCGCGAACTGGCTGATATTGCCGTGCATCAGCGTGTAGCCGTCGGCCGGCGCGCGCATGGCGATCTCGGTGCCGATGATGCCGGACGCACCGGGCCGCGAATCGACCACCACCTGCTGGCCCCACGCTTCGTTGAGTTTCTGGCCGAGGATGCGCGCCAGTGTGTCGGAGGTGCCGCCGGGCGAAAACGGTACGATCATGCGGATGGGCTTGTCGGGATACGCCGTCTGCGCGCAGACAGGCGCGGCCACCGCAATCATCGCCGCAACAACACCAATGCACCGCTTTCCGGTCATACGCGCACCCGCTGAAAATATCGAGACAGTCAATTTAGCACGATCCGCATGCCGCGCTTGACGGCCGCGCATGGCTGGCGGAAGCTTGCGAAAAAACCGCGACGGCATTCCTGCCACCTGCGCCAATAACCGATAACCACCATGACCCGCCTGCTCTTCGCCCACCGCGACTTCCCCTACTTTGCGCCGAAACTGCGCGCGGCCTTTCCGCAACTCGACGTTGTCACTGCGGTGGATCTGCCCGGTGCCGAAGACAAACTCGCCGGCGCCGAGATCATCGTCTCCGTCGACCATACCTTCAACGATGCGCGCCTGGCCGCCACAACGAAGCTGCGCTGGATCCAGACCATGACCACCGGCACCGATGCGCTTGAACGTTCGCGCACGCTGAGAAAAGACATCGTGGTGACCACCATGCGCGGCATTCACGGCCCGCAGATGTCGGAGATGGCTTTCCTTTTCATGCTCAATCTCGCGCGCCGCTTTCCGCAGATGCTCGACAACCAGCGTGCGCACCGCTGGCAACGCTGGGACCAGGTGCGGCTTGCCGGCAAGGCGGTGCTGATCGTCGGCACCGGCCTCGTTGCCGCAGCACTCGCGCCGCGCTGCAAGGCCTTCGGCATGACCGTGCTCGGCGTGTCGCGCACGCCGCGCGCGCTCGACAGCTTCGACCGCGTCGAGGCGTATGACCGCGTCAGGGAACTCGCCGCGCAGGCCGACTTCCTCATCCTGATCGCGCCGTATTCGAAAATCACGCACCATCTGGTCGATGCCGAACTGCTCGCCGCGATGAAACCGACGGCCTTCGTGCTCAACCTCGCGCGCGGCAGTCTCTGCGACGAAGCAGCGCTGATCGACGCACTCAAAACAAAACGCATCGCCGGTGCCGGCCTCGACGTCTTCAACACCGAACCGCTGCCCGCCGAACATCCGTTCTGGGACATGGACAACGTGTTGATGACGCCGCATTGTTCGGGCAGCAGCGACGACAACCTCGCGCTGCAATGGCCGATCATCGAAACCAATCTGCGCTGCTTTCTCGACAACCGCAGCGCCGACATGGTCAACCGGGTCATCCTGTGAAAGTGGTGAGTATCCCGCTCAAAGCATGCTTCGTCAGCGTTGCTCTGGCCACGGCGGCACAGGCGCAAAACTTTCCGGCCAAACCGCTGCGCCTCGTCGTCGCCTTCCCGCCAGGCGGCACCGCCGACGTCGTCGCCCGCACGCTGGCGCAACCACTCGGCGCCGCACTCGGCCAGAACGTCATCGTTGAAAACCGCGCCGGCGGTGGCACCGTGATTGCCACCGAACTCGTCGCGCGGGCGGCCGCCGACGGTTACACGCTGCTGCTCACCGGCTTTTCGTTCACCGCCAACTCGGCATTGCGCGCAAACCTGCCGTTCGACACGCAAAAAGATTTTGCCGCGGTGGCGCGCATTGAAAGCAGTCCGTGGATGCTCGCCGCGCACCCCTCTCTGCCGGTGAAGAATGTAAAAGAGCTGATCACACTGGCGCGCACGCGCCCCGGCCAGCTGACCTATGCATCCAACCCTGCCGGCTCGGGCGCGCATCTGATCGGCGTCATGCTCAAACTCGACACCAAAATCAGCATGGTCGATGTGCCCTATCAGGGCGAGGTGCCGGCGATGATCGCGGTGATCGGCGGACACGCCGACCTGCTGATCGCCTATGTACCGGCACTGATTCCACAGCTCGCCGCCGGCAAGCTGCGCGCGCTCGGCGTGAGCTCGCGCCAGCGCATCGATCGCTACAAGGACGTCGCCACGCTGGCCGAATCCGGCATGCGCGATTTCGAACTGACCGGCAACCAGGGCATCACGGTGCCGGCGACCACGCCAAAAGCGGTGATCGACCGCCTGAGCACTGAAATACTGCGCGCGGCGACGACGCCGGCCGTCAAAGAAACGCTGGCACGCCAGGGCCTGACGCCAGCACCACTGGCGAGTGGCGATTACGATGCCCTGTTGCGCGCCGAATTTTCGAAAATGCAGAAGATGTTCAGGGACGCCGCGGTCAAAATCGAATGACCGCGTTTGAATAGTCACAAGCGCCCGCGGCGCGATTACAATGCCCCACTTCATCCCGGGAAATTAAAACAAGCCGGCCGGGACCACGCGATCAAGGGAGGAGACCCGATCATGAAGCGCACGCTTGCCATGTTTGCCGCAGCATTGCTTACGCTCGCCGCCGCCGCACAGGCGCGCGATCTTGAAATCATCTGGATCGACACCGAAGGGGGGGCGGCAACGCTGTTCGTCGCGCCCTCCGGCGAATCGATGCTGATCGACACCGGTTATCCCGACAACGACCGCGACGCCACGCGCATCAACGCCGCGGCGCGCGCCGCCGGCCTGACGAAGATCGATCACTTCGTGCTGAGCCACTATCACCGCGACCACGCCGGCGGTCTCGCCGCGCTGACGAAAATGATTCCGATCGGCCGCTACTACGGCCCCAACGACATGGTGGAACTGGTCAACCGCGAGTGGTACGACAGCTTCACCACCGCATCGGCAGGCAAGCGCACGATCGTCAGGCCCGGCGAACGCATTCCGCTCAAGGGTGTCGATGTGCGCGTAGTCACCGCCAATGAAAGCGTGATCGCGGGACCGCTCAACGGCGGCAAGGCCAACAAACTGTGCGACAACGCCGCGCAGATGTCCGCCGCGGGTTTCGAAAACTCGCGCATGGTCGGCGTGCTGCTGTCGTTCGGTACATTCAGCTATCTCAATCTGATCGATCTCGACTGGCGCACCGAATTGCAACTGGTCTGCCCCGTCAACAAGGTCGGTAAAATCACACTCTATCAATCGGGCCGTCACGGCGGACTCGACGGCGCGGGTTCGCCGGCGCTGCTCGGCGCCATCCAGCCGCAGGTGATCGTCGTCAATAACGGCCCGAAAAAAGGGCTTGGCCAAACCGACAAGCGCATCCAGCCGATCGTCAACATGGCAAAACCAAACGCCTACGAAAAAAATTCTTATCTGCGCATGGCCGGCATCGCCGGTATCGAAGGCATCTGGCAGGGACATTTGTCGCTGGTCGACAAAGACCCGGCGCACAACACCGCCGAGGACATGATCGCCAATCTCGACGACACGGCCGAGTGCAAGGGCAACACGATCAAGGCGGTGGTCGCGCGCGACGGCGGGTTCACCGTCACCAACAACCGCAACGGTTTCAGCAAAACCTACGCCACCAGGAAATGATGCCCCTGATGCGCAGCCGCGCCGCATGCAGCGCTGCATTTATTTTCGCGATGACAGTCACCGTGCAAGCTGCGGAGCCGCGTTCGGCCAAAGACGGCGCGTATAACGCCGCGCAGGTCAAACGCGGCGGCGCCCTTTACGCGCAGAAATGCGAAACCTGCCACGGGCCAAAACTCACTGCCGGCGAAGCACCGCCGCTGGCCGGTGCGGAATTCATGGCCAACTGGAGTGCCTACAGCGTCGGCGATCTCTTCGAAAAACTGCGCAACACCATGCCGGCCAACGATCCGAAATCGCTGAGCAACCAGGAATACGCCGACCTCATCGCACTCATACTCAGCGCAAATAAATTTCCGGCCGGTGAGGCCGAATTGCCGGCCGCGCCGGATCGTCTGAAACAGATTCGATTCGACGCAGCGAAGTAAACACGCTCGTGTGGCGCGGGCCCGCCCGTGCCGCGTTATTTCTGCAATCCGGGGAGAACACCATGGCATTCGCACTCTTGAACCGCGGCAAACCGTTGACCGGCGCCTTGCTCGGCACTGCATTGTTGGCGGCCTGCTCGACCGCACCACTGTCGGTGACACCCGAAGCGGCCTATCCGCCGGCACCGCAACTCAAATACAACGGCACTGCGCTGCTGCTCGAAGATTACGCCACGATGCCGTTGTCCGGCCGCAGAAACGACGGCCCTTATCCGGGCAAGATCGACATGACCGAACAACTCGGCCGCGCCAATGCTCTGCGTTCGGAACCGGCCGACGCGCCGCAAGCCGACAAACGCTTTTTCGTGCCGGGGCAGAACGGCGTCGTCTACATTCTTGACAAGGCGACGCGGCAGTTCACGCCCTACCTCGACGTCGGCAAAATTTTCCCGAAGTTCTCGACCGAACCCGTCTACGGCATGGGCCTCATCTCGATCGCCTTCGATCCGGGTTACGCGAAGAACGGAAAGTTTTATACGGTGCATTCCGAGCGTCCGAACATTGCCGGCCCCGCCAACGGCAAAAGCGATGCGATTCCCAATCTGAAAATCATCGGCAATGTCACGCCGGCGATCAATCCGCCCGCCGGTGAAGTCGGTTTCCAGTCGATCATCTACGAATGGACCGACAGCAACATCAACAACAATACCTTCGAAGGTTCGGCGCGCGAGATCCTGCGCGCGGGCCTGAACTTTCCGTTGCATCCGATGGCCGACCTGCTGTTCAATCCGCTGGCCAAACCCGGTGACGCCGATTACGGCAATCTTTATATCTCGGTCGGCGACGGCACCTCGGGCGAACGCGCCGGCCCGACGCATCCGATCCCGCAGCGCCTCGACGCGCTGCCAGGCAAGATCCTGCGCATCACGCCGGACATCACGCTGCGTCCCAACGACATGCTGAATATCAACGAGCGTTATCGCGTGCCCACCAACAGCCGTGATCCGAACCCCTTTATCAGCGTAAAAGGCGCGCGCGCGGAAATCTTTGCCTATGGCCTGCGCAATCCGCACCGCATCACCTGGGACCCCGCCACCAACACGCTGATCTCTGCGGACATCGGCGATCACTCGTGGGAAGAACTCAACATCATCGTCAAGGGCGGCAACTACGGCTGGGCCGAACGCGAAGGCCCCGAACTGCGTTTCACCGGCGGCCCCAACGGTGGCATGACGGCCACACAAATCAATCCGCCGGTGCCGTATCCGGCGGAAGACAGTGTGAGGGTCGATCTGCTCAACAGAACCGTCGAGGTGATTCCGCCGGTCGCTTATTACAGTCACCAGGACGGCCTCGCCGTCGGCAGCGGTTACGTCTATCGCGGCAAACTGATGCCGGAGATGGTCGGCAAATATATCTTCACCGAAATGACCACGGGGCGTTTGTTTTACACCGATCTCGCGGAGATGATCGCCAACCAGGGCAAGCGCGTGAGAAGCGTGCCGATTTTTGAAATCGAAATCGCCTACAAAAATCCGGACGCGCCCAATACTGCGCCGGTTAAACGCCGCATGTACGACATCACCGCCGACGGCTTCAAGCGCCGCGGCGGCGTGGCGCTGAAGGAAACCGTGCTGCCCGGCGCATCGACCATCACCGGCGGTTTCCGCGGCGGCAATCTGACCACCGGCAAGGTCGATCCCTACGGCGTGCCGTACGGCGGCGGCCGCGCCGACGTGCGCCTCGCGCGCGACGGCGACGAGGAGATTTATCTGATCAGCAAACCCGACGGCATGATCCGCAAACTCACCGGCGTGCTCACCCCGCCGCCGGCAAAGTAATCATGCGCCGCGCGGTGCAGAGTCTGGCCGTCGCATTCGCGCTCTGCACGATGGCGCAGGCGCAACCGTACCCGAACAAGCCGCTTAGATTGATCATTCCGTTTCCAGGCGCCGGCGGCGGCGCCGATTTTGTCGGCCGCGTGGCCGGACAAAAATTGTCGGAAGCGCTCGGCCAGCCGGTGGTGATCGAAAACCGTCCGGGTGCGGCCGCCAACATCGGCACCGATATGGTGGCCAAGGCGCAACCCGACGGCTATACGCTGCTGCTCAGCGCGCCGACACTCACCATCAGCCCGAGTCTCTACAAAAACCTGCCGTATGACTCGGTAAAAGATTTCGCACCGATCTCGCTGCTGGCGGAAATTCCCAATCTGCTGACGATACGCCAGGCAATACCGGCCAATACGCTGAAGGAATTCGTCGATTACGCGCGCGCCAATCCGGGCAAACTCAATTTCGGCACCAGCGGCATCGGCACCTCGACGCATCTGGCCACCGTGTTGTTCATGAACCAGACTGGCATCAATCTGGTTCACGTGACTTACAAGGGTGCCAGTCAGGCGCTGGTGGCGATGATCGGCAACGAAGTCGATCTCGTCGTGCTCGGCCCGACCTCAGCGCTGCCGCACATCAAGGCGGGCCGCGTGAAAACGCTGGCCGTGATGCGCAGCGCGCGCCTGCCGTCGTTGCCGCAAGTGCCGACCATCAAGGAGGCCGGCGTCGAAAATTCAGAAGTCATCACCTGGTACGGACTGCTCGCCCCCGCCGGCACGCCGCGCGACATCATCCGGCGGCTCAACACCGAATGGATAAAGGCCGCCGCGCTGTCCGACACGCGCGAAAGAATGCAGGCTACCGGGGTTGAACCCTTGTCCGGCACGCCCGAGCAATTTGCCGCGATGATCCGCTCGGAAATTCCACGCTGGCGCAAAGTGGTCACCGACGCGAATATCAAGATCGAATGAACGCATTGCATTCGATCGTTTGATGACCGGTCCCTTCCCCCGCCTGCGGGGGAAGGTTAGGATGGGGGCATTCAATCCTCAATCCTGCACCGATGAACATTCCCGCCCCGACACTCAGCCGATTCGCCACTGACGTTCTCGCCGCCTGCGGCATGCCCGCTGCCGACGCCGCGACCACCGCCGCCTGCATCGTCGAAGGCGATCTCACCGGCGCCGATGCGCACGGCATCTTCCGTCTGCCGCAATACGTCGATGCCTTCGACAAAAAAGACATTAACCCCAACGCCAGCATCAAAATCATCGGGCAGGGCCCCGCCACTGCGCTGGTCGACGGCGACAACGGCATGGGCCATCTCGCCGTCGAACGCGCAACACGGCTTGCGATCGAACTTTCACGCGCCAGCGGCCTCGCCTGGGTCGGCGTGCGCAATTCGAACCATGCCGGCGCCGGCGGCGTCTATGCGGCGATGGCCGCGGCAGAGGGCATGATCGGCCTCTACGGCGCGGTGTCGGGTTTTAATCAAATGGCGCCGTGGGGCGGCGCCGAAGCGCTGCTCGGCACCAACCCGCTGGCGATTGCCATTCCCGCCGGCACGCAACCGGCCGTGATCATCGACACCGCGACTTCAGTCGCTTCGGCCGGCATGATCAAGGCCGCCGCCCTGCGCGGCGAAAAAATTCCTGCAGGCTGGATGATCGATCCGGCAACGGGCAACGCCGTCACCGACCCGGCGATGATGATGCAAAGTTTGCTCGCACCCGTCGGCGAACACAAAGGCAGCGGACTTGCGCTGGCCATCGGTCTGCTCGCCGGCACGCTCAATGGTGCCGCCTTCGGCCGCGAAATTCCGCGCACGGGCTCCGGTTTCGGCGTCAACAGCGGGCAGTTCATCATCGTGCTTGATGTTGCGCGCTTCACGCCGCAAGAACGATTCGGCGCGGAGATCGACCGCCACATCAACGACATCGCACATTCAACGCCGCTGCCGGGCATCGACCATGTGCGCGTGCCGGGGCAGGTCCGCGCACGCAAAAAGCAGGACCGCCTCGACCATGGCGTTGCCATCAACGCGCCGCTGGCGAAGCAGTTGAACGCACTGGCACAGCGTTTCGGCATTTCGCCGCTCTCATAGCGCAGGCGTATGATGACCCCCGCACACGCCGCACTCGAATGCGGCGTGGCAACAACCCGGGGGGAGATATGCACAACACATTCTTGCGCGCGTTATTGATTGCCGTTTCTGCGGTGCTGACCGGCTGCGCCGTCACGCCGAACATTCCGCTCGATCCCAAAGCAGTCAGTTACATCAACGTCGACCAGATCAAATGGGTCGATAACGCCGCCGGCACCGCCGCGCAGGCCAAACTCTATGGCGATCCGAACAAGGCCGAGCCTTACGCCTACTTCAACAAATGGAAAGCCGGCAACATGAGCCGGCCGCATTATCATCCGAACGACCGTTACATCGTCGTGCTGTCAGGCACCTGGTGGGTCGGCAGCGGCAGCCGGTACGATCCGGACAGCACCGTGCCGATGGCGGCGGGCACCACCGTCGTTCACACCGGCAAGGGCATTCATTACGACGGCGCCAAACAGGGCGATGCGATATTGCTGATCCACGGCATGGGCCCGGCGACCTCGACGCCGGCCGAACAGAAGTAAGCCTTTTCAAGACGCGCCGAAGGCGGACTACAATCGACCTTCGGCGCCGCTGTTCTGCGCGGCGCGGTTCCTCTGCGAGCGGCTGACCCCATGCAATTCCTGCACCTGCTGTTGCATCTCGATCAGAACCTTGACCACGCAGTGGCCGCCTTCGGGCCGCTGATCTACCTGCTGCTGTTCACCATCGTCTTCTGCGAAATGGCGTTCATTCCGCTATTCTTCCTGCCCGGCGATCCGCTGCTGTTCATCTGCGGTTCGTTCTGCGCCATCGGCACGCTCAACATTTTTGTGCTGGTGCCGCTGCTGATCACCGCCGCCATCGCCGGCAGCGTCATCAACTACTGGAGCGGCCGCGCGCTCGGCCGGCGCGCCTACACGCAGCACTACCGCTGGCTCGACCGGGCGGCGCTACTGAAAACGCACGCGTTCTACGAAAATCACGGCAGCCTGACTTTTCTGCTCTCGCCCTACGTCGCGGTGGTGCGCACCTTTGCGCCCTTCATCGGCGGCGTATCGGCGATGACCTTTCCGAGGTTTCTGCTGTCTGTGGCCTGCGGTGCGGTGTTGTGGGTGGTCACACTGGTCACCGGCGGTTATTTTTTCGGCAACGTGCCGCTCTTTCACGACCACTTCGGCGCCATCGTACTGCTCGGCATCGCTGTCGGTGTCGGCTCGCTGGTCGCGGGTGGACTGCGTAAGCGGTATCGCAGGGGCCGTGCGCTCCGCTAACCGGTATCCTCCGGCACGTGGTTTAGCCGGTAACCCTGCCCTCGCTATGACGGATGCGAAAGCGGACGTAGAATAATCAGACACCGCACGCGCGGCCACCACGGGAGCGGTAATGAAATCGGCAGCCGGGTTCCTGATGATCGCATCAATCTTCTCTCCCCCGGCCCCGGCGAACGAACCCGTCATTGCGTCCGCATCGCTCAACCACTTCCTCTCCGGTGTGCGCGACTTCGCCGGCGGCAAACTCACCCCCGGGCCGCTCTACGATCCGCAAGCGGTCGGCCTGCCCAGCGGCGGCGGTGCGCTCGGCAGCATCGGCGTGTCGTCACCGATGAATTACTTCAATACGGGAAAAACTGCATCGTGGCGCGCGGCGAATGGAAAAATTGCGGGCGGATCCAGCGTGCGCAGCACGGTTGCTGCAACAGGCATTTCCGGCCAGACAATCGTGCGACAGACGATCGGGCGCGGCAGATAATTTTGCGCCGGGTCAAAACCATCCGTTTGCAGAATGTGCGCATCACCTCCGGAGGCGACCAAAACGTCAAGTCCGCGCCGGACCTGCCGTTAAGTTTGGCATGGCTTACATCTGCTATGAATGCTTCATCCATCCGTTCGAAGGCGGTGCGGATGCCTCGCTCGCGGAAAAAAAGCTCATACCCTGCCCGCGCGACCCGCACTACTGGGCTGTGACCGAGACCCGTCTGCGCTGCCTGCACTGCGGCAACTGTGTCATGGTCGATCTGCATGTGCGCAGCTGGTACGCGACGACCGCCGCCGTTATGGCAACGCCTCAACACGCTTGAACCGGAGGCCTCGCGGCCCGAACTATTTCTTTCCGCAAATCCTGTCTGTGCGCCATGCAACACATCGCGCCGAAGTTATGCAACTTTACCGGCGGCCGCTGGCCCCGGATCAAGTAGCATGACCGGATGAGCCCCCAACCCGCAGCCCCTGCCGAACCGCAACATCGCCAGACTGAACAAAACGTCGAGGCGGTGCTGGATTTCTATACGCGCGAGGAGCGCAAAATCAGCCGCTCGCAGCGCATACTTGAACACATCAGCAATTTCATGGGGCAGCCGCTTTTTCTCGGCCTGATTCTGCTGTTTGTCGCTCTGTGGATGGTCGCCAACGCATCAATGCGCGCGTCCGGCGTTGAAGAGTTCGACCCGGCGCCGTATTTCTGGCTGCAGGGGATCGTCGGTCTGGGCGCATTGTTGACCGCCACCGTCGTGCTGACGCGACAGAACCGCCTTGGAAAACTCGAAGAACAGCGCGCCCATCTGGACCTGAAATTGACGCTGTTGACCGAACAGAAGGCCGCCAAGTTAATCGATCTGATCGAGGAACTGCGGCGCGATCTGCCCAACGTCAAAAACCGCCACGATCCGGATGCGGCGGTACTGAAGAAATCGATGAATCCGGATCTGGTAATAGCGGCACTCGACGAACGCGGCGACGCTGACGCGCAGTAAGTTTCGCCGGACAGCCCGGCGCGGCTGTCAGTGCGTCAGCGGCGCGCCACCCGCCAATCGTATCTCCAGCGGCGGCACCGGATACTGGATGCCGGCCACGGCAAACTTGTCGACGATGGCAAGGTTGATTTCCCCGCCCGTCCCCGGAAAATCGGCGACCTTCACCCACGGCCCGACGGCGATGACGATGGCGCCGCTGCCGAGTGTTGAGACGCCGATGGCGGGCGCCGGGTCTTTCAGCGCATGCGGATTTTCGGCGACAGCCGACTCGATCGCTTTCAACGCGCGCTCAAGCTCGTTGGCGTGGCCGATACTCACCGTCATGTTGAGCTGGCGGATCTGGCCGTAGTTGTGCAGGATCTCGCCAACGATTTTGCGGTTGGGCACCACCACGGTCGAACGGTCGGCATGCACAAGACGCGTGTTAAAGAGATCGATCGCCTCGACCTGGCCGTCGACGCCGATGATCGAGATGTATTCACCGACGCGGAACGGCCGCGTGAAAATGATGGTCAGCCCCGCCACCACGTTGCCGAGCACCCCCTGCATGGCCAGCGCAATGCCGGCGCCGGCGACACCGAGGCCGGCGATCAGCGGCAGCAGTTCGACGCCGAGGTTCTGTAGCGCCATGATGAGAAAGAGCGCAAGGATGAACAGGCGCAGCATGCGCACCAGCAGCTGCCGCACCGGCGGTTCGAGGTGAAAACCGTTCAGCGAGCGGTCGAAGATGCGGCCAAGCGAACGGCCCGCATAAACCCCGGCGACGACGATGAGGATGGCAACGACCACCTTGGGTCCGAACTTGATGGCGAGATCAACCAGAGTGCTTTTGGCCTGGTCGAGCAGTGCGATTTGGTTTTCCATGACAGTTCCCGTGAGTTGAACCCGCCGCGCGGGTGCGCAATGGCAATGATGCCATGTTAATCCAAGCCTAAACCCGGCGTTTGACCGCCGATAAGCGCGGTGATATGGTGCGTCTGGGCAAAATAAGTTTTCAACATCCCAACCCACAGGCAACCGTATTTCCCGGACCAACCAGCGCGGCATTGGAGCGTTTTCGCCATTGCGCGCATACGGGTGAAGTCTGTTTGCCGTCGCACCGTGGGTAATGGGCCCGAAACCATCGGCGCCGCAGCAATTGCAGCGCCCGTGTAGTTCCCGACCGGGATCGTTTTTACTGCAGGGGGAGGCATGACAATGCGCAAATTTCTTTTGACTGGCGTGGCTGCAATCGGTATCGCAGCCCTGGGTTTGGTGGCACCGGCTTCGCTGCAGGCGCAGCAAACCACTGCGGTTGCCATCGACAACGACGACATCGGCGGCGTGGTCCGCAGCGCGAAGGGGCCGGAGGCCGGCGTCTGGGTGATCGCGGAAACGCGCCAACTGCCGGTGCGCTTCATCCGCAGCGTCGTCACCGACGACCAGGGCCGTTATGTCATTCCCGATCTGCCGAAAGCCACCTACGACATCTGGGTGCGCGGCTACGGCCTCATCGATTCGCCGAAAGTAAAAAGCACGCCGGGTAAGCAGCTCAATCTGAAAGCCGTGATCGCGCCGACTGAAGCGGCCGCCGCCAAGGTTTACCCGGCGATCTACTGGTATTCGATGATGAAAATCCCCGAAGAAAGCGCGTTCGGCAGCAAAGATGCGCCGTCGAACATCAAGCTCACCGACTATCTCAACGCCATGAAGAACAACGGCTGCGTTGGCTGCCACCAGCTCGGTCAATTGGCAACGCGCACGATTCCGAAGTTTCACCTCGCCGGCAAATCACATCGCGACGCCTGGGTGCGCCGCATCCAGTCCGGACAGGCAGGTGAAAACATGGTGCTGATCGCCGCGGGCCAGTTGGGCGGCATGCCCTTCCCGTATCTCGCCGACTGGACCGAACGCGTCGCCAAGGGCGAGTTGCCGTGGGCGAAGCCGGTACGGCCGCAGGGCGTCGAACGCAACATCGTCGTTACACTGCGCGACTGGCATAACCCCAAACAGTACCTGCATGATCTGATCTCCACCGACAAGCGTTATCCGACCGTCAACGGCTACGGCCCGCTCTACGGACAGTGCGAGCATGCCTGCAACGACATGCCGATCCTCGATCCGGTGAAGAACGTGGCGACGAATTTCGTGTTGCCGACGACAGCCGACATGCCACTCGCACTCGGACCGGGCAACGCAGGTTCAGTGCACATCCTGCAGACCTCGGCCTATTGGGGCGCGGAAGAAATCTGGGACAGCAAAGCCAACAATCACAATTCGATGATCGACCGTCAAGGCCGCGTCTGGCTGGCGGCCACCGGCCACAAGCCGGATAATCCCGACTTCTGCAAAAAAGGTTCGACCCATCCGTCAGCCGTCGAGTTTCCGCTCAACAGCACCAACCGGCGTGTGACGATGTACGATCCGAAGACCGGCAAGTACACCGCTTACCAAACCTGCTTCGGTTCGCACCATCTGCAGTTCGGTTACGACGGTACCGAGACGTTGTGGATGAGCACCGGCGGCGGCGGCGGCAACGTCGGCTGGCTCAACACCAAGATCCTCGACGAAACCGGTGACATCCAGAAGGCGCAGGGCTGGACCGCGCTGGTGCTCGACACCAACGGCAACGGCGTACGCGACGAGTACACCGAGCCGGGCAAGCCGATGGATCCGACCAAGGACATGCGCATCGGCGCGACCTTCTACGCTGTGATGCCGAGTCCGACCGATGGTTCGGTATGGGGCACGCTGCGCGGCAACCCGGGTGCGATCGTGCGCATCGATCCGACCAAGAATCCGCACAAGTCGCTGGCCGAGCAGTACAACGTGCCGTTGCCCGGCTTCGGTCCGCGCGGCGGCGACGTCGACAAGCAGGGCCGCATCTGGGTTTCGCTCGCCAGCGGCCACATGGGTGTGTTCGACCGCCGTCTGTGCAAAGGCCCGCTCAACGGCCCGAAAGCCACCGGCGACCACTGCCCCGAGGGCTGGGCGTTCCACCAGTATCCGGGCCCGGGCTTCAAAGGCATCGGCGAGAACAGCGCGGAATCGAGCTACTACACATGGGTCGACCAGCACAACGTGTTCGGGTTGGGTGATGACATTCCGATGTCGACCGCCAATCTGATGGACGGTCTCGTCGCGCTGAACAAGGACGGCAAGATGGTCTCGCTCCGCGTGCCCTATCCGCTCGGCTTTTATGCCAAGGGCTTTGACGGCCGCATCGATGATCCGAACGCCGGCTGGAAAGGCCGCGGTCTGTGGGCTGCGAACGGCGATCGCACGCCGTGGATGATCGAAGGTGGCAAAGGCAGCAAGCCGCTGGCCGCGCACTTCCAGATCAGGCCTGATCCGCTGGCGCATTGATATAACGGCGGCGCGGGTAACACTATCGCGCCGCCGCTCCCTTGCGGGGAAGCCCTGATGGACTTCGTATTCGACTACATCTCCGTCAACACGTTCTGGACGATACTGTCGATCGTGCATGCGTTGCTGGCGGTCGCGCTGCTCGGTGCGCTCACGCACCAGGCGGCCGCGGTGTTTGCGCCGCCGCGTGCCGGCAACGCCGGCGGTTTCGTCACACATTTTCGTTCGGTGTCCGGACCGCGTTATGCTGGCGCGGTCTGCGTGTTGTGGGTAATCGCTTTCATCCTCGGCGGCTGGATTTACACCAAGTACCGCATCTACGTGCGCATTCCGATCGAACAGGAAGGCCTGTGGAAAACCCTCGGCGCCTTCGAGTTGAAGGAGCACCTCGCCACCATCGGCCTCGGCCTGCTGCCGTTCTACTGGTATCTGTGGAAGAACGCGCCTCATGTTACCAACAGGGCCGCGTATGATAGCGCGCGCAAATGGCTGACCGTCGTACTCGCCACGATTTGCTGGTACGCGTTTCTGACCGGCCATGTCGTCAACAACACGCGCGGCTTCGGATTATGAATACGACCAGCCAAACTGCCGCATCTTCATCGTCGCGCTTTGGCAGCTTCGCACTGGTATTCGGCATCTCTTTCGCCATTCTCTACGTGGTCTGCGACATGGCAGCGTTGCCGATGTTCACCTATCATCCCGGAACCGACCGCATCGATCCGGGTTTCGCGCCGCCGGTTCGCGACGAGGGCCCGGCGATGTACTGGTACGGCTGGATCGCCACGTCGGCGCTCGGCGCGTCCGTCCTCGGCCTGCTCGCCGCACTGCTGCCGGAAACAATCCGTGGAAAAATTCCGTTGGCACTGGCGTGGATCGTTCCTGTCGTGTTGCTGCCGGTACTGATTTATTCGCTGAAGTTCTACTGGCGGTGGGAATAGCCGCGCCGCTTCAAGGCGGGGGCCTGTTCCGCCGATACAAATTTCATATATTCGGATTTGAAGAGGTCGATATGCTGATTCGTGCAATTACGCTGGCCATCGCGCTGCTCACCGGAATGGCTACGGCGACACAGGCCTGTGCCGGCGGCGATGACTACGACGCGGCAAACGACGTCAAAGGCGAGGGGCCGGCCTACTTCGGCTTCGTGCGTGACACGCGCGGCTCGCCGGTGGTCGATGCGCAGGTGATGCTGCAACCGAAAAAAGGCAAACCTGTGTCGCTGAAGTCAAATGTGCTCGGCCTCTACCGCGGCCATATCAGCAAGGCCGTCCTGCCCGACGACGTGCAGATCTCCTGCGTGAAAACCGGCTACAAACAGACCAAAATCAATCGCCGCACGCCGCCCGGCAACAACGCCATGTTCATCGAGACCGAATGCACGATGCAGCGCCAGTAAGCCCCGTATCACGCGCCTGCCTCGCCGCTGTTTTTCTTTTTGCGCTGATCGGCATCAACATTGCGCATGCGCAAACACCAACGCCGGCGCCCGACACCATCCTCGTCAACGGCAAGTTTGTCGTCTACGATGGCGCGCCTGCGCAGGCGCTGGCGGTGCGTGACGGAAAAATCACCGCGATCGGCGATGCGTCGGTTATCCGTGCGCTAGCCGGCACCTCAACGCGCATCATCGATCTCGGTGGCCGCACGGTCATCCCCGGTCTGATCGATTCGCATATCCACGCCATCCGCGCCGGCTTGAGCTACACCACCGAGGTGCACTGGTTCGGCGTGCGCACGCTCAAAGAAGCGCTCGCCCGCATCAGTGCCGCGGCACAGACCGCGCCGAAAGGTTCTTGGCTGGTGGTGGCCGGCGGCTGGACCGACCGGCAGTTTCAGGAAGACCGCCGGCCGACGCAGGCCGAGATCGCTGCCGCCGCGCCCGATCACCATGTCTACATCCAGTTGCTCTACAGCAATGTGCTGCTCGATCCGCGCGGCGCAGAAACACTCGGCATCGCCGGCAATACCGATTTGTCCGCGCGCCTTACGATCGAACGCGACAAGGACGGCCAGCCCACCGGCTGGCTTGCCGGCGATAACCGCGCCATCAGCGACCTCTTCAACCTGCTGCCACGCCCGACCTACGTGCAGAAACTCGCCGGCACGCGCGCGTTCTTCCGGGCGCTGAACGCCATGGGCATCACGGGCGTCAGCGATCCCGGCGGCTACAACCTCGAGGCCGAAGACTACCAGCCGCTGTTCCAGCTCTGGCGGGAGCAAGGACTCACCTTGCGCGTACGCTACAGCCTCTCCGCGCCGCGCCGCGACCGCGAACTTGAAGACTTCAAAGCGCTGACGCAACTGCTGCCGATGGGTTTCGGCGACGACTGGTTGCGCTTCAACGGCGTCGGCGAGAACGTCACTTGGAGCCATTACAACAACGACAATCCCAGCGACGAGCAGAAAGAGCAGCTCACCGCCGTGCTGCGCTGGGCCGTCTCACGCGGCATGACTGCGACCTTCCACTGGCACAACGACCGCCCTGTGCATCACCTGCTCGATGTGCTGGAACGCGTCAACGCCGAGACGCCCGTCGCCAAACTGCGCTGGTCGATCGCGCATCTCAACGACGCATCACCCGATACGCTCAAGCGCCTGCAGATGTTGGGCATGGGCTGGCTCGTGCAGAACGCGTTCTATTTTCGCGGCGAAGCCTTTCTCGGCCAGCGCGGCGCCGAGGCCGCGCGGCGCGTACCGCCGCTGGTTAGCGCATCGCGCATGAAACTGCCGGTCGGCGCCGGTACCGACGCGCACCGCGTGATGGCGCCGAACCCTTTCGTCGCGCTGCAATGGATGCTCGACGGCAAAACCATCTCC
Source organism: Betaproteobacteria bacterium (assembly GCA_025356695.1). The sequence goes on from JANXSE010000299.1 coordinate 23,301, forward strand.
GGCGTCGCCATGCGCGCGCCCGAAGAACTACCGACGCGGCTCGAAGCATTGCGCCTTTACACGCAAGGCAGTGCGTGGTTCAGCTTCGAAGAGCACGCGCGCAGCGCGCTCGCTGTCGGCCAGTTCGCCGATCTCGCGGTGCTGAGCCGCGACTACTTCAGCGTGCCGACCGAACAGATCGGCGGCATTGTCTCGCTGTTGACGATGGTCGGCGGACGCATCGTCTATGCCGAGGGGCCTTACTCGGCATTTGAAATGATGCATTAAAAACAACAAGGGCCGCGACTGCGGCCCTTTTGTTGTAACAACGCGTTGGTAAATGCGCTTACTTCACCATCGCCGCTCCAATCTTGGCAACGACCTCATCCTGCGAACCGGTGCCGCCCGAGCAACCGATAGCGCCGATCAGCTTGCCGCCCTCGACCAGCGGAATGCCGCCGCGCGACGCGACGACATCGTCAAGCGTGACGACGTAAACGTTGCCGCCCTGCACGGCGTTTTCAAAAATCTTCGATTCTCGACGGAACTTGGCGGCGACGCGCGCCTTGTGGATGCCGATATCGATGGAGGCGAGTTGCGCGCCGTCCTGACGCTTGAACGAAACGAGGTTGGCCCCCGAATCGACTACCGCGCAATTCATTTTCCATTCGCGTTTCTTCGATTCGGCGAGCGCCGCGCTCAGGATCGCATCGGCGCGTTCGAGGGAGATTGGTGCGCCGTAAGGAATATCAAAGGGCATTTTTTCCGGAACGACGTCGAGCGGGTTCGGCGTTTGTGCAAAGCCGTGGCCGGCGACCAGCAGTGCGGCGCCGAGGGTGGTGACGGTGAGTGCGGATTTCAACGACATGGTGGCTCCTCCGGGGTTGATTTTCGAATGCCGCCACCGCTGACGATGACGGGTTGATACCGGGAAAAAACGCGTGTCAGCTTAGCGCGCCGGCCGGCGGGTGGCAACAAGCGAGCGATCAGTCCGCGCGGATCCCCGCCTGTTTCACCACCTTGCCAAGCCGCGCAATTTCGGCCTTCACCTTTGCGGTGAATTCCGCCGGCGTATTGGCCACCGGTTCCATGCCGGCGCCGGCTAGTTTTCGTTTAACGTCCGGCGCGTGCAGTGCGCGCACGATTTCGGCCTGCAGCCGGTTGATGATGGCGACCGGCGTGGCAGCCGGCGCGAACATGCCGGTGTTGGTTTCGAGTTCGTAACCGGGCAGACCCGACGATGCAATGGTCGGCAGTTCGGGAAACAGCACCGATGGTTGCGCGCTCGTCACCGCCAGCGCACGCAGCCGCCCCGCCAACACCTGCGGCACCGCCGAACCGGCGCCGGCGAACATCATCTGCACCTGCCCGCCGAGCAGCGCATTGAGGCCGGGGCCGGTGCCGCGGAACGGCACGCGCACGATATCGACACCCGCCATCGATTTGAACAATTCACCCGAGAGATGGCTCGCCGCGCCGATCGAACCGGCCGCGTAGTTGTAGCCGCCGGGCTTTGCCCTGGCCAGCGCGATCAACGCTTTCACCGACGCGGCGGGAAACGACGGATGCACCAGCAACAAATTGGGCGCCGTCACCGCCAGCGTGACCGGCGCGAAATCGCGCAGCGTGTCGTAATTGGTACGCTGGATCAGCGGCAGCGTCCACAGCGACGGACTGAAGACGATCAGCGTGTAACCATCGGCCGGTGCGCGCGCAACGATGTCAATGCCGATGACGCCGCTCGCACCGCCGCGGTTATCGACAATCGCCGGCTGGTGAAACCCGTTGCTGAGGCCCTGCGCGATCAGACGCGCGGTGAAATCAGCGACGCCACCGGGTTCGGAGGTGACGATGCGCAGTGGCTTGTGCGGGTAATTCTGTGCGCATGCACTGTGGGCATTCAACATGAACGCGCACAGCGGCCAAAGGAGCGCAAGCCGCAATGAAATGGCACACATGCGCTGGATCTGCGATCAGCGTTCCCCGCAAAATGCCTTGATCACCTCGGCAGGGCGATGACCTCGCCCAGCCCCGAATGATCATGCCGGCTGCCGTAAAGACGGGTGAATTCCGTTTGCGCAAATTCACCCGCGCAGTGTCCGGCCGCCACGCGTTCGATACGCCATTTGTTCTTGAAGTTGTCGATGATCTGCGTCACCTCGGCGTCGGTCACATCCACGAGGTGAAACCCGCCGAACACGGTATAGATGTTCGCATCAATCTGGGCGGCGGCGGCGAGGATTTTTTCAATGCCGGGATGCGAACAGCCGACCACTACGGCCAACCCCTTGGGCGTTTTCACCGCCATCGACAGCTCGTTGAGTTCAAGCGTGCCCTTGCGGTCGGACACGGTCTTGAACAGAAAGAACCCCGGTGCCACTTCGAGCGGCTTTTCGATCAGCGTGATGTTCGCCTTCGGCCACGCCGAGTCGACAGTATAGGTCTTCTCGTATTTACCGCCGAAGTAGCGCAGATCGTCGCTGATGCCGGGCGCGTTGCGGCTGATCAGCTTGCCGAGCGGGCCTTCACCGGCGATGGGGTTGCCGAACGAACCGCCCTCGGTCGGCGCGTAAATCTTCACGCCGGGGTTTTGCTCCAGCACATAGGCAAGGCCCGAGGTGTGGTCGCCGTGCCGGTGCGACAGCACGACAAAATCGAGGTTGCGCAAATCGATGTTCAGCGCCTTGACGTTGCGCGCGAAGACGTCGTAGCGGCCACCGGTGTCAAATAGGATGCGCTTGCCGCCGTATTCAACCAGCGCCGAATAACCCCAGCCGCGGTCCAGATTCGACGGCTTGCCGAATGCATCGTAAATAATGGTGACGCGCGCCGCCGCTTCCGCGGCAACGGCATTGTTGACAAAACCGCTTGCCATGCACAGTGCAATCCATATCAGGCCAAATCGTTTCATTGCGTTCCCTTGGTGTGAGTTGTTTCTGCGATGCGCCGCTCAGCGCCCCGGCTGCATGCCTGTTTCTTTATAGACCTTCGCCGCTTCGAACGATGACAGATAGTCGAGCAGCGCCTTCGCCGCTGCCGGCGATTTCGCCTTGGCGTGTATAAACCCGACAAGCCCGGTCGGCGTGGAAATCTCGCGCGGCAGAATGCCGACGACATCAACACCCGGATCGTGGATCTCGCTCAGAAATGTAAGACCGAGTTCAACCTCGCCTTTCGCAATCACGGCCATCGCCGCTGCCCCGCCCTGCACGCGCACGATCTTCGGTTTCATTTCTTCGAAAATGCCGAGTTGTTTGAGCGTCGCATCAAAACTGACGCCGGCGGCTGCACCGCGCGCGCCGTCCGGATACGAAATCGTCTTTGCGGCGAGCAGCATTTTTTTCACCGCCTCCGCAGTCGAAATGTCGGGCTTCGGCGCGCCCTTGCGCACCGCGACCGCAACGGCAACAGTGGCGAGCGGCGTTTCGCTTGAATTCACTACATGGCCGGTCGAAGTGACTTCGGCGAGCGGCGGCTGCACGATAGGCACGTCGAATATTTCGCCTTTCATCACCTGCTGCTTGGTGCCGAGGCCGGAGCCGAAAGTCGCATTGACCTTGTGGCCGCTCCTGCGCTCGAAATCCGGAATCATTTTCTGGATCGGATCGCGGATGCCGCCCGGTGCGATGAGTGACACTTCGTCGGCAAGCGCACCGCCGCCGTTCATTACAATCAAGGCCGCAGCCGCCGGCAGCAGAAAATTTTTCATGATGGCTCCCCCGAGTTGAAGATTTTTTTGTTGGATGTCGTTATCTAACTCAGGCAGCTTAGCAGACACGCGGCGACAAGGCTGGATACATGAAAATGGTTTTGCCGCACCGCCGCACTTACCGCCCATGCACTCCCGACGCATGATTAATTTGTGTTTTTGCAGATGCACAATTGTTTTTTTGAGCCAGATCAGATTAACCAAAATTTTTTGCAAAAGGGTATTGACGAAGACTCTTACAAGGAGTCAACTGAAAGCGCTTCGGAGATTCGGTTTGGGATAGGTTTTCAGACTAACCAGTGATGATCCGGTTGCTGCAATGTAGTTCTGCTGTTGTGCACGCCCCGTTCGCGGGTGAGCCTGATGCGGACCGGCGGCAACCACCCTCGATGCAAGTTTGAGGAGTATCCCGGATCGGACGACCGGAGTAGTTGGCCGGGTTGGTGCAGCGATGCATCCATCCGTTTCCCTGCGGGGCATGTCAGGCGTAGTTCAAGCCGTCTATGGAGACACTCTATCGATGACCTTACTGACAGCACGACTCTGAAGCCGGGACTAGTTGACCGGCATACGTCACGGTGACGTGACGACATAAGCCACCGAAGGTGGCAGTTTTCCGAAGCCCTGCGATTGTGTCGCGGGGCTTCGCGTTTCCGCACTTCAAGACTACGACTTCGTTGCCGCGGCACGCGCGCTGTCCGCCTCGTCGATCAATTGGCCAAAGGCCGGCGGCAGTTTGATTTCGCGGCCGATCACACCGGGGCAATAACCCTGCATCCACAGCGCGTGGCTCGAATGCCCGCCGCCGGCGACAACGATGTCGATATTGGCGGCCTTCGACGCGATCGGCCACGGATCGAGCTTCATGCTTTCACGCGCGACTTCGGTCGAAGCGATTTCCATCCATGCGATGCCGCCGGCCTTGCGCATCTCTGCCATCGGCACTTTCGAATGTTCAAACAGATATTCGCGGATCGAGTTCTTGCTCCAGCCGAGCGAGGCAAGATCGCCGGCCACGACGTTCGACAGCACAACGATGCCCGGCGTGCCCTCGTCGTAACCGTAGATGTAATGAATGTCGGGTACGCGCAGGTACTGCACAATGCGCTGCAGGCCCTGGATAACGTCTTCTTCCTTGGTTTCCTTTTTCGCACCGCGTCGGAAAATGTTGGTCGCGCCGTTGGAGAATGCCAGCGACACGCAATTGGTGCCGCGCTTGAAACCGTGACGCTCTGTCGTGTGCAGTTCCCAGCCGGCGGGCAGGCCGTCTTCGTCTTCGGCAAACACTGCGTTGGTGAAACGCATCTGGCCGAACACCGCCATGGTGCCGGTGCCGGGCAGTGCACCGCCGAGGTTCTGCTGCATCAAGCGCAGCGCGCGACCGATGCTCGCGCCGGCCGGATGCTGCGGATCGGGGCCGAGCAGGCCGAAACCGGAATTCAAACGGATTTTCTTTGTCATCGGGCCGCTGACGATGGCCACCGCAAACGGGCTGCCCGAGGTCGCCTGCAGCAACTCGCCCATCGCCAGCGGATCGAAGAAGGCTTCGACCACGGCGATCAGCACCGGCAGATATTCGGGACGCCCGCCCGCCATCGCCAGCGCGACAGCACAGGTTTCGACGGTGACGATGGCGCCGCGCGGCGGAAACTTGCCGAGCACATGCGCACGCGGCAACGCGGCGCCGCGCATGATCCAGTTGACGCGATCCTGCGTCGCCGGCCACAACGGCAGTCCATCGCCCCACAAATTGGCCACCAGTAGTTCGTTGGCCTTGTTCAGCGCATCTTCGTAGGTTTCACCTTCGACGCTCAGCATACGGCCGGCCCCGGCGCGCACCCTGGTCGACACCCATTTCGTCAGGCCGTCGTAGAACTCGCTCTTGCGCGCCTCGACCGGCGACAGATCCGCGCTCGGCAGAAAATTCGCGGTGGGAAAGGTCACCATCGCGATATCGGGTGCGAGCCCGATGCCGGACACCGCATTTTTCACCACGCCAATAAATTCATGGCGCGTCAGCACCACCGTCGGAATACCCAGCAACTCCAATTGCGCGGCTGCACGGCCGCACGCAGTTGAGCAGGCCCCTCAGGCCGCGTTGCCGACGATGACAGCGTCCACCCCGCTGTCTTTGACCAACTGCACGACTTCAGCGGTGCCGATTTTCGTGTTGCCCTGCGGATAATTTTCTTCCGACAACACTTCGATGCCGGGGAAATCGGCCTCGAGCAACGTCTTCAGCAGCGGCAGCATGCGATAGGCCTGCCATTGACCGTTGGACAACATGCCGATCTTCTTGCCGGCAAGCGACGGCAGACGCGGGGCATACGGTTTCGACGCGTCCAGCGTGCCGGACGGATCGTGGAATTCGAGTTTGATCATGCGTTTCTCCATTGTGTTGGCCGCCACCGTCGTCGCGGTGCGCTTTTGCAGGCGCCATTATGGGCCGCAACGCGCGGCGGTTCCACCGCTGCGATCCGCTTTCTGATGCGAGCCGTCCGCGGCGCTATAATTTACGGCCCTTCAACGTCGCGTCCACCGTCGCGGCCGAAAAAAATATCCCGCGGGGAGCCCGATGTTTGCAACGATTCGTTTTGGCGTGCCCGCGGTGCTGCTGCTCACCAGCACCGCCCTGCAGGCGCAGGCATTCCCGGCGAAACCCGTGCGCATCGTCGTCGGCTTTGCGGCCGGCGGGCCGACCGATGTCGCCGCGCGCCTGTTGAGCCAGAAACTCACCGAAAAATGGGGCCAGCCCGTCGTCGTTGAGGTGCGCACCGGCGCCGGCGGCAACATCGCCGCGGAATTTGTCGCCAAATCGCCACCCGACGGTTACACGCTGCTGCTGCCGGCGTTCGCGCATGCGGTCAATCCGTCGCTCTATCCCGGGCTGCCGTTCGACGCCGAAAAAGATTTCGCACCGGTGGCAATGCTCATGACCTCGGCCAATTTGTTTGCGCTGCATCCGTCGGTACCGGCACGCACCATGCGCGAACTGATCGCGCTGGCAAAAGCACAGCCCGGTGCGCTGACCTTCGGCTCGGCGGGCGTCGCCTCGGCCTCGCATCTGGCCGGTGAACTGCTCAACAGCATGGCGGGCATCCGGATCACGCATATTCCATACAAGGGCGCGGCGCCGGCGAGCGTCGATCTGGTCGGCGGCCATATCTCGGCGGCGTTTCCGAGCATTTCGCTGGCACTGCCGCACGCAAAGGCCGGACGCCTGCGCGTGCTCGGCATCACCAGCCTGAAACGCGCCGCCAGCCTGCCGGAGGTGCCGACCATTGCAGAGGCCGGGGTCGCCGGGTTCGAAGTATTGTCCTGGTACGGCCTGCTCGCGCCGGCCGGCACGCCGGCGGAAACCGTCGCGCGCATCAATCAGGACGTCACGCGCGTCATGCATGAGGCCGATGCCGCCGAACGCATCAAAGCCCTCGGCGCCGAACCGGTAAAATCAACACCAGCCGAATTCGGCGCATTTCTCAAAAACGAAATGGCAAAGTGGGCGAAAGTCATCCGCAGCGCCGGCGTGCACGCGAATTAACCGATTTATTTTCCGGAGCCAACCATGTTTACCCGTATCGACCATGTGATGATCTGCGTGCCCGACCTCGCGCAGGGCATTGCGCAATTCAAAAAACTCGGCTTCAACATGCACGAAGGCGGGGCGCATCCGGGCCGCGGCACGCACAACGCAATCGCTTTCAACCAGGACGAATACATCGAGCTGCTGGCGATCCGTGACAAAGACGAATATGCGAAGGCCGCCGGCGCCAGCGGCGGGCTGACCGATTTCATCGCCGGCGGCGGCGGCATCCGTTACCTCGTCTTGCAGAGCGACGATCTGGCCGCCGACGTGGTGGCAATGCGCGGGCGCGGCGTCGACGTCAGCGACGTGGTCGAGGGCCGGCGTCTCACGCCATCCGGCATCGAACTGAAATGGAAGGCCGCCACGCTGGGCGCGAAAAACGCATTGCCGCTGGTGTTCGTGCAGCACCTGACGCCGGTGGAAGAACGCCGCAAGCAGGTGCCGGGCGCCGGCGCGCATCCGAACGGCGCGACGGTGCTCGACCGTGCCTACATCGTCACCGACAACGCCGAAGCGGCCGCCGCCGTCTATGCAAAAGTACTGGGCATGACGCAACCGGCGCTGGTCAAAGGCACGGTGATCATGTCGAACATGGCGGTCTTTCAAATCGGGCCGACCGGACTTGGTGTGGTGCAGCCCTATGCCGACGGCCCCGCCGCCGATGCCCTGAAGCGCCGCGGCCCCGGCCCCTTTCAGGCGCTCTATCGCACCACCAGCATGGGGGCTGCCGCGCGCTGGGCCGGCGAACACGGTTTGCCGCCGCTGCCGCGCGGCGTGCGCAACAACGGTGAGCACGCCATGCTGGCAACGCCTGACGTCGCCTGCGGCGCTTACATCGGATTTGTCGGGCCCGAATAGTTTTGATTGCGCCGGCGCCTGCAAAGTACACAAAGCGGGCGCACAAAAAATTGCGGAGCAGAAACGGGGGGACCCGGTCTACTCCGCGAGCGGTCAAGCATTATGGGAGGCTGCCTGACCTGGAGATTGCAGTTCATGTTGTTCCCTGACATCGGGGGGATAGCAAGGAACAGACACGAGCCGACTATAGGCCCGACAAAGCGCACATGCTTTGATGCATATCAAAGATATCGCCGACAAATGGCAAATAAGGCAGCGCGCAAGTTCGTGCCGCAACGATAAACCAGCTTAAACCCGCCGGATTTTGAGTTAAGTCAAGCCGGCGACCGGTGCGGTTGTTAGCCTACAGCCTTCCAAAATCCCAAGGAATGGCAATGCCTCCCGTGCATCGTTTGCCGGAACTGGTTTGTCCGGCGGGCAGCCTGCCTGCGCTGAAAGCGGCGGTCGATCACGGCGCCGACGCCGTTTATCTCGGCTTCAAGGACAGCACCAACGCGCGCAATTTCGCCGGCCTGAATTTCGACCGCAAGACGCTCTCCGAAGGCCTGCGCTACGCGCACGCGCGCGGCAAAAAAGTGCTGCTCGCCATCAACACCTTTCCGCAGGCCGGCCGCATCGCCGAATGGCAGCGCGCAGTCGATACGGCCGCCGAACTCGGCGTCGATGCGGTGATCATGGCTGACGTCGGTCTGCTCGCCTACGCCAGCCGCCGTCACCCGGAACTGCGTTTGCATCTTTCGGTGCAGGGTTCGGCGACCAGTTTCGTCGCGGTGAACTTCGCCTATCAGGAATTCGGCATCCGGCGCGCGGTGCTGCCGCGCGTGCTGACGCTGCAGCAGGTCGAACACGTCATCAACAACACCACGGTGGAAATCGAGGTGTTCGGTTTCGGCAGCCTCTGCGTGATGAACGAAGGCCGCTGCTGGCTGTCGTCATACGCCTGCGGCGAATCGCCGAACACGGTGGGTGCCTGCTCGCCGGCCAAGTTCGTGAAGTGGGACAAGAAGCCCGGCGTCATGGAGACGCGCCTGAACGGCATCCTCATCGACAGTTTCACCGACAACGAGCCGGCCGGTTATCCGACGCTGTGCAAGGGGCGCTTCGAAGTCGATGCGGCCACCTATTACGCACTGGAGGAACCGACCAGCCTCAACGTGCTACCGATCCTCCCCGACATCGTGAAAATCGGCGTCGCCGCAATCAAGGTCGAGGGCCGCCAGCGCAGCCCGACCTATGTGGCGCAGGTCACGCGCACGCTGCGCGCCGCGCTCGACAGCATCGCCGCCAGCGACAGCGCCTACGCGGTGCGTCCGGCCTGGATGGCCGAGTTGTCGCGGTTATCGGAAGGCAACCAGGCCACGCTCGGCGCCTACAACCGGCCGTGGCGCTGAAAGCGCAAATGAAAATCTCACTGGGACCGCTGCAATTTTTCTGGCCGAAAGAAACGGTGGCGGCATTCTATGCCGGCATCGCAAAAAATCCGGCGATCGACATCGTGTATCTCGGCGAGGTGGTTTGCGAACGGCGCAAGCAACTGCGCGTCGCCGACTGGATCGCGCTGGCGCGCGAACTCGCCGCCGCCGGCAAAGAGGTAGTGCTGTCAACACGCGTGCTGCTCGAATCGCCCAGCGACATCCGTGAAACGCACCGGCTGCTGAACGAATCGGCCGATATCCCCGGCTGCCTGATCGAGGCCAACGATCTGGGCGCGGTCAATCTGGTCAAGCGCGCGCGCCCCTTCGTCGCTGGCGCACACCTCAATATCTACAACGAGGACACGCTCGATTTTTTCCACAACCTCGGTGCGCTGCGCTGGGTGCCGCCGTTTGAATCGTCGCGCGACGCCGTACAGACGCTGCATGCAGGGCGGCCGACCGGTATGCAAACCGAGGTATTCGCCTTCGGCAAACTGCCGCTGGCGTTTTCAGCGCGTTGTTTCACCGCGCGGCACTACGATCTGAACAAGGATAACTGCGAATTCAAATGCCTCGAACACAGCGAAGGCATGACGCTAAAAACGCGCGAACACCAGCCCTTCCTTACCATCAACGGCATCCAGACGATGTCGGCGCAAAGCCATAACCTGCTCGAACACGTCGGGGCCATGCGCGCGGCCGGCATCGACATCCTGCGCCTGAGCCCGCAGGCGCATCACATGGACGACATCATCGCCGCCTTCGACGCCGCGCGCAGCGGCCGCCCGCATTGCGGCGCGCAAAGCGAATGGAACGAAATGGGCCTGGTTGACGGTTACTGGGTGGGCAAACCCGGCATCGTGCAATCGCCCGCCGCCGCACCTGAGCAAAACGGTCAGGTGGCGGCATGAGACAGGCGCACAGCGTGCCGCGCTTCAAACTGCCTGCCCTGCTTGCGCGCATCGGCACGCATCTGCCGCAGTGGCCGCACGCCGCCGCGCTATCGCTGGCATTGAACGCTGCCGCTGCCACGCGCCTGCTGCCGCGCGACAGCCTCGATCAACTCGAAGGCCGCACTTTCCTGATCGTGGTCACCGACGCCGGCAGCCGCGCGGCGTTCACCTGTGCCAATGGCCGCTTCAAACCGCTGTTCAACTTCCATGGCACGCCGGATCTCACCTTCACCGCCACGCTGTCGGTGTTTCTGCGCCTGCTCGCGCGCGAGGAAGACCCCGACACGCTGTTCTTCAACCGCGAACTCTCGATCGAAGGCGACACCGAGCTGGGGCTCATCGTCAAGAACATGCTCGACGCTGTCGAACTGCCGAAACTCGCCTAGCACGCAGCCTTCACAGCGCGTTTATTTCCGGTTCGGGTCGGCGCGGCGTTTCTTTTCCTCACCGGCGATCGCCGCCAGCATTTTCGCATCGGGATCTTTCCAGGTGCCGCCAGCGGCGCGCGCCATGTAAGCCGCGCCGCGCGCGAATTCCTCGAGTTTGAGGTCGTCACGCCCGCCCTTGGGCGGCATGCCGCGCACACCGACCCAAGCGTGGGCGGTCAGCACCGGCTGGCCCTCCGCAATCAGCGGTTTCCAGACGACCTTGTCGCCGAACTTCGGCGCGCCGGCGACACCCACCGCATGACACACCGAACAAATTTCCTTGTAGACCTGTTCGCCCGCCTTGAGCGCCTGCGCCGCGACAGACTGCGCAAGCGTGCCGGCACCCAGCGCGGAAATGCCGGCCAGCGCCAGTGCATGATAGTGACGTTCGAACATAAATTCTCTCCTCGATGATTTTTTGTCATTCGCCGCGAACGGCGCGCCGAAGCCGGGATTACACCAGAAAGCAGGGCTGTCGTGCCACGCCGCGAATCACCTGCCTTTCATCTTGATAACGCGCAAAACCGCCCCATATCGTTAAATGGATTGCTGGTGCCCGGCAATCGTGCTGCGCGAGGACATAAACGATGAAATACAAGGACTACTACAAGGTTCTCGGGGTCGGGAGAACGGCCAGCGCCGACGACATCAAGAAGGCCTACCGCAAACTCGCGCATAAATTTCACCCTGACGTGTCGAAGGAAAAAAACGCCAAAGAGAAATTCCAGGAAATCGGCGAGGCCTACGAAACACTGAAGAACGCGGAGAAACGCGCCGCCTACGACCAGCTCGGCAGCGGCTTCACACCGGGGCAGGATTTCCGTCCGCCCCCCGACTGGGAACGCCAGTTTGGCGAGGGTTTTGCGCGTGGCGGCCGTGCGGGCAATACGCACACATCCTTCGACGAAGCTGACCTCGCCGATCTCTTCGCCGGTTTGTCGGGGCGCCACCCCGGCGGCCGCTTCCCGATGCCGGGGCAGGATTTCGAAGTCGAGGCGCGCATCACGCTCGAACAGGCCGCCCACGGCACCGAGGTGGAACTCAATCTTGAAGCCGTCGAGCACGACGACCAGGGGGTGCCGCGTCGCGTGCCGCGCACCTTGCGCGTGCGTGTGCCGAAAGGCGCGACCGAAGGCCAGCGCCTGCGCATCCCGGGCAAGGGCGGCAAGGGTTTCGACGGCGGCCGCGACGGCGATCTTTATCTGCATATTGCGCTAGCGCCGCACCGCCTGTTTCGCGCCAGCGGCCACGATCTGTATGTTGATCTGCCGCTGGCGCCATGGGAAGCGGTACTCGGCGCCAGCATCGAAGTGCCCACACTCGACGGCGCGGTGCGCCTCAAAGTACCGGCCGGCACCAAGGCCGGCCAGCATTTGCGGCTGTCGAAGCGCGGCCTGCCGAAGCGTGAAGGCGAAGGCGACCTCTATGCCGTCGTGCAGATCGCCGTGCCGGCGGCGCCAACCGCGCGCGAACGCGAGTTATTCGGGCAGCTTGCCAAAGAATCGCATTTCGATCCACGCAGCCATTTCGGCAGCACCAAGGAGGCAGTGTGATGAGAATCGAAATCAGCGAAGCGCTGTGGCTGGACGCCGGCCATGAATTAACGCTGGCCGAAGTCGCCGAGCTGTCGGGTTTGTCGCAGGATTTGCTGCGCCAGCTGGTCGAACTTGATGCACTGTCACCGCATAACGACGCCGGCACGACCTTCGGCGCCGACTGCCTCGACATCGCGCGCACCGCCTGCCGCCTGCACCATGACTTCGAGCTCGACGCCGGCGCGCTGGCGGTGGTACTGCGCCTGATTGAACGCGTGCACGACCTCGAGACGGAAATGCGTGCCTTGCAGGCGCGCCTGCCGCAACATCTGCTCCAAGAGCGGCCATGAGCGATTCCTTGCACGTCGTTTGCCCGCATTGCCACGCCACCAACCGCGTGCTGCGCGAACGGCTGGAGGCATCGCCGCGCTGCGGCGGTTGCAAGGAGTCGTTATTGCCGACCTACCCGCTCGAACTCAACACAGCCGGCTTCGACCGTCATGTCACCGCGGACGATCTGCCGCTGGTGGTGGATTTCTGGGCTGCGTGGTGCGCGCCCTGTCGCATGATGGCGCCGGCCTACACGCAGGCGGCGGCGCAACTCAAACTGAAAGCGCGACTGGCAAAACTCGACACCGAGGCCGAACCCGATATCGCCGCGCGCTACGGCATCCGCAGCATCCCAACGCTGATCGCGTTCAGCCACGGCCGCGAGATCGCGCGCCAGGCCGGCGCGATGGATCTGCAAAATCTGCTGGGCTGGATCAAAACGCACTTCCGCGATCTCTGATTCGCGCTGCAGTGCAGCGAGGCATTTAAGCCGCCGTCATTGGACAGCGCGCACCTGCTCAAGCAAACTCGGGGCTATGACAACCCCGACCGCCTACGCAACATCGCCGCGTGAATTTCCGCCTATCGTCAGCCTGATGCTCAACATCGGCCACGGCGTCGATCACATGTTCCTGCTGATCTTCGCCACCGCCGTGGCCTCGATCGCCACGGAGTTCAATTCAAACTGGGCCGACCTCATGCCCTACAGCGCCGGCGCTTTCCTGCTGTTCGGCATCGGCGCGCTGCCGGCCGGGCGCCTCGGCGACTTGTGGGGCCGCCGCAACATGATGGTCATCTTTTTCTTCGGCATGGGTGTTTCGGCCCTGCTCGTCGCGCTGACGCAGAATTCATGGCAGCTCGCGGCAGCGCTCATGCTAATGGGCACCTTCGCCTCGATCTATCACCCGGTCGGCATCCCGATGCTGGTGCAGAACGTGCACAATCCGGGCGAAGTCATCGGCATCAACGGGCTTGCCGGCAACCTCGGCATCGCGGTCGCCGCGGTGCTGACCGGTTTGCTGATCAAGTGGGCGGGCTGGCGCGCGGCGTTTGCAGTGCCGGGGCTGATCGCCTTCGCCTGCGGCATCGTCTTTGCGCTGCACTGTCCGCGCGAAACAGTAGCGCCGGCCAAGCGCGGCGGCAAAGCCAAGGTCGAATTGTCGAGCGCGACGCTGGCGCGCGTGTTCTTCGTCATGACGGCCACCGCGGTAACCAGCAGCATCCTCTTCAACTTCACCACCAACGGCAATTCGCAGCTGCTGTCGGAATCCTTCCGCGGCGTGATCGAAGACCCGGCGCTGCTCGGCGCCCTGCTGGCGCTGATTTACACCATCGCCTCGTTCACGCAAATCGTGGTCGGCAAATTGATCGACCGCATGGCCTTCAAGCCGCTGCAGCTGTGGCTGTCGGTGGCGCAGATCCCGTTTCTGATCGTCGCCGCCTACGCACAGGCCTGGGGCATGTTCGCAGCACTCCTTGGCGTGATGATCCTCGTCTTCGGTTCGATCCCGTTCACCGATGCGATGATCGTGCGTTACGTCGATGACCGCCTGCGTTCACGCGTGGCCGGCATGCGGCTCACGGTCGCCTTCGGCATCAGCTCACTGGCAGTGTGGATGCTGGGTCCGCTGGTTAAAGGCATCGGCTTCTCGGCGCTGCTATGGACCATGGCCGGCATTGCCGCGCTCAAAGCGGCCATCGTTCTGCTGCTGCCTGACGAATCTTCGCAGACCCGTTCGGACTAAGGCAGGCAGACCTTGTCGGGCGCAGTCTCGACAAAAGGCACACAGGGCGCGACGACCTCCATGACCGCATCGGCCGGCCGCACCGCCCGTTTTGCAGCCCGCCGTGCCAGCACGCGACGGCGCCAGATGCTTTGCGTGGCGAAATAACCGATCGCGCCCGCCACCGCTGCCAGCAGCCAGACGCCGAGCAACAGGGGCGCGCCGTGGGTAACGAACATGCTCCAGCCGGTGCCCAGCCATTCGCCGGATGATTCAACCGGCAACACCGGTGCAGCGGCGCGCAGGCTGACCGCCTGCAACAGTACGCTGCCCAGCTGGTAGGCCGCGTAGTAAATCGGCCCGAAGGTCAGCGGATTGCTGATAAACGTGGCGGTGGCCGCGGCCAGCGGACTGGCCCGCAGCAGCAATGCAGCGATCACCGCCAGCGGAATCTGGCCCAGCGGAACCAGCACGGCAGTGAACGCACCGATCGCCACCCCACGCGAGACGCGACGGCGGTCGAAACGCCAGGCCTGCGGCTCGCGCGCACGCGGGCCGAGCCAGCGCAGCCAGCGGCTGTCGCGGAGACTTTCGGCACTCGGTGCGTAGCGGCGCAACACCATCAACCCTTTCCAAAGAAACCGGCAGCCGCGAAACAGTCGGGGCCGCCCCCGGGGGCCGCATGTAGGCGGATTCCCGGACACATGAACTTATAACGGAGGAATATGACAAAACTTCAAGCGCCGGCAACCACTACACCCGCAGAATTTGCGATCCCCTCAGACTTGACTGCGCTCAAGTGCGGAAGTTCCTGTAGGTACCACGACAGACATAAAAAAAGGCCGGCATCACTGCCGGCCTTTGAGTTACTGCATCGATCAGCGCCAGGTCAACCCGCCGCAAAATCGTCGAACATATAGCCGACCCACTTGAGGTCCGACTCCCACAACTCGGGACGACGGTCGTTGTCGTCGATCTGCGTCTGCCGCAGCAGGCCGTCTTCGCCGATCTGGTAATCGAACTGCACGGCAATCGCCTCACGCGGGCTGTTGTTCACCAGCATGTAGCAGAGGTTGTCGATAATGATGGGCTTGAGTGCCTCGCCCCTGGCCTGCATGGCGATGAATTTGGCGACCGAGCGGCCCTGGCGGTTTGCGACGTGTCCGGCCTTGGGATAATGGCCGAAATGCGGCGACACGGCACCGACCGAATCGCCGATGACGAACACCTGCGGATCGTCGGCCGCGTTATAGAACAGCGGATTCACTGCAGCCCAGCCGGTCGGCTTGCCTTCCGGCGTTTTACCGATCAGCCCCGCTTTCCAGACAAGATCGGCGGCCTGGTGCGGCGCCATCAAGAGCGCATCGTCGAACTTGAAATCGCCGGCGGCGGTTTTCACCACCTTGTTGAACGGATCGACTTCCTTGATCGCGGCGTTGGGCACGTGGGTGATGATGTCGGAATACAGTTCGCTGAACGCCAGCTTGTAGCCGCCGGTGATCGGCGCGACGTTCGGCTTCGGATCGAGGATGACGATCTTCGCGTTCAACTTCTTCTGCTTGAACAGCCACGCCATCAGACAGGCGCGCTCGTAGGGCGACGGCGGGCAGCGGTGCGGCGGCGGCGGCAGCGTCAGCACGAAAGTGCCGCCCTTGAAGTTGTGGATCTTCTGTTTCACCAGCGCATGTTCGGCGCTGGGGATGTAGGCGGTCGGATAAGTGGTGCGCGTGTAATCGATCGCTTTTTTGTCGTTGCCGAACCACGCCTCGAAGCCGTAGCGGATGCCGGCCGAGATGACTAGCCAGTCATAGTCGAGGTAACCCTGTGCGGTACTGACACGCTTTTTCGCACGGTCGATTTCGGTTATTTCGGTCTGCACGAAGGTATAGCCGTGGCGCTTCGCCGGCGCCATGTACGACTTCACCAGAAAATTCGTGTCGACGACATCAATCAGCCATTTGTTGGACAGCGGGCAGGACCAGAACACCGGATTGCGCTCGAGCACGATCACCTCGAGATCGGGCGCCTGTTCGCGGATATGGCGTGCGGCGGTCAATCCGCCCCAGCCGCCGCCGGCAATGACGACGCGGCGCTTGCCCGAGCGTGGAATCAGTTCGGACGCCGGCGTCATGATCAGAGGCTGTGCGGGAAGGCGGGATGCAGCGCCGAGCGCGGCGCTGGCGGCACCGGCTTTGAGAAGTTCGCGGCGGGTCAATTTCATGGGTTCTCCGTTACGTGGGTTGCAACGTTACGGCGGCGTTATGCGCGCGCGGTGACGTTCTGGATTCAATCAATGCGGATGGCCGGTGCATATTCACCGGTTTTGGGTCCGCGCGGCACGCACGCGGAGTCGTATTACGACGAGGGGGGGCGCGGGCGCGGGGATGCGCCGCCGTGCGTCGCGCGTGCGCGCAACGCAAAAGAAGAATGCAATAAAGGTGTGCGTTTCAAGATCGCGTTATTATAACAACATCAATTACAAGAATCCGCCGGCACCGCGCCATCCAAGGTGTGCCGGCGTTGCAGTCGCATCCCCGGAGGAGCAATGAAGAAGCGGTATCACGCGCCGTGCGCGCTGGCCGGCATCGCCATGACACTGGCCGGCGTTGCATTTGCGCAAAATTATCCGAACCAGCCGGTGCGCATGCTGGTCGGTTATGCGGCGGGCGGCGGCGCCGACGGCATTATCCGCGCCATCGCACCGGAACTCTCCGAGGTGCTTGGACAACCGGTCGTCATCGACAACCGTCCGGGCGGCGGCACTGTGATCGCGACACAGGCGGTCGCCGTCAGCAAGGCTGATGGCTACACCATGTACGTGATGGACCACGCCTTCATCGTCAACCCGGTACTGGTCGGCAAACTGCCCTACGACAGCCTGCGCGATTTCGTACCGGTGGGCGGCATCTCGTCGTCGAGCACAACGCTGATGGTGGTGCATCCGTCGCTGCCGGTGAAATCGGTGAAGGAACTCGTCGCACTGGCGCGCACGCATCCCGGCAAACTCAACTACTCGTCGGGTGGCAACGGCACGGTGCCGCATGTGATGGGCGAGTTGTTCAACGCGGTGGCGAAAATCAAGGTCACGCATATCCCCTACAAAAGCACGGGCCTCGCCATTTACGCCACCACCAGCGGCGAGGTGATGGTCGGCTTCGGCGGCATCTTCGCCGCCAAGGGGCTCGCCGACACCGGCAAGTTGCGCCCGCTCGCGATCGCTGCGGCAACGCGCAGCGACGTCATGCCGCAGGTGCCGACATTCGCCGAATCAGGCTGGCCGCAGATCGACGCCACCAGCCATCGCGGCATCATCGCGCCGGCCGGCACGCCGCGCGAAATCGTCACACGCATGAACGCAGCGATCAACAAGGTATTGTTGATGCCGGCGGTGCGCGCGCGCATGACCGAGGTCGGTTACGTCGTCACCGGCGGCTCGCCCGAGGATTTCGGCCGCACCATCCGCAGCGAAATGGACAAGTGGGCGAAAATCCTGCGCGACGCCAACATCAAGGTCGAATAGCCGGCGTGCATCATCGCATTTCAATCGAAAAATTTAAACGGGGGAATCCAATGTCACGAATCAGCGTATGCGCATTTATTTCTGCAATTCTTCTCTCCACCGCTGTGCACGCCCAATCGGGTGCATCGCACAACCCGCTGGTCGGCGTCTGGCGCATCGGCGAAATCGCCGAGACCGGCAAACCGCCACTGACCACACCGCAGCCGGGCCTTTATATCTTTACACCCAAACACTACAGCTTCGTGCGCATCAACGGCAGCAAGCCGCTGCCCGACTATCCGTCAAACGACAAGGCAACCGATGCCGACAAGGTCGCGGTCTTCAATGCGCTGTATCTGCAGTCGGGAACCTATACGATCAAGGACAATGTGCTGGCAGTGAAAGTACTCGTCGCCAAAAGCGCCTTCGCGATGGCCGCCCCCGGCAACCAGTTCGACATTGCAATCAACGGCGACACGCTGACCCTGACGCAAAAGCCGAACGGGCCGGCGCTGAAAATGGTCCGCGTCGAATAATCACAATATCCCATGGAATCCCTGATGAAGAATATTTTCAAAAGCGCCTTGCTCGCGGCATCCTCGTTGTCGATGGCCCTGCCGCAGGTTTCCGCCGCGCAAAGCCTGCAGCGCTTTCCGGAAATTTCTCTGGAGAAACTGACCCCAGAACAGAAACAATGGGCCGACAGCGTCTCGGCGCCGCCGCGCGGTGCCAATTTCAGGCAACCGCCCTATCGCATCTACCTGCGCAGCCCGGCGCTGGCCGAACGCATCACCGGGCTGTCCGACTACCTGCGCTGGAACACGCAGTTCCCCGCGCGGCTCACCGAGTTCGCAATCCTGCTCGCGTCGCGCAACCAGAATGTGCGCTGGGCCTGGCGCAGCCATTACAAGGCGGCGATCAAAGGCGGGCTCGACCCGAAAGTCGGTGTTGAGCTTGCCGCCGGCAAACGGCCCGCCGGCATGCAGGAAGACGAGGCCGCGTTGTACGATCTGGCGACTGAAATATTCCGCGACAAAAAAGTCTCGGATGCAACCTACGCCACGGCGCTGGCGAAATTCGGCGAGCAGGGCATCGTCGAACTGATCAGCCTGATGGGATATTACGATCTGGTCGGCATGCTGCTGATCGCCGGCAACGCGCAGCCGCCGGGCGATCCGGAAGTGCCGGTGTTGCGGCCGATGCCGCGCTAAAGACCTGTTCCTTACCCCGCGCTTCGCGCAAGGGAGGGAGATAAATTCAGAGGCGGTTCTCGTTAAACGTCTGCGCGACTATTCAATCCTGATCCCGGCGCCCTTCACCACGCGCGTCCACTGATCGCGCTCGGCGCGCAGGAAGGCGGCGAATTCCTGCGGCGAACTGCCGACACTGTCGGTGCCGTCCTGCTCAAAACGCGCCATCACGTCCGGACGCTGCACGCCCTTCGCAATCTCTTTGTAGATGCGGCCGATGATAGTCTTCGGCGTACCGCGCGGCGCCACCATGCCGTGCCATTGCGTCACGATATAACCCGGCACACCGGCTTCGATCATGGTCGGGATTTCCGGTGCGACTTTGGCGCGTTTGTTGCTCGCGATTGCCAGCGCGCGCAGTTTGCCCGAGCGCACCTGGTTGTAGATCGAACCGCCACTCAAAAAACTGAACTGCACCTGCCCCGACAGCATATCGGTCAGCGCCGCACCGACGCCCTTATACGGAATGTGCGTCACCTTCGTGCCGGTCGACTGGCCAAACAACTCACCGGCGAGATGCGCGAGCGACGCATTGCCGGTCGAGGCGAAATTCAGTTTCGACGGATTAGCTTTGGCGTAGGCCACCAGTTCGGCAACGGTCTTTACCGGTAACGACGGATGCACCGTCAGAATGTACGGCCCGCCGGCGACCTGCGACACCGCGTCAAAATCCTTGTAGAGATCGTACGGCGTCCTGGCGACGATGCCGTACACCACGAGGCTCGCCGACAACATCATCACGGTGTAACCATCGGGCGCCGAATGCGCGGTCACGTCAGCGGCAATGCTGCCGCTCGCACCGGCGCGGTTATCGACCACCACGCTTTGCCCCAGCGCCTCAGTGAGCGGCGTGGCAATCAGACGCGAGACAAAATCGAGCCCGCCGCCCGCGCCTGACGATACGGTCATGCGGATCGGTTTGTTGGGCCACTGGTTTTGGGCGCTGGCGTGCGGGGTGGTGATGGCGGCGGCGAGTGCCGCGGCGATATAAATTTTATGCGGGACGATCATGCGGGCTCCGGAATTCTGCGAGAGGGAATTATACCGTTGCGTGTTATGCGCATGATGCCGCAGTTGTTAGGGCGGAAAAGCGCAGCGCATTCCGCCGGATGGCAATGTGCTTTGTTGCTCACGCGGACCGGCGTGGAAGGCACCGGGTTGCTCCTTCCCCCCTTGAGGGGGAAGGCGGGGATGGGGGGACTACTGCATATATAAACCACGGTGTTTCCGTTTGGCCGGGGGCAGCCCGGCAGCTGCTTACTTTCTCTTGAGCGGCCAAGAGAAAGTAAGAAAAGAGAAGGCCGCCCCGGTTCGCCGGTCCTGCGAACTCCCCTGCGCTGCTCGCCACGCATTACCTACGAACCGGACAAAGCTGCTTAATACTTCCCGTCATGCGAGGCCAGCGCAATCGTCGCCGGCTTGCCGGTACGGTTGCTCCACGCATGATTGCTGCCGCGAATAATGGCGAACTCGCCTTTTTTCAGCGTCACGTCCTGCGTGTCGAGCACCAGTACTAATTCGCCGTCGGTGACGACCGCGAATTCCAGCGTTTCCATTTTCTGCATGTACGGATGCTTTGCGTTCGCCGACCACGTGGATGCCTTGGGTGAACCCATCGATTGGAAAAACGCGGCAACTTCCTTCTGCCCGACCTTGCCCTGCCACGAGGCATCCGGCGGAAACGTGACCGTGCGCATCACCGAACCGTTCTTCGGCGGCTCGATGGTGTGCGGGAACTGCAACGTTTCAAGCACGATCTTCGCCGGCGTGGCATCGGTGACCCACAGGCGCTGCGAAGCGTAGCCCGGGCGCGCCGGATCGGTGCGCACATCGGGCGTGGCAGCGTCACTCGCCAGTGTCGATTTGTTCGGCTGCTTGTCGAGACAGACGATGCGGCGCGTCGGCTTCACACCGTTGGGCACCGTATGATTGGCGGCCGCGGTCATCACCCGATCGTTGCCCTGCGCAAGGCCGACCGGGCCATCGACAAAGGTCGCCGAAATCATGTCGAACATGACAAGCGAACCGCCGGCGACACGGCTCGCCCATTGGTGCCAGGCGCCGACGTCGATGACGACGTCCCCCCGGCCCCATTCCACATCCTGGTCATCCAGCACCAGCGTGCGATTGCCCTCGAGAATCAGCGCGTAATCGACGGTCTCCGTCTTGTGCATGCCGCCCGAGTAGAAGTTATGACCACCGCGGTCCCAGGTGCGGCCGGGCGGTCGGATTTTCGGCGCGTGCGGCGCGACGATATTGGTGTCGGTCGCCGCGTCGTAATCATCCGGCTTGCCCACCCCCTGAATGACGCGCAGCTGGCCGCCGTTGGGCGGGCCCGGAAAATCGTACGGGATGCCGCCATCGTCAGTGGCACCCGACAGCGGCGCGGGGCTCTCGGTCCATACCCACAGATCGGTGTGGCCGCGACCGTGCCCCATCGACGCCGCGTGAGAATAAGGCGACGGCCCGTCCCAGGTGACGGTGGATTTGCCGTTGGCATCGTTGCCGGTAACGACGCGACGGATGGGCTTCATACCACTGGCTTGCGACATTTCATTCCCTTTCAGACTTCATGAATCGCGCTCACGCGCGTACTTTTGGTTTTAGTAATGCGATTTGTAGCTGATGCCGTCCATCACGGCGAGTTCATCGAGCTCGATGTATGAACGTTTCGTTTCGCGGTCAACCGTATACTGCATGCGGCGGTGACCGTCGGTGGTGGCGCGGATCGACAAGAGTTGCAGGCCGTCCTTGCCGACCTGCCACTCGTGCGAGCCGGCGATGCCAGCCGGCGCGTAAATCGACGAGCCGGCGTGCACCGGAAACTCCTTGCCGTGGTAATCACGCACGATCGCGCTGCCGGCCATCACGTAATAGAACACCTCGATGGCATGCCAGTGCAGATGTTCGTGCGTGCCGGCCTTGAAATTGGCGACGGCGACGCGCACGCGCTCGCTCGGCCGGTCAGGGCAGCCGATCAACGGACGCAGCGTCTGACCGTCGACCACGCCGCGCGTCTCCTTCACATTGGCCTGATCGAATACCTGCAATGTTGATGCGAATTCCACCGCCATGTTGCATCTCCTCCGAGTCTGAATTGTCGCGCGCGAAAGCACGCGTTAAATGAATTGCCTCACTGCACCTTGATGTTGCCTTCCTGCACGACCTTTTTCCACTTCGTGATGTCGCGCGCGATGATGCGCGCAAATTCCTCCGGCGAGGAGTGCGTCGCTTCGCGCCCCTCGCCGCGTAGCCGTTCCTGCACTTCCGGCATGCCGAGAATTTTCGCCAGCGCCTGGTTCATGCGCGCAACCACTTCTTTCGGAATGCCGGGCGGACCCCACATGCCGTTCCACGGATTGGTTTCGTAGCCCGGCACGATTTCGCCGATCGCCGGCACGTCGGGCAGTTCCGCCGAGCGCTTCTCGGTGGTCACGCCGAAAGCACGCAGCTTGCCGGCCTTCAGGTGCGGCAGCAAGGCCGGCGCCGACGAAATGATCAGCTGGATCTGCCCACCGAGCAGATCGGTCACCGCGGGTGCGTCGCCTTTGTACGGCACGTGCACCATTTTTGTTTTGGTCAACTGCATGAGTAGTTCGGTCGCCAGGTGCGTGCCGCCGCCGATGCCCGAAGAACCAAAATTGAGCGTGCCCGGCTGCGCGCGCGCCAGCTCTATGAGCTCTTTCAGATTGCTGGCCTTGACCATCATGTTCACCGCCAGCACCCACGGTCCGCTGTGCAACAAGGCAATCGGCGTGATGCCCTTGACCGGATCGAAGGGCATCGAATAGAGCGCGGCGTTGGTGGCGTAACTGGTTGCCACGATGATCACCGTGTAGCCGTCGGGATTGGCGCGCTGCGTGATGTCCGAACCGACCGACCCGCCGGCGCCGGCGCGGTTGTCGACGATGAACTGCTGGCCGAGGGCCTCGGTCAGACGCGCGCACAGTATGCGCGCAACGATGTCGGTGCTGCCGCCGGCGGCAAACGGCACCACCACCCGCACCGGCTTGTTCGGCCACGCCGGACCCTGCGCCAACGCAAACGCACTCGCCGCGGCCAGTGCGAACATCCACAAAACACGAATTGCCCTCATCACAGGCCTCCTCCGGATTGGACCGCCTCGAAAAGACCATCCGCCGCTCAAGCGGCTTTTCTTTGATCGTCGGACATTTAAATACACACGTCAAGCCGGCGCCACCGCAGCCGGCCGCTATTCGTAAAACGAGCCCTTCATGTCGGCAATGCCGCGGTCGACCAGATACTGCATGTCGGCTGACGATTCCATGGTCTTGCGGTCGATGTTGAACTGGATCGCGCGCTCCGCCGAAGTTGTACCCTTGATCGTCAGCAGCGACAATGACTCCTTGATTTCCCACTCATGCGCGCCGCGCAGGCCGGCCGGGCCGAAGACAACATCGCCAGGGCCGACTTCCCACGAATTGCCCTCAATGTCGCGCACGATACCAGCGCCGGCGACGATGTAGTGGAAAGTCTCGATCATGTGCCAGTGCAGGTGCTCGTGCGTGCCGGGGCCGAAGGTGGCAAGACCCACGCTGATGCGCTCGGCCGGATGATCCGCGCAGCCGGCGAGTTTCTTGATGGTGAGGCCGGGGATGACGCCGGGGTGGTCGGGCTCTTTGGCCTGGTTGAATACCTGCAACTCCGATTTTATTTTCTTCATGCTGTCCTCTGCGGTGCGCTGATGGGATAAACGGGTTCGGCTAATGCGATACGGACGAAACGCGCCGTTATAATAGCGCGAGCCGCCCGGATGCACTCTCGCGCACCGCAGCGCGGCAATACAGAAACAAAGCCCGAAAGGAAATCATGGTCATCGTCGACACCCACGTCCACGTTTTCACGGACGACCGCAAAAAATATCCGCAGATCAGTGACACGCCGCGCGCCGGCACCATCCCCAGCATCAAGGAAATCGGCCAGACCGAATGGCCGGTGACCACTGTCGAGACGCTGGCGAAATTAATGGACGAAGCGGGTGTCAACAAAGCCACGCTGGTGCAGGCCTATTTCGTCTATGAATACGACAACCGCTACACCTGCGACGCCGCGCGCGTCGATCCGAAACGTTTCGCCAGCGTGGTCGTGCTCGATCCACTCGACCCGAAATCGCCCGATGAACTCTCGCGCCTGGTCGAACAGGAGGGTGTGACCGGCATGCGCTTCATGCGCGGCCGCCTGCCGGCCACCTCGCTCGGCGAACCGGCGACCTTCCCGCTGTGGGAACGCATGCAGAAGCTTAACATCCCGCTCGCCGTCAACGATCGCATCATCGAGCTGCCGAAAATCCGCAAGGCGATGGAACGTTACCCCGATGTGAAAGTGTGTTTCGAACACGCCTGGGGCCACAAGGTAGGCGCCCCGCCCTACCCCGATCTCGCGCCGCTGTTCTCGTTCGCCGACAACCCGAACGTTTACGTCAAAACCGCCATCAACAACATCGCCGCCGCGCGCGACGCCGGCGGCACTGCCGAGGCGCTCTACGAAAAACTCGTGCAGACCTTCGGCGCCAAACGCATCATGTGGAGCTCTAATTATCCGGCACACCCGAAATTCAACGGCGTCAAAAGCCGCCTCGACGAAGCGAAAAAAGTGCTGACCTTCCTCTCCGAGGAAGACCGCCGCTGGATCTTCGGCGAGACCGCGCTCACGGTATTTCCGGGATTGCGCTGAGTTGCAGGGTGCGCAACGCGCACGCGGAGCCGCTGTAAACGGTGCGCGGTGCGCACCCTACGCGACTGTTTCATTACCACAGTCTGTAGCCCGGAAGGGGCGCAGCGTATTCCGGGAATGTCGGTGCTTCCGCCCCGGATTACACTTCGTTCCATCCGGGCTACATTTTCTGCGATCACTTCTGGAAAGCACATGACCAACACCATCACCCTCAAAGTAATGACCTCCAACGCCCTGCGCACCGTATTTTCGGAATTGCTACCGGCCTTCGAACGCGCACACCCCATCAAAATCGACGCCAGCTACGACCCCGCCAAACGCGTGCAGATGCGGCTGGCCGCCGGCGAAACCGCCGACGTTGCCGTCAGCAACCTGCCGGCGATCGAACGCATGATCAGCGAAAACATTCTCGACGCGACAAGCCGCCGCGAATTTGCGCACTATGGTATCGGCATCGCCGTCAAAGCCGGCGCGCCGAAACCGGACATCGGCACGGTCGAATCCTTCAAACGTGTCTTGCTTGAAGCACGCGCGATCGCCTGCACCATCGACGGCGCCAGCGGTATTTATTTCGCCGAATTAATCAAACGCCTCGGCATCGCCGACGCCATCAAGACCAGCCGCCAGCCCGGCGGTTTATGCGCCGAGCAATTGCTCGACGACCGCGCCGACATCGCGATTCAACAAGTGCCCGAACTGCTCGCCGCCGGCCCCGGCATCGAAGTCGCCGCGCAGCTGCCGGCGGAACTGCAGAAAATGAGCGTGCTCTCGGCGGGCGTGTTCAAAGCGTCAACACAAGCGCAGGCGGGACGCACGTTCATCAATTTTCTCGCCGCGCCCGCATCGTTGCAGTCGTTCAAAGCGGCCGGCTTCGATCCGCTCTGATACACCGCCGTTGCGCACCGCATGCTCAGGCCATCAGGCGGGCCAGGGCACGGGGAACGTCACCAGGATTGCGCAAAGCCTGCACGCCCGGGTGACCGAATATCCGCCGCGCCTCACTACTCCTGTCCGGCGCCAACGCCAGACAAACCACGCGCACGCCCTGTCGTGCCGCCGCGCCCACGGCATGTCGCGCGTCTTCGACCAGATAACGCGGATCGTGGATATCGATGTCATATGGTTCGCCATCGGACAACACGATCACAAAACGCGGACCGTCGCCGTGTTGCGCGAGGCCACGCGTGGCGTGCCGCAACGCGGCGCCGAGCCGCGTCGACCCGCCCGGCCGCAACGCCTGCAGGCGCACCATCATGTAGTAATCGGCCGGCTCGTGTAATGACTTCACCGTAATGAGTCGCACCGCGTGTCGTCCGTTTGAACTGAAGCCGGCAATACTGCAATCCACACCTGCGGCTTCCAGCGCTTTAGCCATGGCTGCGGCCGATAGCGCCGCTGTCTGCAGGACGCTGGTGCCGTCTGCAACATGCACGTCCGCGGTTGACGCCGACTGGTCGATCAGCAGAATGACTGTGGCGCGTGCCCTGCGCCCTTCGAGCGCGCGATAGACGCGCGGTTCGGGCACATAGTGCCGGCGCCGTGCCACCTGCCAGTCCACCAGAGCGCCGGCATCAAACACCTCGCCCTCGTCACTGCGCTGCGGCGCGGCGCGATGGTGTGTGAGCGTGCGCAGCGGACGACGCAAACGAACGGCGGTTTGCCGGATCAGTTCTTCGTGATCGATTTCCACGTCATTCGTTTGATTGCGCAAAGCGGCCTGCTCGATGACGCTGCACCAGTCGGGCCGCAGGCGACCGATCAGGCGGTCCCACTCGGGATAGCGCGTCACCGATTCATCCGGCGCAACGGCGGGGTCGTCTTCGTGCACGCCGCCGGCCGGCGCAATGGCTGGCGGCGGCGCCGTGCTCAACACATCGGCGCTCCACATCCAGCGGTGATCGTCGCGGTAAGCCGGCGCGACGCGATAGGTCTTCGCATTGAACTGCATGCGCATCTGGCCGATGTCGTGGCCAAGGCGCATCGCTGCATTGCGCACGTCGGCTGCGCTGTGCAATGCGGGCTGCCCGCTCTGCGCATCACCGTAAAAGAGCGTGCGACCTTTGCTTACCCAGATGTCCGGATCGTCATACGCGGGATCGGCCAGTGCGCGCGCCAGTCGCTGCAACAACACTTCGAAGTTCGCACCGCTGTCCGGCGTCGCCGTGTGCATGGGCCGCCACAGGCGCGCGAGGCCGGGCAGATCGCGCACGGCCAGCGCTTCGACGCGTGCATCCTCGAGCAAGCCGGCCAAGGTGCGTGCAATGGGTGCGAGCCCGTCACCATCAAAGCGACGCGGCGAATACACGAGGTGCGCCACCGCATGCGCGGCAGCCGCGGCGTGCTGTTGCCAATGGTTTTGCGGTGGCAGATGAACCGCGCCGGCCATGATGAACGGCTGCTCGCTGTTCAAATGCAGCGGCGGCGCGATGTTCCACAACAGGCGCAGCCAGTGCGACAGCGTGGTTTTTGTTGCGGCGGTGCGTGCGGTGTTGGCCATCGCCGCGAACCGCTTAGAACGACGCGTCGAGCGCCGCCTGCAACGCTGCGTGCACCTCGGCGTCATCACTCAGCGCATCGACCATCGCCAGCCGGCACGCTGCAACCAGCGACAAACCCTGCGTCACCAGCACCGCCGCGCGCACCAGCATGCGCGTCGAGGCGCCCTCGTCGACGCCGGCGCCGTGCAAACGTCGCGTGCGCGTGCCAAAGCCGGTGATGGCCGTGGCGCGTTCAAGATCAAGGCCCGATTCGCGCGCGACGATGACCGCCTCACGCGCCGCATCGGGATAGGCGAACTCCATGGCGCAAAAGCGCTGCCGTGTCGAAGCCTTCATTTCGCGCACCGACGGCGACGGGTTGTACGATATGACCAGCTGAAAGTCGGCGTGCGCGTGCACGATCTCATTGCACGGCGCCAGCGGCAGCATGCGGCGCGTGTCGGTCAGCGGATGGATCACCACCGTGGTATTGGCGCGCGCCTCGACCAGTTCGTCGAGATAACAGATGGCGCCGTGGCGCGCCGCGAGAGTCAGCGGCCCGTCCTGCCAGCGTGTGCCGTCGCCGCCGAGCAGCCAGCGCCCGATCAAATCGCCGGCGTTGAGGTCTTCATGACAGGCCACCGTAATCAGCGGGCGTTGCAGGCGCCACGCCATGTGTTCGACAAAGCGCGTCTTGCCGCAACCGGTCGGCCCTTTGAGGACAAGCGGCAGGCGGTGCGCGTAAGCCGCTTCGAAGAGATTTACTTCGTCTGCCGAGGACTGGTAAAACGGCTCGTCCGCGATGCGATAGGCGGCTAGCGGATCGTTTGCACCAGCGGCATCCATGTTCATCAAACCCGCATCTGCTGTGCGCAACCGCGCACCGGCAACTCAGCGATGCGCCAGCGTTTCCGGATTCGGGATGCCCTCAATCGGTGCCTCTTCGGTGCCCACCGTGCCGCGCGTGATCGCCTCGACGCGCTTGCGTGTGGCTTCCGGATCGTTGATCCACTGGCTATAGAACTCGTAGGGGCAGGCCGCCACACCTTTGTCGCCCTCGCGCGAATTGATCAGCCCCGTGTAACCGCGGTGCAGCAGCTTGAACAAGTGGTTCTCGCTCTGCCCGTTCTTGCGGAAATCGCGGATCAGATGTTTCGACAACGCCGCATACTGCACGCCCATGTCTTCTTCGCCGCATTCGCCGAGCGTGCGGCCGTCGAAGCCGATGATCGCCGAGTGACCGAAGTACGAATACACGCCGTCGAAGCCCGCCGCGTTCGCCACCGCGACATAAACGTTGTTGGCAAAGGCCATCGCCTTCGAAATCAGAATCTGCTGCTCTTTCGCCGGGTACATATAACCCTGGCAGCGGATGATCAGCTCGGCGCCCTTCATCGCGCAGTCGCGCCAGATTTCCGGATAGTTGCCGTCATCGCAGATGATGAGGCTGATCTTCAGGCCTTTCGGGCCGTCGCTCACATAAGTGCAGTTGCCCGGATACCAGCCCTCGATCGGCACCCACGGCATGATCTTGCGGTACTTCTGCACGATCTCGCCCTGGTCGTTCATCAGAATCAGCGTGTTGTAGGGCGCCTTGTTGGGGTGCTCTTCGTGCCGCTCGCCGGTCAGCGAGAACACGCCCCACACTTTCGCCTTGCGGCAGGCCGCGGCAAAAATTTCAGTTTCCTCGCCGGGCACCATGGCGGCGTTCTCGTACATCTCTTTCGAGTCGTACATGATGCCGTGCGTGCTGTATTCGGGGAAAATCACCAGATCCATGCCGGGCAGGCCGGACTTCATGCCGACCACCATGCTCGCGATGTTCTTCGCGTTGGCGATGATCTCGGCCTTGGTGTGCAGCCGCGGCATCTTGTAATTGACGACGGCTACGCCGACGGTGTCCTTGCTGCTCGATATATCGCCGTGATGCATGTGGTTCTCCGCTGATGGAGCGAAGGCGGGACGCCTGTCCCGCCGTCCGACTCAGTGACTGATCATCCAGGGACGCTTGCTTGGAAACGCTTTGTTGCCCTGCGTATCCTTCACTGTCGCGCCGCGCCGCGTCGAACTGCAGCAACCGCAGCCGGCCGGATGCTTCGCATAATTGCCCGAACTCTTCGGCTCGTGACGCGCACGCTCGTTGGTCGCCATCGCACTGCGCGTGCTGTCGGCCAGCAAGGCCAGACGCGGCGCGGCGACCATCACGCGCGGCGACGACGCCCCGCAATCGGGGCAGGCCGCCGGCTCGTCACGCTGTGCCATCGAGCGGATGGCATCGAAGCCGCCACAGCTGGCACAGGCGTAGTCGTAGGTAGGCATCGCCGCCGCCTTAGACGAGGTCGGGTGAGAGCGGCATGTCGATCGAACCGTCGAGGAACTTGGTCGGTCCGGCCGCGCACGGATTGATATCGAAATCGAATATCTGCGTCGGCAGCCACAGCGTGGCGCAGGCATTCGGAATATCGACGACACCGCTGATATGGCCCTGCACTGGCGCCGTGCCGAGGATGGAGTGCGCCTGGGCCGCCGAATAACCGAACTTCTTCAGATACTCGATCGCGTTCAGGCAGGCTTGGCGGTAGGCGACATGCACGTCGAGGTAATGCTGCTTGCCCCATTCGTCGACCGAGATGCCTTCGAAAATCAGGTAGTCGTTATAGGTCGGCGTGATCGGGCTCGGTTTGAAGATCGGGTTCTTGATGCCGTACTTCGCCATGCCGCCCTTCAACAGACTGACGCGCATGTGCACCCAGCCGGCCATCTCGATCGCGCCGCAGAAGGTGATCTCGCCGTCGCCCTGGCTGAAGTGCAGGTCGCCGACCGAAAGACCGGCGCCGTCGACATACACCGGGAAATAAATCTTCGAGCCGCGCGAGAGGTCCTTGATGTCGCAGTTGCCGCCGTGTTCGCGCGGCGGCACCGTGCGCGCACCCTCGGTAGCCGCCTTGGTTTTCGCGGCCCCCGTCGCCTTGCCCAGATGGGCGGTGGCCGGATTGTAGTCGGCGCACAGTGGCGGCACGCGCTTCGGATCGGTGGCGACAAAATCGTTCTCGCGCTTGTTCCACATATCCAGCATCTTCTGGTCCGGCAGACAGCCAATCAGCCCGGGATGAATCAGTCCTGCGAAATTGACGCCCGGCACGTGACGCGAATGTGTAAACAGGCCGCTGATATCCCAGATCGATTTCTGCGCCTGCGGAAAATGATCGGTGAGGAAACCGCCGCCGTTCTTCTTCGAGAAAAAGCCGTTGAAGCCCCACAGGCTGTCGGGTTTGGCGCCGATGTCAAGCAGATCCACGATCAGCAGGTCACCGGGCTCTGCGCCTTTGACACCAACCGGACCGGAGAGGTAATGCACCGTCGTCAGGTCGATGTCGCGCACGTCATCGGCACTGTCGTTGTTCTTGATGTAGCCACCGGTCCAGTCGTACGTTTCGAGTACGAAATCATCGCCCGGTTTGACCCAGCAGGCCATCGGAATGTCCGGATGCCAGCGGTTGTGGATGTTCTCGTTGGTGGTGGGCGATTGGGTCAGATCGACCTTGATCAGGGTATCGGTCATGTTGCGTCTCCTGGCGGGATAATTGTCAAAGATAGTCAAAAAATAACAACGGTCAGACGGACAGGTATTGCTTGATGCGGCCGACATCGGTGTCGGCGCGCGAGGTTTCGTGCACGAGGCGGCCGCCCTCGATGACGAACAGGCGGTCGGCGACATCCATCGCGAAGCTCAGCACCTGCTCGGAGACCACGATGGTGATTTCGCGCAGCTTGCGGATTTCATTGAGCGCCTTGGCGATGTCCTTGATGATCGACGGCTGTATGCCCTCGGTCGGTTCGTCGAGCAGCAGCACCTTCGGTTCGGTGACCAGCGCGCGCGCAATCGCCAGTTGTTGCTGCTGGCCGCCCGACAGATTGCCACCCTTCCTGCGCCGCATATCGAAGAGCACCGGAAACAACGCGTAGATCTCATCGGGAATGCGCCGCGTTTTCGAATTCTCCATGCCGGTGAGGATGTTTTCCTCGACCGTCAGCGTCGGAAAAATCATGCGGCCCTGCGGCACGTAGGCGATGCCCTTGGCGACACGGCGAAAGCTCTCGTCTTTCGAGACCTCGCTGCCGGCCACATCGATGCTGCCGCTCTTCACCGGCATGACGCCCATCAGGCTTTTGAACAGGGTGGTCTTGCCCATGCCATTGCGTCCCATGATGGCAACGGTTTCATTCTTGTTGCCGCTGAACGAGATGCCGTGCAACGCCTCGCTCTGGCCGTAGGCGACGAAGAGATCGGTGACTTTCAGCATGCTGTGCTCCCCGTTGTGCAGTTTTCGCGCATGTCAGTGGCCCAGATAAACGTCGATGACTTTCGGATCGGCCTGCACCTTTTCCATCGGCCCTTCGGCCAGCAATTTTCCCTGGTGCATGACGGTGACTTTGTGGGCAATGCGTTTGACAAATTCCATGTCGTGTTCGATCACGATCACCGAACGGCCCTTGCAGATGCGTTGCAGCAGCTCGGCAGTGAGGTCGCGCTCGCGCGCGCTCATGCCGGCGATCGGTTCGTCGAGCAGCAGCAGCTCCGGCGACTGCATCAACAGCATGCCGATCTCCAGCCATTGCTTCTGGCCGTGGCTCAGCAAACCGGCCTCGAGGTCGAGACGGTCGGACAGAAAGATGTCTTCGGCGACGACCTGCACACGCGCCTTCACCTCGTCGTCGCACTTGAATGCAAGCGCCCCCATCACCGTGCGCCCCTTTGGAAAAGACACTTCGAGGTTCTGAAAGACGGTGAGGTTTTCGTAAATCGACGGCGTCTGGAATTTGCGACCGATGCCGAGACGCACACGCTGGTATTCGGCCATCTTGGTCAGTTCGGCATTCTTGAACTTGATGCTGCCGCCACTGGCCTTGGTGCGCCCGCAGATCAGATCGAGCAGCGTCGTCTTGCCGGCGCCGTTCGGGCCAATGATCACGCGCAGTTCATTGCGGTCGATATACAGGCTGAAGGCATCGATCGCCTTGAAGCCGTCGAACGAAACGGTCAGGTCTTCGACGGCGAGCGCGAAGTCGGTATTGCTCATCAGATGCTCCCGGGTATGGCGTGTTGGCCGCTGACGTCGGCAAGGCTGCTCGACAATGAGGCGGTGGCAGGTTCCTTGCGCGCCGGCTCCTTCTTAGCCTCGGTCCTCGATGCGGTCCCGGCGGCACCTTCACCGCCGCCTTTGCCCTTGCTCTGGCGCTTGTTCCACCACGGCATGACATGGCTCTCCCACAATCCGGCCAGTCCCATCGGAAAGGCCATGGTCACGCCGATGAAGAGCGCCGCCATCAGGAACAGCCACAGATCCGGAAAACTCTCCGAGAAGAAGGTCTTGCCGGCGTTGACGAGCAGCGTGCCGTAGACCGCACCGACGAGACTCATGCGCCCGCCCACTGCGGCGAAGATCACCATCTCGACCGACGGCACGATGCCGACGAAGCTCGGCGACATGAAGCCGACCTGCAGCGAGAACAGCGCGCCGCCGATGCCGGACAGGGCCGCCGCCAGGCAGAACGTGAAAATGCGGAAGTCGGCGACGTCGTAACCGGAGAAACGCACACGGTCCTCCTTGTCGCGCATCGCCAGCAGCAACGTGCCCGCCTTGCCGGTCTGGATCCAGCGGCACAGCAGGATGCTGCCGACCAGCAACGCGACACAGAGGTAATAAAGAATGTATTTTGCCGAGTCGGTGCGCGTGTCCCAGCCGAGCACCGTCTTCAGATCGGTCATGCCGTTCACGCCGCCGGTGTAGCCCTGCTGGCCGATGATCAGCACGGTGACGATCAGAGCGACTGCCTGTGTGATGATCGCGAAGTAAACACCGCCGACGCGGCGCTTGAACATCGCAAAGCTGATGATCCACGCCAGCACGGTCGGCACCAGAATCACGGCAATCAGCGTCAGCGGCAATGATTTGAATGGTAGCCAGAACGCCGGCAGCGCCGTGATCTGGTTCCAGTCCATGAAGTCGGGGATGCCGGGCGTCGATTGAATCGCGGTGGTCACCGGATCGGAGGCTTCAAGCTTGAGAAACATCGCCATCGCATAACCACCGAGGCCGAAGAACACGCCCTGCCCCAGGCTCAAGACGCCGCCGTAGCCCCACACCATGACCAGACCCACTGCGACGAAGGCGTAGGTCAGGTACTTGCCGATGAGGTTGAGCCGGAAGATGTCGAGCGAGAGCGGCAGCACGACAGCGAGCAGCACCGTCAGTATCAGCAAACTCGCCAACTGGTAACGCTTGATCAGATCTTGTAGGGCTTTCATCGGGTCGGGCTCCGGGAAAAGAATTCTTTGCTCAATTGCGTGTTCTTCATCGGCTCATTGCAGTTCAACGCCGCACCTTGCTTGCAAACAGGCCCTGCGGACGGATCATCAGGATCACCACGATCAACGACAGCGTCAGCACCTTGGCCATCGAGCCGTGCAGGAAGAATTCGGTCAGCGATTGCGTCTGTGCGATGCCGAAGGCCGAGACCACGGTACCGAGCAGACTGGCCGCGCCGCCGAAGGTGACAACGAGGAAGGAATCGACGATGTAGAGCTGGCCCGAGGTCGGCCCGGTCGAACCGATGGTGGTGAACGCGGCACCCGCCATGCCGGCGATGCCGCAGCCGATGGCAAACGTCAGACGGTCGGTCCTGCTGGTATCGATGCCGATGGCATTGGCCATCACGCGGTTGCTCACCGTGGCGCGAACACGCAGGCCCCAGCGGCTTTTGTTAAGCGCGATCAGCACGCCGATCGTCACCACCGCGGTGAGCGCGAGCACGAAGAGGCCGTTGATCGGAATGTCGAGTCCCTCCTTCGGCGCCCACGAACCGAGCAGCCAGTCGGGCAGCGTCGGACTCACTTCTTTCGGGCCGATGAAAGTGCGGAAGCACTGTTGCAACGCGAGGCTGATGCCCCAGGTGGCGAGCAGGGTGTCGAGCGGGCGCTTGTAGAGATGACGGATGAGGCCCCATTCGACCAGCCAGCCGAGGGCAAACGCAAAAAGGAACGCGAGTACGATCGCGAACGGAAAATAAATCGGCACAAGGGCCGGTGCATACTGGCTCGACAGATGCGAGCCGAGGTAAATCGTATAGGCGCCGATGGTCATGAACTCGCCGTGCGCCATGTTGATGACGCCCATCTGACCGAAGATGATCGCCAGTCCCAGGCCCATCAGCAGCAACACCGCAAACAGGCTCAGTCCGGCAAAGCCCTGCATCAGGCCGATGTTCAGCAGTTCAGAAAATTCCATGCGCTGGCTCCCTGGTGATCGGAGGTGCGACCGCGCCCGCAGGCGGCGGCCGCACCGGTTTCAAGCAACTTCGTTTATTGATAGCCCTTGGGGAAGGGGTCCGGCTTGATCAGCTCGGGCGATTCGGCAACCACCTTGAAGGTGGCGTCCGGCATGCCCATCGCGATGCGCGACTTGCTCCACAGGTGGTGGTTGGCGTCGAGCTTGACGTAGCCTTCCGGGGCCTGTTTCAGTTCGATGCCGGAGGCCGAGGCCGCCACCACCTTGTCGACGTCGAAACTGCCCGCCTTCTCGACCGCCGCTTTCCACAGCCACGGACCGAGGTAACCGGCCTGCGTCACGTCACCGATCACCGAATCCTTGCCGTACTTGGCCTTGAAGGCGGCGACGAACTTCTTGTTGTTCTCGTTATCGAGAGACTGGAAGTACTTCATCGACGAATAGAAGCCCTGGAAGTTTTCACCGCCCACACCGGTCATTTCGTCTTCCGTCACCGACAGCGTCAGCAGCAGCTGTTTGTCACCGGTGATACCGGCGGCCTTCAGTGCCTTGTAGAACGCCACGTTCGAACCGCCGACCACCGCGGTGAAAATACAATCCGGCTTCGCCAGCTTGATCTTGTTCATCAGCGAGCCGAAGTTGGTGCTGCCCAGAGGGTAGTATTCTTCGCCGACGACCTTGCCGAGCTTGCCCACCGTCTCGATGTGCTTCCTGGCGATCTTCATCGAGGTGCGCGGCCAGATGTAGTCCGAGCCGATCAGGAAGTAGGTGCTGGCCTTCTTTTCCTTCTTCGCCCAGTCCAGGCCGAAGAGAATCTGCTGGGTCGCTTCCTGGCCGGTGTAGAACACGTTCTTCGACTGCTCGAGGCCTTCGTAGAAGGTCGGGTAGTAGAGCAGGCCGTTTTCTTTCTCGAACACCGGCAGCACCGCCTTGCGCGAAGCCGAGGTCCAGCAACCGAACACCGCGGCGACATGGTCGTTGATCAGGAGCTTCTTCGATTTCTCGGCGAAGGTCGGCCAGTCGGAGGCGCCGTCTTCCTTGATCACCTTGATCTTGCGGCCAAGGATGCCGCCCATCGCGTTGATCTGGTCGATCGCGAGTTGTTCGGCCTGGATCGAACCGGTTTCCGAAATCGCCATGGTGCCGGTGGCCGAATGCAGCTGGCCGACCGTGACTTCGGTGTCGCTAATCGCCAGTTTGGTCGTGTTGATCGTGGCGGTCGGGAACT
Organism: Betaproteobacteria bacterium; assembly: GCA_025356695.1. The sequence goes on from JANXSE010000299.1 coordinate 59,255, forward strand.
TCGCCTGGGCGAACGCCATACCGGTCATCGACAACGCGGGCAGTGCGGCGATGCCCTGCAGAATCCGCCGACGCAGCGGTGAAACTGTGTCTTCGATCGATGAAGCCGGGGCGCCGATTGCCCCTTCGTTTGAATCATTGCGCTTGGACATAAACACTCCTTGGGATGAAAGGGACCACTGTTTTCCTGAAATCGCTGCCACGCTCACTGCCGAGTAATCGCTGTTGCATTCGACGCCTGCACAGTAATCCGGTTGGTGCAGCGCACAAATACGCAAAAGCGCGTAGCTGCCTAAAGTTTTCTCTCGGCAGTGACAACGCTCCAGCATCACGCTGGTGCGACTCTTGCTACGTTGCAACATGAGGCGGTTGTAGTTAGAGGCCGCAGGCTATGCGTAGCAATCCATTCATCGAGTTGGTGCGCAAACGACCAACTCCGCACCAGAAACGGGCGTCCGCACCGTTCGGTAGCGAAACCACGCACTGAAAGGGATGACGTCGCGTCATGTGATGGCGATTCAGAGAATTCTTCCGATCCGCCGCGATTACAACCGCTGGGTGGCGAACCAGACGCTGGAGGACTATGCGCTGCGCTTCACCGCGAACAGCGCGCGCCGCTGGTCAAATTTCCGCGTCGCCAACACCGCGCTCGGCGCGATTTCGTTTCTTGCGCTGGAAGCGATCGGCGCCGCCATCACGCTCAACTACGGCTTTACCAACGCCGTGTGGGCGATCGCCACCGTCAGCGTGCTGATTTTTCTCACCGGATTGCCGATCAGCTACTACGCCGCCAAGTACGGCGTCGACATGGATCTGCTGACGCGCGGCGCCGGCTTCGGTTATCTCGGCTCGACCATCACGTCTCTCATCTACGCTTCGTTCACGTTTATTTTTTTCGCCATCGAAGCGGCCATCATGGCGCACGCGTTAAAGCTCTGCCTCGAGGTGCCGCTGGCAATCGGCTACGTCATCAGCGCGCTCGCGGTGATTCCGCTGGTGACGCACGGCATCACGCTGATCAGCCGCTTTCAGACGTGGACGCAGCCGCTGTGGATCGGCCTGCACCTGCTGCCGTTCGCCTTCATTGCCTTGCAGTCACCGGGTTCGTTTGCGGAGTGGACCACCTTCGCCGGCCGTCACGGTGACGCCAGCGGCGGCTTCAACATCCTGCAATACGGTGCGGCGGCCTCGGTTGCGATGTCGCTCGTCGTGCAGATCGGCGAACAGGTCGACTTTCTGCGCTTCCTGCCGCGCCCGACCGCGCGCACGCGCAGCGGCTGGTGGATCGCGCTGGTCTCGGCCGGCCCCGGCTGGATCATTCCGGGCGCGCTCAAACTGCTCGCCGGGTCCTTCCTCGCCTTTCTCGCGCTCCAGCACGAAGTGCCGGTCGAGCAGGCGGGCGAACCGACGCAGATGTATCTCACCGCCTTCAGCTATGTGTTCTTCTCGCCCAATGCCGCGCTGGTGGCGACCGGCCTGTTCGTGCTCGTTTCGCAGCTGAAGATCAACGTCACCAACGCCTATGCAGGGTCGATTGCGTGGTCAAATTTTTTTGCGCGCGTGACGCAAAGCCATCCGGGCCGTGTGGTGTGGGTCGTTTTCAACGTGCTGATCGCGCTGCTGCTGACCGAACTCGGCATCTTCAAGGCGCTCGAAACCATCCTCGGCTTGTACGCGAACGTGGCGATCGCCTGGGTCGGCGCACTGGTCGCCGATCTCGTCATCAACAAGCCGCTCGGTCTGAGCCCGCCGTCGATCGAATTCAAGCGCGCCCACCTCTACGACATCAATCCGGTCGGCATCGGCGCGATGGCGTTCGCCACGCTGGTGTCGATGGCGGCCTACACCGGCATGCTGGGCGAACTGTGCCGCGCGCTGTCGGCCTTCCTCGCCTTTGGCATCGCCTTCGTCACCGCACCGGTGATCGCGCACCTGACCCATGGAAAATATTATCTGGCACGCAAACCGAAAACCGACTGGAGCACAGCACCCCTGCAGCGCTGCTGCGTCTGCGAACACAGTTTCGAAGTGCAGGACGTGGCGCACTGCCCGGCCTATGGTGGCACCATCTGTTCGCTGTGCTGCTCACTCGACGCGCGCTGCGAAGACTCCTGCAAGAGCAAAGCGCAACTGCACGACCAGGTCACCGGCTTGCTCGGCCGCCTGCTGCCGCCGCGCGCGATCGCGCTGTTCGATTCGCGCGTCGGCCACTACCTGCTGCGCTTCGTGCTGGCCACCGCGCTGATTGCCACCGTCATCGGGCTGGTCTACTTCCAGGAGACGCTCGGCGCCAATCCGAACTATCCCAGCCTGCAGCTGCCGCTGCTGAAGGTGTTCCTGTTTCTCACGCTGATCGCCGGCGTGACTTCGTGGCTGTTCGTGCTCGCGCAGGAAAGCCGCCAGGTCGCGCGCGAAGAATCGCTGCGGCAGAACCAGCTGCTGCGTCTGGAGTTCGAGGCGCACCAGCAGACTTCGGAAGAACTGCAGCGCGCCAAGGAGGTCGCCGAAGCAGCCAATCTCGCCAAGGGCCGTTATCTGCTGGGCATCAGCCACGAACTGCGCACGCCGCTCAACGCCATTCTCGGCTACGCGCATCTGCTCGAAGAAGAGGACGCCATCCCGCCGCAGCGCGGACGCGCGCTGAAGGTGATCAAGCGCAGCGGCGAACATCTGTCGGTGCTGATCGACGGACTGCTCGACATGGCGAAAATCGAAGCCGGCAAGATTGTGCTGCGGCGCGACCCGCTGGCCTTCCCTGAGTTCGTCGAGCAGCTGGTGCAGATGTTCGAACTGCTGGCGGAGGCGAAAGGGCTCAGCCTCAAACTCGACATCGTCGACCCACTGCCCGCAGTAGTACTGACCGACGAGAAGCGCCTGCGCCAGATCCTGATCAACCTGCTGTCCAACGCGATCAAATACACCGAGCAGGGTTCGGTGGTGCTGCGCATCGGTTACCGCCGCCAGCTGGCCGAGTTCGAAGTACGCGACACCGGCCCCGGCATCGGCGCGGCCGAACTCACACGCATCTTCGAGCCGTTCGAGCGCGGCGCCTCCGCCGCCGGCGTGGTCGGCACCGGGCTCGGCCTGACGATCAGCGATCTGCTGGCGCAGATCATGGGCGGCGACATCTCGGTGACCAGCGTGCCGGGTAAAGGCAGCGTGTTCCGCGTGCGCATGCTGCTCACCGCCGATCACAGCAGACCCGCGCTGCCGCGCGCCGAATCGCGCGTCACCGGTTACCCGGGGCCGCGCAAAAAAATCATGGTGGTGGACGACGACGACGACCACCGCATGCTGATGCGCGACACGCTGGTGCCGCTGGGTTTCACGCTGTTTTCGGCAAGCGACGGCGTGCAGTGCCTGCAATTGCTGCCGCAGTGCGCGCCCGATCTGCTGCTGCTCGACATCTCGATGCCGGGCATCGACGGCTGGGAGGTGGTCAAACGCGTGCGTGCGATGGGCTACAGCGAGCTGCCCATCATCATGCTGTCCGCCAACGCCTTCGAAAGCCAGCATCCGCGCGACGACTCGTCGCGCCGTTGCGAATTCCTCGTCAAGCCCATCGTCATTCCGCGCCTGCTCGAACTGATCCGCACACTGCTTGGCTTCGAATGGACGCTGGTGCCGCTGGACGCGCCGGCACAGCGCAACGGACAACACGCCGGCATTCCGCACATGCGGCTGGGCAGAAGCCAGATCGAGGAACTCATCGCGCTGGGCAGCATCGGCTACGTGCGCGGCATCGAATCAAAATTGGCCTCGCTGCAGGCCAGCGCACCGGACTCCGGCGCGCTGCTCAACGAGCTCGGCGGTTACATCAGGACATTTCAGTTCAAACGTTATCTCGACACACTTGAAGGCTTGCGCGAACGTGACCATTAGCAACCTCAAGCGCGCGGTGGTGTTGGTGGTGGATGACCACCCTGACACACTGCAATTATTGATCGACGCACTCGACCACGCGGGCGTCACGGTACTGGTCGCCACCAGCGGCAAACAAGCGCTCGAACAGATCGTGCACCTGCTGCCCGACCTCATTTTGCTGGATGCCGTGATGCCGGGCATGGACGGTTTCGACACCTGCCGCGCGCTCAAAGCCGGCATCGCCGCCAACGTGCCGGTAATCTTCATGACCGGGCTCGAAGACACCGAACACATCGTGCGCGGACTCGAGGCCGGTGGCAGCGATTACCTGACCAAACCGATCGTGCCCGACGAACTGCTCGCGCGTATGCGCGTGCATCTGGCCAACGCGCGCGAAACCCACGGCGCGAGGACGGCACTCGATGTCAGCGGCCGCACCATGCTTGCGGTCGATGCGCAGGGCCGTATCCAATGGGCGACGCCCCAGGCGCAACGCATCCTCGCCGAACTGGCAGGCAACGCGCACGACGGCGGCGAAAACGATGCGCCGCCGGCCGCCGTCGAACTGCCACCGGAAGTACGGGCGTGGCTCGCAAAACCCACGCCCTCCGCTACTACCGCGACCACAGCGGCGGCGACCAATGACAGTGTCGTTGCCGTCGCCAACGAGCTGCGCATCCGCTTCCGGCTGTTGAGCCGCGTCAGCGACGACGAAACGCTGCTCGTCATCCAGCAGGCCGCGCCGGTCGAGGTCGAGCGCGGCGGCATCGACAAACTGCAAAAACATTTCGGCCTGACCAGCCGCGAAGCCGAGGTCCTCTACTGGCTGTCGCGCGGCAAATCGAACCGCGACATCGCGGAGATTCTCGGCATCAGCTACCGTACCGCGCACAAGCATCTCGAACACATTTACAGCAAGATCGGCGTCGAATCGCGCTCGGGCGCGGCCGCCGCGTCGGTGCGCGCGCTCGATCAATAGTGTGAAATTGGGTCAATTAAAATGCCGCATCGAAAGATCATGAACATGAAAACACCGACACCCGCCGCTCTCGCGCAAGTCACTTCCCTTGCGCTGCTCGCACTGGCCGGCGCCGTGCACGCGCAAAACTATCCGTCCAAACCGGTGCGCATCATCATTCCGTTTCCACCCGGCGGCAACACCGATATTTACGCGCGTCCGGTGTCGGCGAAGATGGGTGAGATTTACGGCCACCAGATGGTGGTCGACAACCGTCCCGGTGCCGGCGGTTCGATCGGCATGCAGATCGCCGCCTCGCAACCGGCCGACGGCTACACGCTGGTGTGGGGCAGCACCAGCACGCATGGTGTGGGCCCCAACGTCTACAAAAAACTGCCTTATAACGCCGTGCGCGACTTCGAACCGGTGATCCTCACCGTGGTGGCACAGAACATTCTGGTGGTGCATCCGTCGGTGCCGGCGAAAAATGTGAAGGAACTGATCGCCATCGCCAAAGCCAAACGCGGCGGCCTCAGTTTCGCCTCCAGCGGCAACGGCACCATCAGCCATCTCGCCGGTGAACTGTTCCACAACATGACGGGTGCCGATATCGTACACGTGCCCTACAAGGGCAGTTCACCGGCGATGGTCGATCTGCTCTCGGGCCAGATCGACCTCATGTTCGACAGTCTGTCGTCGTCGCTGCCGCAAGTGCGCGCAGGCAAGCTGCGCGCGCTGGCGGTCACCGGCGGCAAGCGTTTCCCCGACATGAAGGAACTGCCGACGGTCAACGAATCGGGACTCAAGGGTTTTGACGTTTCGACCTGGCTCGCCATGTGGGCACCGGCGCGCACGCCGCCCGAAATCATCGGCCGCCTCAATACCGACATCGACAAAATACTTCATCAGCCTGACATGCTGCGCCTGATGGCAGACAACGGTGCCGAACCCGGCGGCGGCCCGCCCGAGCGCCTCGGTAATCTAGTCAAAGCCGAAATCGCCAAATGGAGCGCCGTGGTGAAGGCCGCCAACATCAGAATCGAATAGGGCGCACCGGCACTAGCTGTGCAGCGCCGCCTGGCGCGTGCGGCACCAGGTTTCCTGGATGATCATGGCATCGAAACTCGCGCGGTGCCGCGTCAACGCGAGTTCTGCAATCACCTGCGCCTTGACCTCATGCCACACCGCCATCTGCTCTTCGGAGAGGATGAGTTCCAGCGGGCTGATTGAAAACTGCTGCAACACGCGCGCGCGGCTGAACAGTTCGATCAGCCACGGCTGGTCGACCACCCAGCCGTCGCTGTAAACCGTGCCGTTGCCGAGCAGTGCGTTGAGGCTCGTCGCCACCTGCACTGCGGGCTTGCCGTGGGTCTCAAGGATGTCGCGCGGCACGCGGTGCACCTGTTCGGCGGAAACGTCCCAATGCGTCCAGCCCGGCTCGGGCGCGATCAGGCTGCAGTACTTGGTGCCGGCTTCGAGCACGACGCCGACTTCGATCGGATAGCTGAACGGCCCGAAGCCGGAGGCCTCGATGTCGATGATGTAAGGACGCGCGTTTCTGCGCATGGCGTTGCCCCCCCTGTTCGGCGCGGTCATGAACCGTGATTACAACATTACGGCCGCAGCCGCGGCGCCTTGAGCGCCGTTTTATTTTTTTCAGCCCGCCGCGCCGATCGTGAAATAAACCGTCGTGCCCAGATTCGGCGCGCTGTCGACCCAGATCCTGCCGCCATGCCGCTGGATGATCTTCTTTACCGTCGCCAGCCCGATGCCGGTGCCCTCGAACTCGTCGGTATGGTGCAAGCGCTGAAACGGCACGAACAGTTTGTGCGCATACCGCATGTCAAAGCCGGCGCCGTTGTCACGGACAAAATAGGCGCACTCGCCATCCTGCTGCACACAGCCGATTTCAATGCGGGCAGCAGCGGTCTTCGCCGTAAATTTCCAGGCGTTGCCGATCAGATTGTCGAGCACCACACGCAACAAACCGCCGTCGCCCTCGGCCCTGAGGCCCGGTTGTATCGCCATGCCCACCCGGCGTTCCGGCTGCGCCTCGACACGCGCGGCGACGAGTGCCACCGCCATTTCGCTCAAATCGATTTTCTGCCAGCGCATTTCCTGGCGCGACAACCGCGCCAGATTGAGCAGATCGTCGATCAGTGTGCCCATGTGCCGGCTGCCTGCCACCACCCGCTTGAGGTGTCCGACCGACACCGCATCCAGCTTGCCTTCGTTGGCCTGCAGCACCATCTCGCTGAAACCATTGATCGCGCGCACCGGCGCGCGCATGTCATGCGCGATGGTGTAACTGAATGAATTCAGTTCGCGGTTGGCCGCCTCAAGGTCTGCCGTTCTTTTCGCAACACGCGATTCGAGATCGCGATTGAGCCTGGCAAGCGCCTCTTCCGCGCGGTCGCGCTCGATCAGACGGCCGATTTGTGCGGCTACGCCGTTGATCGAACCGAGCAGCAGTTCGTCGGGCACGCGCGTAGTGACGGCAAAAAACTCGAGAAAGCCGGCGATTTCGCCGCGCACTACCAGCGGAAACACAAACCCCGCGCGGATGCAGTGTGCGCGCGCCAGCGAGATGCGGCCGAGACTGTTCAAACCCGCCAGATCCTCGATCCAGACCGGTCTTTGTTCGCGCATCGCGACGACGATGAAATTGCCGCGCGCCCTGAAATATTCGTACTCATCGGCGCGCCGCATGAATTCGGCAAAGCGCGCCTCATCAACGCTGCGCCAGATCGAGGTCGGCGCCATGCCTGACGTCTGCCCCGGCGCAAACATGACAACGTGCCCGACATCCCAGTTGCCATAGGCGCAGATGCGTTCGAGACAACCCACCATCGCCAGCAGCGGTGTGGTTGCCTCATTGGTCGTGCGCGCCAGCGATTCGAGCAACTGCGTCAACGCGGCCTCGCGCATGCGCTCGGTCAGGTCGACGTCGATGCAGAACAGGTCCAGCCCGCCTTGCGGATTACGCACCACGGCATGACTGGACAACACCATTACACGCGAGCCATTCTTGTGCATCAGCGACAGTTCCTCGGTCGGTGCCGCCTGTCCGCTCTCAACCATCTGCCGCACGACGGCGCGGACCTCACCAAGCGCTTCCGGCGGCACGAGCAGCTTCAGCAGGTCCTTGCCGATCGCCTCCTGTGCGGAATATCCGTACAAGCGTTCCGACGCCTCGTTCCAGTATTGCGTCGTGCCGTCGGGTGCATAGCCCTGCACCGCCACCGCAGGCACGTTTTGCAGCAGGTCGCGAAAGCGCCGCTCGCTCTGCAGCAGCGCCTCTTCTGCCAATTTGCGGGCGGTAATATTCGTCGAGGTGCCGACAGCCGTCGTCGGCCGCCCTGTGGCGTCGCGCTGAACGACGCGGCCTGTCGAATGTATCCATTGGATGAGCCCGGCGGCGTTCAGCATGCGATAGTCGAAATCGAACACGGGATCGCCCGACTGCAGGGCAAGAGCAATGCGCTCTTCCAGCCGCCCGCGGTCGTCGGGATGAACGTGTGCAAGCCATGCGCGCAGACTATCGGGGGCGACATCGTTGTCGAGACCGAGCAGTGCCAGCATCGAACCGTCATACATCAGACGGTCGTTGACGAGATCGAGTTCCCAGATCACCACCTGGTTGACTTCGACCGCAAGGCTCAGATTGCGCTCGACGCGCCTGCGCTCCGAGATGTCGGCGTGGGTGCCGGTCATGCGCAGCGGTTTGCCCTGCCCGTCGTATTCGACGACCTTGCCGATCGAGCGGATCCATTTCCACTCGCCGGACCGGGTCTGGCGGCGGTACTCCATCTGCCGCGTCTCGCCGGTTGCCAGGCACTCTGCGAATGCCTTCATCACGACCGCCCGTTCTTGCACGTGGATGCCGTCGATCCAGTCCTGCATGCTGGAATGGAAGGTGGCCGGATCGTAACCGAGGATGCGCGCGTATTCCGGACTGACGATGACCGCGCCAGTCTGCACATTGACTTCGAACCAGCCCTGCAGCGTGGCCTCCATCGCCAGCCGCAGCCGTTCTTCCTGGACGCGCAATTCGCTTTCGGCATGCACCCGCGCGGTGACGTCGCGAAAAGACCACACCCGTCCGACCACCATGCTGTTGAGCAGCAGCGGCGCGGTATAGCGGTCAAATACGCGGCCGTCGTTGAAAGCAATGGTGTCAGCGCTCTTCGCATCCGAATGATAGAGCGCCTCGACTTTCTCGATGAATGCCCCCGGATCGACCAGTTGACCGACCACATGTTCGAGCAGGGCTTTGTCGTTTTTGGCGTCAAGCAGCGCCTGTGGAATCCGCCACAGCTCGGCGAAACGAGCGTTGGTCTGTATCACGTTGCCGACGTTGTCCACCGCGAGTATGCCGTCGGCGGTGGAGCCAAGTATGCTTTGCATCTGCATCTCGCTTGTTCGCAGCGCCTCTTCGGTACTTTTGCGTTCGGTGATATCGCGCGAAAGCACGATGAAACGGGGCTCCTGTCCGGGTTCGATGCGTTTGCGCGAAACCGACAGTTCGAACCATGCGCGGCCGGTCGGCAAGGGCAGTTCAATTTGCATGCCATGCGAACTGCCCGCTGCGTTGGCCTCGCGCAGCGCCGACAGGCAAATCTCCGCGGCGGCGGCCGGCATCACATCCGACACCGTCCTGCCGATGAACTTCTCCGGCGGCACAACCAGCAATTCGATGCGGGGGGAATGAAAGCTGTAGTAACGGCCGTCGAGTCCGACCTCGAACAACACATCCGGAATCGCCTCGAGCGTCGCTTCCATCTGGGTTCTTGCCGACTGCAGCGCAGCTTCCTGCCGTTTGCGCTCGCCGATATCACGCACAAACGCGCAGCCGTATTCTTCGCCGCCGATCAACAGGTAATTACAGACCACTTCGACGGGAAACAGATGGCCGTCGCTGGCGCGGTGCTCGGACTCGAAGCGGAACGAACCGTGCCGGCGCATATCGGCAAAATATTGTTGCCAGCTCACCGCGTCGAAATTCGTGGCGAAATCCGGCACCCGCAATTGCAACATCTGCTCACGCGTATAACCGAGCGAGCGGCAGGCAGCCGGATTGACATCAACAATGCGGGCGTCGGGCGCAATCCAGAACAGCGCATCGGAGGTTACATCGACCCCCAGGCGCATCAACCGCAGTGCTTCTTCGTCACGCTTGCGCGCAGTGATGTCCTGTATGGTGCCGACGACACGCGGCGCTGTGCGTTCAACACCCGCCTCCAGTTCGGCCATGAGTTTTACCCAGCGGACCTCCGGTCCGACGACCACCCGGTGTTCATGTTCAAAAGGCTCGCCTTCGCGGAGCATGGTCTGCCACTCGCCGTCCACGGCGCCGCGATCACCACTGTGAACGCGCGACATATACGTGGCATAACTGCCGACCGTGCCCTTGGGCAGACCGAGGATGCGGCAAGTCTCTTCGGACAGTCGAATTCGGTCGGCGGCCAGGTCATAGACCCAGCTTCCGACATGGGCCACCGCCTGCGCGTGGTTGAGGTCGGCTTCGCGCGTCTGCAATTCGGCGGTAAGCAGCGCAAGTTCGCCGCCCAGCCGGCGGACTTCTTCAAGGCGGTCACGATAAGAACGCACCACGTGGGCGATCATGGTGGCCGAAAAAAAGAAAGTCATTGACTGCACAACCCAGCGCAAGGCCGGCGGAGTCCCCAGCGGTGAGGGCAATAGCCCTGCCGCGTCGCCGAACACGAAACCCAGCATTGCCAGCGTCGTCAGCGCCGCGACCCCCATCGCGGCCCGCGTGCCAATCAGCCAACCGGTCAACACTATGGTCAGCGGATAAAGAACGACCGCCGTGCCGTTCACTCCACCGAGGAAAAACGAGGTCAGGGTAATGTAGGCCCATGCGCCGGCGCACAACGTCTGCACAGTCGCATTTACCATGCGATACCGGAGAAAGCCCCATGCGATCAAGGCCACCACGGCCAATATCAGGACGATAAAGGCACGCGCTTTTTGCTCGGGGACAAAGATGCACAGCACAACCTCATAGATCGCGGAACCGCCCAGCATGCAGGCAATCGCGATTTTCAGAAACGCGATCGACGGCGCCCACAACGCCGGTTGATCGGCGTTCTCTTTCAAGCGGGCAAACCTGTCGATGAATTGCGCGTTCATGCACTCTCCCTCGCCGCCGCATCCATAGTGCAGCGGTTACCTACGGCCATGCCATAGGCATGGCCGACGTCCGATTATCCAATTTATGCTTGGTCGGTGGAAAAACTTTGACTCAGGTCAATGAAAACGCCGGCGCGTTGCACCGTTTCGGGAAACGCCCTGCGGCCAATCTGCGGAGGGCCGAAACCCCGCCCCGCAGTCGGTGGAATACCCGCAGTGAAGAACCGGTGTCGCTGCCGGCCCGCCCGAGTGAAATTAACCCAGCGTAAAAAACACCGTGGTGCCGGCATTCAAGGTGCTTTCGACCCAGATGTTGCCGCCATGCCGCTGGATGATTTTCTTGACCGTGGCGAGACCGATGCCGGTGCCTTCGAACTCGCTGGCGTGATGCAGGCGCTGAAACGGCGCAAACAGCTTGCCCGCATATTGCATGTCGAAGCCGGCGCCGTTGTCGCTGACGGAATATACCGCCGGGCCGTCGCGCTGATCGACGCCGACCTCGATTTTCGCCGCCGCGGTATTGGCCGTGAACTTCCAGGCATTGCCGATGAGATTGTCCATGACGATACGCATCAGTCCGGCATCGCCGTTGGCCATCATGGCCGGCTGGACGACGACCTGCACCCTGCGTACCGGATGCGCTTCCGCCAACGCAGCGGTGACGTGATTCGCCATGTCGCTCAGATTGAAATTCTCGCGCTGCACTTCCTGTCTCGACAGCCGCGCCAGGTTGAGCAGATCGTCGATCAGGTGCCCCATGCGCTCACTGCCCGCAAGCACGCGTCTGAGATGTCCGGTCGACACCGGATCAAGCCTGCCCTCGTTGGCACCAAGCACCATCGAACTGAAGCCGTTGATCGCGCGCACCGGCGCGCGCAGATCATGCGCGATCGTATAACTGAAATCACTGAGCTCCGTGTTGACCGCTTCGAGTTCGGCGGTGCGGTTGGCGACACGCATTTCCAGCTCGACGTTGAGCCGCGCCAGATCGGTCTCGGCGCGGCCGCGTTCGATCAGACGCGCAAGCTGGCTGACGACGCTATGGATTACTTCGAGCAGCATTTCGTCGGGCGTGCGCACCTCGGTGGCGAAAAATTCGGCGAACCCTGCGATTTCATCGCCGACGAAAACCGGAAATACAAACCCCGAGCGCAAACCGAAACCGTCCACGATCCCGGCGCGTCCGAAATTGGGAACCCGCACGAATTCCTCGATCCAGACCGCTTTGCGTTCACGAATCGCGCGGCCGACGAACTGCCCGTCGGGCCTGTTGTAATTCCGCGTACCCGAAAGACGCACGAATTCCGCAAAGCGCGATTCGTCGGCACAGTGCCAGAGCGCGGTCGGCGCTACCCCCGTGGTCTGCCCCGGCGCAAACAGTACAAAGCGGCCGAATTGCCAGTTGCCATAGGCACAGATGCGATCGAGACAGGCCTGCATGGCGGCTTCCGGGGTCGTCGCCTCGTTGGTGGCGCGTGCCAGCGACTCCAGCAGGTGTATCAACGCGGTCTTGCGCGCACGCTCACCGATATCGCGGAAGACCAGCGCAACACCCGCCATTTTCCCGTGTTCGTCATACACCGGGGACTGACTCAGCGATACATCGATACGCCGCCCGCCTTTGGCAAGACGCACCGTTTCCAGATCGATCACGGGGCTGGCCTGTTCGATCTTCGCGCGGTTGCGGGCCGCTTCTTCCATCCGATCCGGCGGAATCAGAAAAGATATGGACTCGCCGATGACTTCCTCCGCGCGGTAGCCGAACAGGCGTTCGGCGCCGCGGTTCCACGACAATACCCTGCGGTCGAGACTGCGGCTGACGATGGCATCGCTCGAACCGTCGACGATCGCCGCCAGCAGGGCCCGCGCATTGTCAGCCTGCTTGCGGGCGGTGATATCGCGTGCAACGGTCGCGATGCCGATAAATTGGCCATTGTGATCCCTGACGGGAGAAACGCTGATCGATACATCTATGCGTGTTCCGTCTTTGCGCAGGCGCACCGTTTCGAAGTTCGCCAACGTCAAGCCCTGCTGGAGTTTTTCCCAGTTTTGCCGGCGCTCATCCTGCCTGTCCGGCGGCACCAGGAACTCGCTTTCCTTGCCCACTGCTTCATCCATCGCGTAGCCGTACATGCGCCTGGCACCGTCATTCCAGTAGACGATACAACCATCGACATTGCGAATGAAAATGGCATCGTTCGAACTCTCGGCGACGGCGGCAAGCCGGCCACGCGCTTCATCGACCTGCTTGCGAACGGAGATGTCTTCGATGACTGAGATGAAATATTTCGGCTGCCCGGCCGCGTCGCGCACCACCGACAGGCTCCGGTTGACCCATAACATCGTGCCATCCTTGCGGATATAGCGCAGTTCGTTGATCGACGTTGCCATCTCGCCTGCAGCGACCTGCAATCGCTCGTGGGCGCGATCATTCACCTCGTCGGCTGGCACGAGGTCGCGTATGTCCATCCCGATCAATTCGCTTTTTGCGTAACCGAGCAACTTGCAGTACTGTTCATTCGCCCGGAGAAAGCGGCGGGTATCCGCAGAAAAATGCGCGGTGCCCACTGCGGCCTGCTCGAAGGTGCTGCGCATCACCTCTTCTTTTTCCTCATTCAAATCCCGCGCGCGCAACAGCAGGAACATCAGGCTCATCAACGCAGCGGTGAACAACAGCCCGGACAGGCCGACGACCAGTGAGCGCGTGCGCCAGGCGGCCAGCGTTTCGTCGCGCCCGACGCCAACCGCCACAAAAAACGGATAACGATCCAACTGGTGATAGCTGTAGATGCGCACCACGGCGTCTGTGATGGCGGCAATCTCGACCGTGGCCGTCTTCGTTCCCGGTGGCAACGCCGCCAGCGTCGGGCTGTCCGGCGGCAACTTCGCATTCAGCTCACCACCGCTTGGCGGCCAGCGCGCAACCCGGCTGAAATCGTCATTGCGAAAGACGGCGACGACACCCGCGTCGCCCACGTCAAGCGCACTGAACAATTTCTCGAAATATTCAACGTCCAGGGCCGCGTAAACAACACCGTGGAAACGGCCCTGTCCGTCGCGGATCGCCTTGGCGGCAACAACCAGTGTCTGTTTGGAAGCGCGACCCCTGATTGTCTCTGAAAAAACAAGGTCGGCATGCGGATCGTCGCGCAACAAACGAAAGTAATCGCGATCCACACCGGTCGCGGGCGGCGCCGACGCCCTGCCGCTGGTGTAGCGCAAGGCGCCGCGGGCATCGAACACGCGCAGGCCCGTCACTTCGGGGAATTCGCGCATGTGCAGGTCCAGCATCGCATCCAGTGCACCGGCATCGCGGCCCGCGGTCTGTTTGCCTGACGTATCTAACGCCGCGACGGGAATCGTCACCGCCAGATCGCGCAAATTGGCCTCAACGCGGCGCAAGGTCGCCTCCAGCCGGGTTTCCAGTATCGCCGCGTAACCGCGCGTTTTGGTATGGGCGGCCAGGATCGCCTCCCGGTATCCCGACCAGATCAGATAAGCCAGCAGCGACAGCACCGAGAACACCACAACAGCGATCGCCGCAATGAGCATATTGCGATAGCGGCGCTCGACAACCGGGGATTGTGCCGACTTCATGTCATGCGATCAGAAACGGATTCCGGAAATCCGCGCGGAAATACTTTCCGCACCGCCGGCTGCGCCGAATTTGCGGCGATCTTCTGATGCATCGATGTCGATCATGCGGAATACGGGGCCGACCACGACCCACGCGTCCGGGCGGGCGACTGCCCATCATTAAATGATGCCGGTCATACTACAACGAAATAGATATATCCAATGGGCCGAAAGTGGCGTTGATTCGAGCCCCTATTTCGCACTTGAAGCATGGGTCGCTCCACTTCGAGCATAGCGGCCTCGCGGACCGGCCGGCCCGGATTTGCGATTTCGCAAAAATAGCACCATGCATTTCTCTAACGCGCCGGCCGCAACCGCACCGCCACTACCGGCTGTCAGCGAAGTTCCTGCAGCAATTGCAGCAGCCCGCGACGTTCCGCCGACGGCGCAAACAGCGGCCGTCGTGCCCACACCGCGTGCTTCAATTTTCCGTAATAGGCCTGGTCGCTGGCCGCGCGCGCGATCAGACGCGCCAGCGCCTTGTCGTCGTGAAGCGGGTAGTAGCCGGGATAATCGGTACCGAGCATGCCGATATTGCCGGAGATACGCGACGCCAGCACGGGCAGGCCGAGACGGCCCGCCTCGCAAATCACATTGGCACCGCCCTCCATCACCGAACTGACCACCAGCAAATGGCTGGACGCCATGCGGCGCAGCGTATCGGCATGCGGTTTGCTGCCGAGCCAGTGGTAACGCGGGTCATCGCGCATCCAGTGCTTTGCAATGTGCGCCATGCCCGGTGTCAACGCTTCGCCAAGCTGAATCAGTTCGATATTTTCATATTCCGGCAGATGACCAAGTGCGATGGCCGCACGAAAGGGGTCTTTTTCATTGCGCAAATGCCCGACGACCGCGATACGAAAGCGGCTTTTCAACGGATCGTGGCGGAAACGCGTTTCGGCGGATTGATAAATCACCCGCGTCTTTGCACGCAGGTGGTGCGCCAGTTGCTGCACGCCCGCAGGTTGCAGGACCACCAGCCTTGAGGCCAGTTCCATACTGTATCGCGCCGTCGCATGCGTTTTAATATCGCGATAGAGGTCGGTGCCGGTCAGCACCACGATCAGCGGACGCTGCGGATGCGCGCGATGGAATTGTTTGACCGCCGCACTGCTTTTTCGCGCGTGCAGCGCGATCAGAACATCGGCCGCGCTACCGTCCCATTGCGCGGCGAGTGTGACACGGTGACCGGCGCTGCGCAGAAAATCGCGCCAGCGCTGGGCGGTGTGCTGGTTGCCGCTGCGCTTGTCCGCGCCGGCCGGCGTGATGATTTGAATGTTCATTGGATTGTGCGTTCAGCAGACGGGGATGAGTATAGTAGACTCGCGCCAAGTTACATGAAATTCCCCGCACTCACCGACCCGACCGTACTCGCCGCCGCTCTGCAGGCGGCGCGCGCACGTGCGGACCGCATCACGGCCGATCTCGACGGCGAGCGCCTGCTCGGCCCCTTGCTCGCCATCGTCAATCCACCGTTGTGGGAAATCGGCCACGTCGCGTGGTTTCATGAATTCTGGTGCCTGCGTCACCAGGCAGGCAATGAGCCCGCGCCTTCAATCCTGCCCGGTGCCGACAAACTCTACGATTCGGCCAAAGTGGCACACGATACGCGATGGGATCTGCCGCTGCCGACACTGCAGCAGACGCGCGGCTATGCGAGCAATGTGCTCGCACGCGTGCTGCACCGCCTTGAGAGCGAACCGGAAAATCCCGCGCTCCAGTATTTCGTGCGGCTGGCGACCTTGCACGAAGACATGCACGCCGAGGCTTTTCATTACACGCGGCAAACGCTCGGTTATGCCGACCCTTTCGCGGAAAACACAAACGCCGATGCAATCGCGACCGCCCGCACAACACCCGCACGCGGCGATGCGGAATTCACCGGCGGCCGCTTCATACTGGGCGCGATGGATAACGGCCGCTTCGTTTTCGACAATGAAAAGTGGGCGCATGAAATCGAAGTCGCTCCGTTCCGCCTGGCGCGCGCCACCGTCAGCAACGCCGAGTACCGCGCCTTCGTCGATGCCGGCGGTTATGCGCGGCAAGCGTGGTGGAGCGAGGCGGGCTGGGCATGGCGTATGCAAACCGGTCTGGATGCCCCGCATCGCTGGATCAGGCATGACAAAACATGGCGTCTGCGCTGGTTCGACCAGACGCTGCCGCTGCCGGACGATCAGCCGATCGTGCACGTGAACTGGCATGAAGCGCAGGCCTACTGCCGCTTTGCAAACCGCCGCCTGCCGACGGCTGCGGAATGGGAGTTCGCCGCCGCCAATGGATCAGCGGACACCGGCAAACGACACTACCCGTGGGGTGCAGCCGGCCCCACCGCGGCGCGGGCCAATCTCGAAGGCCGTGGACCCGCCGCCGTCGATGCACTGCCCGACGGCGATAGTGCGGGCGGTTGCCACCAGATGATCGGCAACGTCTGGGAATGGACCGCGGATGTATTCAATCCCTATCCGGGTTTCATCGCCGACCCTTACAAGGAATATTCGCAACCGTGGTTCGGCACGCACATGGAACTGCGCGGCGGCAGCTTCGCCACGCCGCGGCGCCTGATCCGCAACACCTGGCGCAACTTCTACATGCCGGAACGCAATGACATCTTCGCCGGGTTCCGCACCTGCGCCATCGATTAGCGCTCCGTAGCGCGCTCACTCGCCGCGTATGCCGGCCTCGCGGATCAACCTGCCCCACTTCGCCATTTCAAGACGCATGATTGCGGCAAATTCATCCGGCGTGCCGCCGACCACTTCGCCGCCGCCGTTGAAGATGCGCTCTTTCACCTCGGTGCGGCGGAGAATTTGCGCCGCCTCCTGGTTTAGTTTCGCGATGACGGCCGGCGGTGTTTTCGCCGGCGCCAGCAGGCCGTTGTAGGCGGTGGCTTCATAGCCGGGCAGACCCGCTGCCGCGACAGTCGGCAGCTCGGGGGCCAGCACCGACGGTTGCGCGCTGGTGACGGCGAGCGCGCGCACCCGCCCCGCGCGCAGATGCGGCATCACCGAACCCGCGCTCGGAAAACTCAGTTGCACTTCACCTGAAGCGAGACTGTTCAGCGCCGAACCGGTACCCTTGTAATTGATGCGCACGACTTTCACCCCGGCCATGACGCGAAAGAGTTCGGCGGCGAGATGGTTGCCCGAGCCCGGCGAACTCGTGCTGTAGTTAAGCTCGCCCGGCCGCGCTTTCGCCAGCGCAATCAGATCGCGCACCGATTTCACCGGCAGCGACGGATGCACGACCATGATATTGGGTGAATTGGTCGCCAGCATGACGGGCGCGAAATCGCGCACCGGGTCCCACGCCACACCGTCGCGCAGATAGGGCGAGAGCCACAGCACGCTGGTGTAAAACAACAACGTGTAGCCGTCGGGCGGCGCCTTCGCCACCAGCTCGACGGCGGCGATCGCGCGGTTCTCGACGATGACCTGCTGGCCGAGGCCGGCGCTCAAACCCTGCGCCAGCAGACGCGCCACCGCATCCGGATAACCACCGGCCTCGGTGGTCTGGATGCGCACAACTTTGGATGGATAAGATGGATAGGGCTGCGCGGCCGCGAGCCCCACAAACAGCACCGCGGCGGCGAGCCACCGGGTGCCTGGTCTGCAGGCCATCGGCACGACGGCAATTTCAGGAAAGCGCGGTCTGTGCTTGCCGCCGGCGCGCGTTACTGCGCGGTGGCGCCCATGAAATCGCGTTTGCCGATTTCAATGCCGTTGACGCGCAATATGTCATAGGCAGTGGTGACGTGAAAATAGAAATTCGGCAGCGCGCGGTTTTGCAGCAGGTCGATGCCGACGAAATCCGTGTCCTTCCCCATCACCTTGATGGTCAGCTTCTTGCTGTCGGTGCCGTCGATCTGCGCGGCGGTCAGGCCCTTGAGAAAAGCCAGTGTCTTTTCAACACGGCCGATCAGTTCAGCGAGCGATTTTTCATTCATTTCATAGGCCGGCGACTCGACACCGGCCAGCGCGCCCGCGCAATTGCGCGCGTGGTCGGTGGCCTGCTGGATCTGGCGCGCGAAGGTAAACATGTCGGGAAACAGGCGCTGGATCATCAGCGTGCCTTCGTCATATTTCTTCTCGGTGTAGACCGCCTGCGCCTTTTTCATGCAGAAGGCGAGGCCGTTCAGGTGGCGGATGAAAATGGGCACGGAAATATTGAACATCGAAATGGCCATTGCAGCGACTCCTCACGTTGTTATTCGGGTGGTGGCGATTATTTGGGCAGCGCGCCACGGCGTCAAGCGGATTCGCCCGGGCGGCGCGACCATCGCGGGAATCCGCAGTAAAATTGCGGCAAGCCCGGCATGGCGGCGAACGCCGCCGTGCAGCAGACCCAAACCCTCCGGAGGCAACAACATGAAGATCAAACGCATTGAACACGTCGGCGTCGTCGTCAAGGACGTTGAAGCAAGCCGCGCGCTGTGGGAAGGCTGTTTCGGCATCAAGCTCGACAGCGTCGAGGTCAATCCGACCAAACCGGTCAAGCTGGCAATTTATCCGGTCGGCGAATCGATGGTCGAACTGATCGCCGGCACCACGCCCGACAGCCGGCACCAGCAGATGGTGCGCGACGGCAAGGGCGGCATCAACCATCTCTGCTTCGAAGTCGAGAACATCGACGAAGCGCTCGCCGAACTGAAAGCCAAGGGCATTCCGCTGCTCGACGAGGTACCGCGCCCCGGCCACGCCGGCTGCCGCATCGCCTTTATCGATCCGAAAGCCACCGAAAACTGCCTGATCGAACTCGCCGAACTGCCGAAGGGCGGCGCGCACCACGCCTGATCGCGTGATTCCCATTCAGGGCGGCACGCGCCGCCCTTTTCATTTTTTGCAGAAATTTTCTCGCAGGTAACCATGGCACGTCCGTTAGACGATATCACCGTAATCGACCTCAGCCACGCGCTGGCCGGCCCCTACTGCTCCACCATGCTTGCCGACTACGGCGCCAACGTGATCAAACTCGAACCGCCGGGTGCCGGCGATCTCGCCCGCGTGTGGGGCTCGCCGGTGCCCGGCCCCGACTACGCCTACTTCGTGACACTGCACCGTAACAAGCGCAGCATCATCGTCGACCTGAAGAAACCCGAAGGCAAGGCACTGTTCTTCAAGCTGGTCGAGAAGGCCGACGTCGTGCTGGAAAATTTCCGCGTCGATGCCTTGAACCGCCTTGGCCTCGGCTACGAGGAAGCAAAGAAGCGCAATCCCGGCATCATCTACTGTTCTGTTTCCGGCTTCGGCCAGGACGGCCCCTATCGTGAACGCGCCGCACTCGATCTCATCCTGCAGGCGGAGTCCGGCATGATCAGCTGCACCGGTGAACCCGGCAGTCACGGCGTGCGCTGCGGTGTGTCGATCGCCGATCTCGCCGCCGGCATGAATGCGGCCTACGGCGTGATGCTCGCACTGCGCATGAAGGAAAAAACCGGCGAAGGCCAGCACGTCGACGTCTCGATGCTTGAAGGCCAGCTCGCGCTGCTCTGCACCACCATCGGCAACTACTACGCCAACGGCGAACTGCCGAAACCGCAGGGCACCGCCTACCCGGTGGTCGTTCCGTACCAGACGTTCCAGACCAAAACACGCGATCTTGCATTGGCCATCGCGGGGCAAAAGCTGTGGAAGATTTTCTGCCCGGTGATCGGCGCGCCCGAACTGACCGACGATCCGCTCTACGCCACCGGACCGTTGCGCATGAAGAACCGCGACACGCTGGTGCCGAAGCTGCAGGCGATCTTCATGACCAGAGCGTACGAGGAGTGGGAACCGCTGCTGCTCAAAAACGACATTCCGGTCGGCGCCATCAACAACATTGAACAGGTGATGGAGCATCCGCAGGTAAAGGCGCGCGGCGTGATGATTGAAACCACGCACCCGAAGGCCGGCAAGGTCAAGCAAGTGCGCTCGCCGCTGCGGCTGCCGAAAATGCCGCCGATGCCGGACACGCCGGCGCCGCTGCACGGCCAGCACAGCTCGGAAATTCTGCGCGAGATTTTTAAACTAAGTGACGCCGAAATCGCTGCCCTGAAAAAAACCGGTGTCGTCGGCGGCGACTGAACGCGGCTATTTGCGGATCTGCGAGACGCCGATGGCGATCAGGAACTGCGCCATCTCCTCGCGGCTGCGCACGAGATGGGCGGCGAACTCGGCGCCATTCATGTAGACGTCTTCGTAGGCGTTGCGCGCGACGAATTCCTTCCACGCCGCGCTGTCATGCACGCGCCGCAGCACCGCCTCCATTGTCGCCGCAGCCTCTTTCGGCACGCCCGCCGGCATGGCGAAACCGCGCCCGGTGCCAAGCACGATCGGATAGCCGGATTCCTTCAGCGTCGGCACGTCGGGCGCGAATGCTGCGCGTTTGTTACCGGTGGTTGCCAGCAGCCTGATCTTTTTCGCTTCGACCAGCGCCTGCGTCTCGCTGATGTTTTCGGTGGTGAACAGCACATGTCCGCCGGCCACCGCCAGTGCCGCGTCGACGCCGCTCTTGAAGGGCACAAACTTGAAACGCGCACCGGCGTCGCGCTCCATCAGATACAGCACCTGACGGCCGAAGCCGTTGGCCGATGCGAGGGAAGCCGCATACTGGTTCGGTTCGCGCCGGCCGGCCTCAATCAGTTCTTTCACGCTGGTGAATTTCGAATTCACCGCCACCGCCACCACCTGCGCATCGAGACCGAAAAAAGCCAGCGGCGTGTAGTTCTCTAGGCCAAGGTCAAGATCGGTGCGCGAGGCGATGGTCAGCAGCGTGCCGGTGCCGATACCGAGCACAAAATGCGGATCGCCGTGTTTGCTCTTGATGAAGCTGAAGGCGATGCTGCCGCCGCCGCCCGTGCGGTTGTTGACGGTTACCGGCTGCGACAGCAGCTTTTCGCGGATGATGACGTCGGTAACAACACGAACGAACTGGTCGGGCCCGCCGCCGGCGCCGCTATGCACTACGAACTCGACCGCTTTGGACGGAAAGGTCTGCGCCGATGCCGGCACGCCCAGCACGGCGACGGCAGCGCAGGCAATCGTAGAAAATGCCTTGTGCCAATTCATCATTCCCCCTCGGGAAACCTGATTGATCCCGCACGGCGGCGGGTTGTTAACAATTACGGCGCGATGACCGAGCGCACGTACCAGGGGAAGCTGTCCCAGCTGACGATTTTTTCGCTGCCGTCGAACAACGCGGCCAGCTTTCCGCCGCCGGCCTTGTATGAAAATTTCTTCACATGGTCGGGCGGGTTGGTCGTTGAATTACGCATGATGTCGATGGCCTGATCGACCTTGAAGGTCAGATACTTCGACGTGTCGCCCGGAAAAAAGAACTTCACTTCCGGATTGCCCTTCACCAGCGGGCCGCGCTCGTATTCGATCTGCACTTCGATGCGCTCGCCGGTGGCGGCGGCAAATTCCCAGTTTTCAGCACCCGTCATCGCCGCACCCGCGGCGGATGAGGTGCGCGACATCTTCGCCGTCGTCGCATGCTGATAGACGCCGAAATCGCCGGGCGCGTCGGCGGCCTGATCCACCAAACCGTGAATGATGATCTGGCCAACGACATCGGTGCCGGTCTTCTTCACCGGAATGGCGAGATACACCAGGCGCCCGGTCGGACGCGCCGCCGGCTTGCCGTCGCGGCCGATGATGCCCATGCGGTCGATGAGAATCATGCGCAGGTTGCAGTCCTTGGCGGGACCGGCCGTGGCGACCAGCGCCTCCCAGCCGGCCGGCAGCATTTTCGCCAGCGCCGCATCGTTGACACGGAAATCGAGTTGCAGACGGTGCTCGGCCGCCGTTTCGATCGTGGTTTGCGCATTAGCGCAGAAAGCCGACAGCGATAAAGCAGCAGCCACAAACAACGTTGTGATTTTATGTTTCATGGTTCCCCCCTTTGGATTCCGCATTGTAAAGCGCCCGGCGCCAAGCGCAACGGGTTTCAAATTCAGAAGCGTTGGGCAATCTCGAACAGCACGAAGTGGTTCGGACTGTTGCCGTTTGCCGCGATGCCCGCCCTCGCGCCGATCTGGGTGTCGTTGCTCGCCAGCCAGGCGGCGCCGATGTCCCAGCTGGCAACCACACCGCCGTCGGCCGCATGGGCGATCTGCCGGCCGGAAAACTCGACAAAGGCGCGCCAGCGCTCGTTGATGCGTTTGTTCAACACCATACCCAATATCGCGGCGGCATAACGATGACCGTCATCGGCGACGTCGTATTTGAGGCCGGGCATCAGGCCCAGCGCCAGATCGTGCGGCAGTTCCCAGGTGATGACGGAACGCAGCGACGGACGCGCACCGTTCTTTCTGAGCTGGCTGCCGCCGGATGGTGTATCGATGTGCGCGATCCACGACACCGCCGCCACGCCTTTTTTGGCGTCGCGGTCCTGCGCATGCCACTTAATGCCGAGCGCAGTGTCGCCGCGGCCCGCACGCTTGTTTTCGCGGATGTAGCCGTCGGGCGCAAGGCGGAATTCGAAATTTTCAGCGAAGCCGTACTTCAGCAGCGCCGGGGTCGAGACGGTGGAGTTGTGCGGCGTGACGCGGCGGTTGCGTTCCGCATTGAGGTCGATTTCGTATTGAAAATGCCCGCGCGGCACGACTTCCGACGACTCGACGAAATCGGGTCCGTCGGTGTCGATGGCGTCGAGTGCATGAGACGCCGGCGCGATGCACAACAGCACACCGGCACAGGCCGACACCAGGATATGCGCGCCTTTGCACGCACCGTTGCGAATTCGCAATTTCTCACCCGCCCACTTGAACACTCCCTGCCCGCCTGAGGATGTCTGCTCACCGATAGCACACAGGGTGTGACTTATTGAGCGGTCAATATATTCCCTGCCTGCCGTGAATACCATGCGGAAAGCCCTGCCGGCAGCCGTTAATCACATGAACGCGACCGTACGCGTTCATGTTCAACCGGAGTCACTTGATGAATGTCAGTGCAGCAGGCAGTAGCCAGTCGATGCAGAGCACTCAACGGATGCCCGAAGCTGCGGAAGTCAGAGCGGCCGGCGGCGATCATGATGGCGATGCAGACGATGGCGGCGCCAGGGCCGTGAAAGCAGCACCGGCACCGACCGTGAATACGAGCGGCCAGAAACTCGGGCAGGTCATCAACGTAGCAGCCTGAGCAGCAAACTCATGCAACCTCCCGCAACGGGGGTTGCATGGTTCTCGGCAACACCTTACTCAGTCCTTTTCTCCTGCAACCACATAGGCCCACAAGGCCTTGATGTCGTCGGGCTTCAGCACATCCCCCCACGGCGGCATATTGCGCACGCCTTCGGTCACTGAATTGACGAAACGCATCGCTTCATCGCGCGGGAACGTGGCGAGATCAATCGCCCACGGCGGATTCTTCATGCGCTCGCCATGACAGGTCGCGCAGTTGGCGGCAAACAGTTCCGAACCGCGCTTGACCTGTTCCGGAGGAAACTGCTGCGCGAACGCAAAATTCGCCGTCACACTCGTCAGCATCAAAGCGATGATGCCCGATACGATCAATCTCTTTCGCTTGTTCATGCCTTCAATTCACTCCGTCAATTAATCCAGCATCAATGCAAAGGTCCACACCGAACCGCCGGCGGGCACCACATTGCCGGCCGAGCGCGTCGGATTGCTGCCGCCGCGGCCGACCAGCACCGTCACGTATTGCACACCCTTGTGCGTATAGGTAATGGGCGGCGCGTTGACGCTGGAGCCGGTTTTGAACTGCCACAACTGTTTGCCGCTGTCCTGATCGAGCGCGATGAATTCGCCGGTGAGTTTGCCGGTGAACAACAGTCCGCCATCGGTGGCGAGCGTGCCGGCTGAAATGGCGAATTCATCGAGCGGCGCTTTCCAGGCGATCTTGCTGGTGAGCGGATTGATGGCAATCGTGTAACCGGGCGCCAGATTGGCGGGGTTCTTGTAGCCGCCGTCGATGCCTGTGTAACCGCCGCCGACTTCAAGCTTGACGTCGACGAACTTCATCACGCGCATCGCTTCCCATGAATTGAGAAACAACAGGCCGGTTTTCGGGTTATAAGCCGACAGCGTTGCATTGGTCGCGCGCGCCGGCGACATCTCGACCGTGTCGCCTTTTAACGCGCGTTCGAGCAGGTCGGTCAGCACCGGGCGGCCGGTTTTCAGATCGATGTATTTGGCCCAGTTCTGCGCCATGAACGGCGTGGCCGAAATCAACTGGCCGTTGGTGCGATCGAGCACGTAGAGAAAGCCGTTCTTGTTGACGTTGAACAGCACCTTGCGCGGCTTGCCATCGATCTGCACGTCGGCAAGGATGCTCTCCGCGGTGCCGTCAAAATCAAAGGTGTCGTTCGGCACGAACTGGTAATACCAGACGATTTCACCGGTCTTCGGCCTGATCGCCAAGAGCGACGCGGCGAACAGGCTGTCCATGTTGGAACGATATTTCGGATTGTACGGTTCCGGATTGCCGGTGCCGATGTAAAAGAGATCAAGCTGCGGATCGTACGAACCCGGTTGCCAGGTTGCCGCACCGCCGTATTTCCACGCGTCGGGCTGGTCCTTGTGCGGCCAGGTCTCGGAACCTTTTTGTCCGGGCTCGGGCACCGTCCACGTGCGCCACAGGCGCTTGCCGGTCTCCGGATCATAACCATCGACAAAACCGCGTGCGGTGCGGTCACCGCCGGCCATGCCCGAAATCAGCACGCCGTTGACGATGGCCGGCGCGACGATGCCTGAATAACTTTCCTTCCACTCGCCGAATTTCGTTTTCCAGATTTCCTTGCCGGTCTTCATGTCGAGCGCCATGACATGACCGTCAATCGTCTGGCGGAACAGCCTGCCGTTGTAGATCGTCGCCGCACCGCGCATATAAGCACCGCCGGTGGTCATGCGCAGCGCGCCGCGATCGTAGTTAACCGGCGTGCGCCAGATCTGGCGGCCGGTCGCCACGTCGATGGCGAAGGTCCAGTTACCGTTCACCACGTACATCACGCCGTTATAGACGGTGGGCTGCGACAACTCGCCCATATCGTTGGAGAGACTGAAGTTCCACACCGGCACCAGGCGCTTGATGTTCGACTTGTTGATCTGCTTGAGCGGGCTGTACATCTTCAGGTCGTAGCCGGTGCCGAGCAGGGTCACGTTTTCGGTGTTCTTCCCCTCGTTGAGCAACTCATCCGCTGTCTGCGCACAGACCACCCCGCAACAACCCATCAACAATACCGCCAGAATTTTTTTCATACTTCTCCCCCCAATTGAACTTTGACTACTCCGGCATCAGCGCAAACGTGTAGACCGAGCCGCCGGCAGGGACGGTATCGCCAAGCGCACGGCCCGAGACCGCACCGCCGCGACCGGACAACACGGTTACGTATTGCACACCTTTGTGCGTGTAGGTGATCGGCGGCCCCATAAGGGCGGAACCGGTCTTGAACTGCCATAGCTGCCTGCCGGTATCCTGATCAAGCGCGACGAACTCGCCGGTCAGTTTTCCGGTAAACAGCAAACCACTGTCGGTGGCGAGATTGCCCGCCGAACTTCCATACTCCTGCAACGGAATCTTCCACAGCGCCTTGCCGGTCAGCGGATCGATCGCCATGTGATAACCCGCCGGATTCGGCACTTTGGTGCTCGAATCGATGCCGATGTAGCTCGAACCGATTGTCAGGTTGACGTCGACGAATTTCGTCACGCGGATGTATTCCCACGAATTGAGAAACACCAGCCCGGTCCTCGGGTTGTAAGCCGACAAACTGGCGTTGGTAGCGTGGCGCGGCAGGAGGTCCACGGTTTCGCCCTTGATCGCGCGGTCGAGAAGGTCTGTCAGCACGGGCCGCCCGGTCTTGAGGTCGATGTACTTCGCCCAGTTCTGGTTGACAAAGGGGTGCGCAGCAATCAGCTTGCCGTTGACACGATCAATCACATATAGGAAACCGTTCTTGTTGACGTTGAACAGCACCTTGCGCGGCGCACCTTCCACTTGAATATCGGCAAGAATGCTCTCGGCAGTGCCGTCAAAGTCGAAGCTGTCGTTGGGAACGAACTGGTAATGCCAGACGATCTCGCCGGTCTTCGGCCGTATCGCCAGCAGGCTCGCCGCGTACAGGCTGTCCATGCCGGCGCGGTATTTCGGATTGTAGGGTTCCGCGTTGCCGGTGCCGATGTAGAAAAGATCAAGCTGCGGATCGTACGAACCGGGCTGCCAGGTTGCACCGCCGCCGTATTTCCAAGCATCGGGTTTATCACTGTTCGGCCAGGTCTCCGAGCCTTTTTCGCCAGGCGCGGGTATCGTATAAGTACGCCACAGGCGCTTGCCGGTCTCCGGATCGTAGCCGTCGATGAAACCGCGCGCCGTGCGGTCACCTCCCGCCATGCCCGAGATCAAGACGCCGTTGACGATCGACGGTGCGACGATGCCGACGTAGCTCTCCTTCCATTCGGCAAATTTCTCCTTCCAGATTTCCTTGCCGGTTTTCATGTCGAGCGCGATGACGTGGCAATCCACCGTGGTGCGAAACAGCTTGCCGTTGTAGATTGTCGCCGGACCACGCATGAGTACGCCGGTGTTCGCAACACGCAGCACAGCACGGTCGTAATTGACCGGCGTGCGCCAGAGTTGGCGACCGGTCTCGATATCGATCGCGAACGTCCAGTTGCCGTTCACCACGTACATGACGCCGTTGTAGACGGTCGGCTGCGACATCTCGCCCATGTCGTTGGACAAGCTGAAATTCCACACCGGCACCAGACGCTTGATGTTGGACTTGTTGATCTGTTGCAGCGGGCTGAACATCTTCAGGTCGTAGCCCATGCCGAAGGCCACGACGTTATCGGTGTTCGCACCCGCGTCGAGAATTTCACGCGCGCCGGGTCCGGCACAGCCCGCCAGCACAAGCGCAATTGCGAGGACGGCAATTTTTCTGATCATGTCTTTCTCCTGGCAAACATTCGATTTACTGATCGATCAACGCAAATGTCCACACCGCGCCACCGGCCGGCACCGTCGGCGCCGCCTTGCGGCCGCGCGAATCGCCGGCGAGCCCCGACAGCACGGTGATGTACTGACGGCCCTTGTACGTATACGTCACCGGCGGCGCATTCACGCCCGAACCGGTCTGGAATTTCCACAGCAGTTTGCCGGTTTTTTCGTCGAGCGCCTCGAACTCGCCGGTCATGCGGCCCGTGAAAACCAGACCGCCTTCGGTCGACAACATGCCTGACTGCGAAACAAAGTCGGTGAGCTTGTTCTGCCATTTGACTTTGCCGGTGAGCGAGTCGATCGCCAGCTGAAAGCCCTCGGTATCGTCACCGGGCGCGCGTGTAACGGCGCGGCTCTCGGCGCCGGTGTAGCGCGTGCCGGCCTTGTAGTCGATCGGCACCAGCTTGAACATCTGCGGAAAGTGGATGGTGTTCATGTAGACCGTATTGGTCTTCGGATTGAACGACATCTGCGCCCAGTTCTTCACGCCGAACGCCGGCCACAATTCGACTTCCTCGCCGGCGATCAGGCGCGCACGCACATCGGTTTCGACCGGACGACCGGTCTTCAAATCAATATGCGAAGCCCAGTTGACCTTGCCGAACGGAAAGGCGCGCAGCAGTTTGCCATTGGTGCGGTCGATCACATAGAAGAAGCCGTTGCGATCGGCATGCAGAATCACCTTGCGCAGCGCGCCGTCGACTTTGATATCGGCGATCACGTTTTCATTGACGCCGTCGTAGTCGAAAGAATCATCCGGCGTGAACTGGTAATGCCAGACGATCTCGCCGGTCTTCGGCCGCACCGCGATGACGCTCGCCGAATAGAGGCTGTCCTTGCCGCGATAACGCGTGTTCCACGGCGCTGCGTTGCCGGTGCCCCAGTACATCAGATCGAGTTCTGGATCGTAGGAACCGGTGACCCAGGTCGAGCCGCCGCCGCGTTTGTAGGCATCGGTTTCTGCCGGCCACGTTTCGGAGCCGGGTTCGCCCGGGCCCGGAATGGTGTAACGGCGCCACAGGACTTTGCCGGTTTCCAGGTCCCATGCGTCGAGAAACCCGCGCACGCCGAACTCTGCGCCCGACATGCCGGTGATCAGCACGCCGTTGGCAATCAGCGGTGCGACGATCGACGAGTAACCTTCTTTCCACTCGGCGAATTTGTTTTTCCACAACTGCTTGCCGGTCTTCATGTCGAGGGCCAGCACATGCGCGTCGAGTGTGACGCGATAGAGTCTGCCGTTGTAAATCGCAGCACCCTTGTTCGAAATGCCGCAACACACCACACGCGGTGTGCCCGGGTCGTAGTCCACCGGCGTGCGCCAGATCTGTTTGCCAGTAGCGACGTCGATGGCGAACGTCCATTTGACGTTGGTCACGTACATCACGCCGTCATAGATCATCGGCTGCGCCTGCTCGCCCAGATCATTGGCGAGGCTGGTGCTCCACACCGGCACCAGCCGCTTGATATTCGACTTGTTGATCTGCTTGAGCGGGCTGTAACGCTTCATGTCATAGCCCATGCCGTAGGTCGTGATGTTCTCGGTGTTTTTGCCGTCGGTCAGCAGGTCCTGCGCGGTTTGCGCGTGCGCAATGGCACAGCAGCCGCACAGCAGTGCGGCGATCAGATGTTTCATGACTTCCCTCCCCGGAAGATAAAAGCACCTGACATTATGAAACGCATTACGCATCTCATAATGTCAGGCGCACTAAAACGTTCAGCGATTAATCTTCTTTCAACGCGAACGCCCACACCGCGCCGCCTGCAGGCACGTTGTTGTTCACAAAGCGCGCGGCATTGCTGCCACCGCGGCCCGACAGCACTGCGACATATTGTTTGCCCTTGTGCGTGAAGGTGATGGGGGGCGCGTTGACGCTGGAACCGGTTTTGAACTGCCAGATTTTCTTGCCGCTGTCTTGATCGAGTGCGATGAATTCGCCGGTGAGTTCACCCGTGAACAAGAGGCCGCCGGCAGTCGCCAGCATGCCGGCCGAGCTCGGCATTTCCATCATCGGTGTTTTCCACACCACCTTGCCGGTCAGCGGATCGATCGCTTCGTGATAACCGGCCGGCTCGCCTTTGGGCACCGCCATCGACGACTGCATCGCAGTGTAGTCGCCACCCAGCACGAACTTGGCATCGACGTACTTGAAAGTGCGCGGGAAGTTCCAGGTGTTGGCATAGACGAGGTTGTTGTTCGGATTAAAGGCGATCAGCGTCGCATTAGTACCGCGCGACGGTGTCAACCAAACCTCTTCGCCTTTCATCGCGCGGTCGAGCAGATCGGTGCGCACCGGACGGCCGGTTTTCAGATCGATGTGCGTCGCCCAGTTCACCGGCACGTAGGCATTGGCGGCAATCAGCTTGCCGTTGGTGCGGTCGATCACGTACATGAAACCGTTCTTGTGCGCGTTGATCAACACCTTGCGCTTCTCACCGTTCACCATGAGATCGGCAATCACGCACTCGGCGGTCGAGTCGAAGTCGTAGGTATCGTTCGGCACATACTGGTAGAACCAGGCAATCTCGCCGGTCTTCGGCCGGATCGCCAGCACGCTGGCGGTATACAGGCTGTCGGCGCCGTCGCGATACACCGGGTTGTACGGTTCCGCGTTGCCGGTGCCGATGTAAACAAGATCGAGTTCCGGATCGTAGGAAGCCGATTGCCAGGTCGAGCCGCCGCCGAATTTCCAGGCGTCGGGTTTGCTCGCGTTCGGCCAGGTTTCGCTGCCCGGCTCGCCCGGCGCCGGGATCGTCCAGGTGCGCCACAGGCGCTTGCCGGTTTCCGGGTCATAACCTTCGACAAAACCGCGCGTCGTGCTCTCACCGCCACCGGTGCCGTTGATCAGCACGCCATTGGCGATCAGTGGTGCGATCACGCCCTTGTAGCCTTCCTTGAAGTCGGCGTATTTCTGTTTCCACACTTCCTTGCCGGTTTTCATGTCGAGCGCCATCACCTGCGCGTCGAGCGACTGGCGGAAGAGTTTGCCGTTGTATATGGTCGCCGGGCCGCGCATCAGCGCGCCGCCGCCCGCCACGCGCAGAGCGCCGCGGTCGTAATTCACCGGCTGGCGCCAGATCTGGCGGCCGGTTTCGATGTCGATGGCAAAGGTCCAGTTGCCGTTCACCACATACATGACGCCGTTGTAAACGGTCGGCTGCGACAGATCGCCCATGTCGTTGGAGGTGCTGAAGCTCCACGCCGGCACCAGCTTCTTGATGTTCGACTTGTTGATCTGTTTCAGCGGGCTATACATCTTCAGGTCGTAGCCCATGCCGAAGGTCGTCACGTTGTCGGTGTTGCCCTTCTTGTTCAGCAGATCGTCGGCACTTTGCGAAAACGCAAAGCCGGACGACAGGCATAACAATGCCGCGAGTATCTTTTTCATGAAGCTCCCCCTGTGTTTGAAAGCCGGCGCCGTTGCAGCAGCCGGTCTGGAACCTGCTTACCGCGCTACTCTAACTCATGCGAACCCGCTTGTGTTTGCCGGCGCGGCTTTGAGTTCGCCGCGCTCGACGCGCCGTGCCGCGGCATACAGCGCCTCCTGCGCCAGCACCGCGATGCCGAGCTCGCGCGCCTTTGCCACCAGCGCACCACTGGTGAACTCGAGTTCGCTGCGCCGTCCGCGCATGATGTCGAGCGCGACCGACGGCCGTTCGTCTTCGGTGGCGCGCACATAACGCGCCTGCAATCCGGTTTCGATCGCCGCAAGCGCCGGCGCCTCGCCGCGTTCGGCAGCGAGCCAGGTGTCGGCCTCGGCGCCGTAGATATCGACCAGTTTTAGATTTTGCGCGCGGCCGACGCGCACACCTTCCGCGGCGAGACGTATCGTCAACGGCCGCAGCGCCTGTGAGACCATCAGCGCGCGGCTGTTGAAGCCCGTCGCCGCGGCAAGACCGTGCGTAATCGAATTGATGACGAGCTTCGACCAGCGCTCACCCATCAGGTTGTCGGTCGCTTTCGCGCTGTCGACGAGATTGAGCAGTTCGACCAGCGCCTCAATGCGCGGTGTGATGCGTCCATCGATCTCGCCGGCACGGAACACCGTGTGCTTGCTGCCGCCCTGCGATGAGGTGCGCACTACCTCGCCGGGGTTGGTGGCATTGGCGCCGATGGTGCTGATGCCAACGCCGACGGTCCGTTCGGCGCCGACAATGGACGCGATGGGCGCTTCGTTGATGCCGTTCTGCAGCGACGCGACAAAACCCGCCGGCGCGAGATGCGGCGCCACCGCCTGCACCGCCCACTCGGTGTCGTACGATTTCACGCAGAGCAGCACGACATCGAAGGGCTGCGTCAGCGCCGCCAGTTCATCGTGATGAAATATCCGCGGATACGCCACGCGCGTGCCGGCGGCATCGACGATGCGCAATCCATTTTTACGCACCGCATCGATATGCTCGCGCCACTGCCCGATCAGCGTAACGTCGCGCCCCGCGAGCGCGAGCAGACCGCCGATGGTGCCGCCGACGGCACCGGCACCGAACACGCCGATGCGCCCGAGCGTGGTCATGCTTACTCTGCCTTCGCGCCCGACTGTTTGATCAGCGCCGCGTATTTGGCGATTTCGCTCCTGAGGAAAGTATCGAACTGCGCGGGTGTGCTGCCGACCGGCTCGGCGCCCTCGCGCAATAACAGTTCGTTGACCTCGGGCCGCTTCAGCGCGCGTACCAACTCGGTGTTGAGACGCGCGATCACCGCTGGCGGCGTGCCCACCGGCACCAGCATGCCGTACCAGTTGTCGATTTCGAAACCGGGCATGGAGGCCGCCATGGTCGGCACCTCGGGCAGCACGCGCGACGGTTTCGATGTCGTCACCGCCAGCGCGCGCACGCGGCCGGCGCGCACCATCGGCTGCGCGCTGACCACCGTGTTAAATGCAAGCTGCACTTCGTTGGCCATCAGCGCCGTCATGGAGTCGCCACCGCCTTTGTACGGAATGTGCGTCATCTGCGTGCCGGTCAGGCTGCGGAACAACTCGGCGGCCAGATGGCTGGTCGAACCGGCGCCATTCGAAGCGTAATTGAGCGCGCCGTTTTTGGCCTTCGCGTAAGCCGCCAGTTCATTGACGGTACGCACGGGCATCGTCGGCTGCACCACCAGCACCAGCGGCACCGACAACACATGACTGACCGGCGCGAGATCGCGCAGCACGTTGAACGGCGCCTTCGGCCGTAGCGACACGTTGACCGCCAGCGTCGCGGTAGTGAACACCACGGTATAGCCGTCGGCCGGTGCGTGCGCAACGATATCCACGCCGATGGTGCCGCCGCCACCCGGCCGGTTATCGACAATCACTGGCTGGCCCATTGCATCGGTGAAATTTTTACCGAGCACGCGCGCAACAAGATCGGAGCCGCCGCTGGCGGAGAACGGTACGACGAGACGGATCGGGCGCTTGGGATAGTCATCGCCGGACGCGGCAAAAGCATTCGCAATGCACAGTGTTAACAGCAACGCGAGAATACTCTCGCACAGAATCTGAACCAACGAAGCCTGCCTGTCTGTCTCCTCCCCCTTCAAGGGGGAGGTTGAGAGGGGGATGGGGGGCAATAAAAGTACCCCATCCCCACCCTGGCCCTCCCCTTGAAGAGGAGGGAGTTTTCTACTTAACGCGCCGCGAATAACCCTCATCCTTTAATCGCCTTCAGAAACGCTTTCGACCCGCGCGCCATAAACTGCTTTTGATGCACGTTGATCCACTTGAGGCCGAGTTCCATGTAATGCGCGACGATGTCGATCTCGTCCTGCACGTTCATGCCGGCGACGCGGCCGGCGTCGGCGACGCGCTTGATCGAGTCTTCGACGGTCTGGCGTACTTTCGGATTCTTGCGATCGCCCTTGAAGCCCATCGACTCGGCAAGATCGTTCTGCCCGAAGTAATAGGCGTCGATGGCGTCGATCTTCAATAGTTCCGGCAGACAGGCAATCGCCTCTTTCGACTCGACCATCACCAACACGATTTTCTCGCGCCAGTCGCCGTCGCCCCAGCGTTCGAGTCCCGCCAACAGCGCGTTGGCCGCGGCAACGCTGTGCACATGCGGTACCTGGATTCCGCCGGCGCCGCAACTCAGGTAGCGATTGATCAAACCTTCGTCGTTGCTGTGCGGCCGCAGCACCGAATGCATGCCGGCCACGCGCGCGGCACGCGACAACTCGTTGACGAGTTTGAAATCGGTGTGGCTATGTTCGCAGTCGATGAACAGCGCGTCGAAGCCGAGTTCGCCGGTGAATTCGACCATGTCGGGCGTCGGAAAGTCGCAGTTGACGACCGAAATGACTTTTTGCGCGAACAGCTGTTGTTTGGTTTTGAGCGTCATTGCAAGTCCTGAAGTTGTAGGGTGCGCGTCGCGCACGCGTTAGGGCGGTTATTGGTGCGCAGTGCGCACCCTACGAACACAATGAAATCCCCCGATACTCTAGTAACCCGCGAGATGCGAATTGATGAACTTCCAGTCGAGCTCGATGCCCCAGCCCGGCTTCTCGTTCATGTAAACATAACTGTCCTTGATCTCGGCGCGGTCGAGATACATGCCCTGCCAGATCGGATCGCGGTCGTGCGAGCCGTGCGACTCGACGGCGTAACCGGTGCGCGGGAAGGCGGCAACGAGATGGCAGTGCAGCTCCGGCGAATGATGTGGCGTGATCATCACGCCGGCCTCGTCGGCCATGTGCGCGACGCGCAGCGACTCGGTGAAGCCGGCGTAACGCGTGGCGTCGAACATCATGTAACGCACGCCACCCAGCGTCATGTAGTCACGCGCGGTGAAGCGCGTCATTTCGCGTTCGCCGTGCGCCAGCGGAATCGGCGTCGCCGCCGCCAGCTTGCCGAAATCGACCGGCTGCAGATACCAGTGCAGCGGCTCTTCGAGCCAGAAGATGTCGTAGGGCGCGACGGCCTTCGCGAATTCGTAACAGGCCGGCAGATCGTAGGCAGCGTTCAGATCGAGCTTCAGCCTGATGTCGGGGCCGATCGCCGCGCGCGTCGCTTTCACGCGTTCGACCTCTTCGGCCATCGTCGCGCCGCCGACTTTCAGCTTGACCGCCTTGAAACCGTTCTTGACGAAACCGGCGAGCTCTTCCGCGCAGGAGGTGAGGCCACCACCCTCTTTGTAATAACCGCCGGTCGCATAAGTGAAGACCGGTTTATTTTCAGCACCGAGCAAACGGAAGACCGGCAGATTGGCCTTCTTGCCCGCAATGTCCCACAGCGCCATGTCGATGCCGCCGATCGCCCCCATGATCTGCGGCCGTGCTGCACGCGACAAACCGCCGAGATTCGGCCGCGGTGAAGTCATCGACAGCAGGTGATCCCACACCGCAACGCGCGCCAGCGCATCCATGCCTTTGACCTCTTCACCGAAGCGCTCGACCCATTTCTTGATGTCGGGCATCGGCGTGCTGGTGACCTGACCGTAGCCCTTGATGCCGTCGTCAGTGATGACTTCGACCAGCAGCAGTTCGACCTCGGCGCGCGACTCCTGCGCGGTGCGCTGCACGTTCTTCAGTTTGGCGACGATGGGATAGGCTTTGACGGCAGCGATCTTGCTCAATGGGTTCCCCTTGGGAGTGGCTTTGAATGGGTGTTGCGCGGAACCCTGAACTTTCCGCCAGCGCTGCGTTTACGTCAAGCCGCGCGGCGCGTGGAGTAGAATTTATCGCAGACGCGCCGTTGAGGCGCGCATTGAACGCCCGCGGAGGAGCACGTCATGAACCGTTTTACCCATTGCGCATTCGCCTTGCTCGGCGCCGCTTCGCTGCTGACCACCACGACTACGCAGGCACAGAACTATCCGAACAAGGTCGTGCGCTACATCATCACCGACGCCGCCGGTGCCGGCACCGATGTGCTGGGCCGCATCATCGCCGAAGGCCTCTCCAACCTCTACGGCCAGCAGGTCATCGTCGACAACCGCCCCGGCGCGGGCGGCAATCTCGGTGCCGATGTCGCCGCGCATGCGCCGGCCGACGGTTACACGATGTTGCAGATCGCCACCACGCACGCCGTCAACGCCACGCTCTACAAAACGCTCGGCTACGATCTCGTGCGCGACTTCACACCGATCGCGCAGATCGCCTCGGGCCCTTCGATCATGGTGGTGCCCGCCACGTCGCCAGCCAAAACCGTCGGCGAATTCGTCAAATACGCCAAAGCAAAAGCCGGCGAACTCACCTACGCCTCGGCGGGCTCCGGCACCTGCAGCTTTCTCGCCGGCGAACTGTTCCGCCGCCAGGCCGGCATCGACATGACGCACATCGCCTACAAGGGCGGTCCGCCCGCGGTCACCGCGGTGATGTCGGGTGAAGTGTCGGTCTACTTCGCGCCGCTGTCGGCCGTCATGCAGCAAATCGGTCAGGGTCGGCTGCGCGCGCTCGGCGTGACTTCGCCACAGCGTTTGAGTTTTCTGCCGGATCAGCCGACCGTCGCCGAAAACGGCGCGCCCGGTTATCAGTTCTCGTGCTGGTACGGTTTGATGGTGCCGGCGAAAACGCCGCCCGCCATCGTCGAAACTATTCATGCCGCGCTGATCAAAGTACTGGCGACGCCGGCCGTGCAGAAAAAACTCACCGACCTCGGCTACATCGCCGTCGGCGACAAACCCGAAGCCTTCGGCGCGCACATCAAGGCGCAGATCGAAGCGATCCGGCCGATTGCAAGAGATTTGCCACAGCCGCAGTGACAGCACCACACCTTCAGTTCGTCATTCCCGCGAAAGCGGGAATCCAGTTTGTAGCCCGGAAGGAGCGCAGCGTATTCCGGGCTACAGATTATTGAGTGGAAATCGCGTCGGCGATTTTTTTGGCAGTCTCGCAGGGTGGCCAGTTTGCTACCCTGCCCGTCTTTTGGCACTAACCGATTGAAAATCTATGTCCGCCTCAACAACTGACCTCCCTTTCGAAGGCGTAAAAGTCCTCGACCTCTCGCAAGGCATCGCCGGGCCCTATTGCGGCATGCACCTCGCGCGCAACGGCGCCGATGTGATCAAGGTCGAACCGCCGGGTGCCGGCTGCTGGAGCCGCCTGCTCGGCAAACACACGGGCGATCAGACCGCGCATTCGGTCATCGTCAACCGTGCCAAGCGCTCGCTCGCCGTCGATCTCAAAACCGCCGAAGGTGTAGCCATCGTGCAGAAGCTCGCCGCCGAGTGCGACGTGCTGATCCAGAACTACCGCGTCGGCAAGATCGACAAGTTCAAGCTCGATTACGCCAGCGTGCAGAAAACCAATCCGAACATCATCTACCTCAGCATCACCGGCTTCGGCGCCACTGGCCCGCTCGCCGATCAGCCGGCGACCGACTCTGTGATGCAGGCCTATACGGGCATGATGGCGATCAACCGCGACGTCAACGGCGCACCGCAGCGCATCGAAATGCTGGCGATCGATTTCTCGACCGGCCTCTATACCTTCCAGGCGGTCGCCGTCGCGCTCTACCGCAAAGCGATGAAAGGCCGCGGCGCGCACATCGAAACCAGCCTGCTCGAATGCTCGCTCGCGCTGCAGGAAGGTACGATGATGGAACACCATCTGCAGGGCGGTGCGGCCGAACCCATCGGCATGCCGGTCGGCATGTTCAAAACCAAAGACGGCTATATGAGCGTCAACGCGCGGCGCGACGAACATTTCAAGCGGCTGTGCAAACTGCTCGGCAAAGAGGAATGGATCACCGACCCGCGTTACGCCGACTCACGCGCCCGCGTACTCAATCGCGGGCAACTGCTGGCCGACCTGCGGCCGCACTTCGAAACGAAAACTTCCAACGAGTGGGTCGAGCTGCTTTCCGGCATCGACATCCTCAAAGCCAAGGTCAACAGCTACGACGATCTCTTCAAAGACCCGCAAGTGCAAACCGTCAACGCCGTGCGCTGGGTCGACGACGACACCCTCGGCCGCGTGCCGATGGGCAACATCTGCGGCCAGCAACCGCTGGCTAGCGGCGACCCGCTCGCGCACGCGCCGCATGTAGGCGAGCATACGCGGGAGATATTGAGCGAGATGGGTTACGCCGGCGCAGACATCGAAAAGCTCGGCAACTCGGGCGTCATAGGCTGTTATAAAGACTAAGCCCCAAAATCCCGCATTCCCCCGTAGGGCGCAATAAGCGCAGCGCATTGCGCCGCATGTCAATCGTCATATCCAAACGCACCGGTCATGCCGCCCTCCGGAGATAATCCGGGACAAACCACGATTTCAAGCCAAAGCCGCGGTTTGTTCCCTGTTTATGGTATTTCGATCTCCGACGCCTCGACACGACGCCCCCCGCCGCCGCACAATAGAAGCATACAAAAAAATGCGCAGCGCGCGCTGCCATCAGGGAGGAGAAACACCATGGCCATCAGCCTGAAGGTCAACGGCAAAACGCATTCGGTCGATGCCGAGCCCGACACGCCGCTGCTCTACGTGCTGCGCAACGATCTCGAGTTGAACGGCGCCAAATACGGCTGCGCCTTGACGCAATGCGGCGCCTGCACGGTGCTGGTCAACGGCGCGGCGCGGCGCTCCTGCGTGACGCCGGCCGGCTCGATCGACGACAACGATATCGTCACGATCGAAGGGCTCGGCACGCTCGACAAGCTGCATCCGTTGCAGAAGGCCTTCATCGACGAACAGGCGGCGCAGTGCGGCTATTGCACGGCCGGCATGATCATGACGGCCGCCGATCTGCTTAACCGCAATCCGCGGCCGCGCGAAGCCGATGTGCGCGCGGCGCTTGCCGACAACCTCTGCCGCTGCGGTGTCCACAACCGGATCATCCGCGCGGTGTTGCGCGCTGCCGAACAAATCGGGAAGAGCGGATCATGAACGCGCCTAAACTCACACGCCGCGAATTCGCCGCCGCCCTCGGCGGTATCGTTCTTTCCTTCAGCCTCGCGCCACGAACTCTCTTCGGGCAGGGCACGACGCCGCTGCCCGGCAGCCTGCAGACCAACCGCATGCTCGATGCGTGGCTGCGCATCAATGCCGATGGCAGCGTTACCGTGTGCACCGGCAAGGTCGAACTCGGGCAGGGCATCGTCACCGCGCTCGCGCAGATTGCCGCCGAGGAACTTGATGTGCCTCTCGCGCGCGTCAGCATGATTTCGGGCGACACCGGCCGCACGCCCAACGAAGGGCAGACCGCCGGCAGCCAGTCGATCGAGCAGAGCGGCACCGCGCTGCGCATGGCGGGCGCCGAAGTGCGCGCCCTGCTCATAGAGCTCGCCGCCACAAAGCTCGGCGTCGCTGCGGACGCGCTCAAGGTCACAGATGGCGTCATCACTGCGAGCGACGGACGCAAGGTCAGCTACGGCGAGCTTGCAGCAGAAGTCGATCTCAAGCGCGAGGCAACCGCGAAGGTGAAACCGAAGCCGCCCGCACAGCATACGATTGTCGGCAAGTCGGTGCAGCGCCTCGACATTCCTAACAAGGTGACGGGCGGCGCCGCCTTCATACAGGACCTGCGCTTGCCCGGCATGGTGCATGGTCGCATGGTGCGACCGCCGCGTTACGGCGCGAAGCTCGTGAGCGTGGATGAAGCGCCGGTCAAGGCCATGCCCGGCGTCATCGCAATAGTGCGCGACGGCAGCTTTCTCGGCGTCGTCGCGCAGCGCGAGGAACAGGCCATCAATGCGCGCTTCGTGCTGATGGAAATGGCGAAGTGGTCGGGCGGCCCCGAGTTGCCCGATCCGGCCAATCTGTATCCGCAGTTGATGTCGCTGCGCAGCGAAGCGCGGGTGATCAACGAGAAAGACGCGCCCGTGCCGGCCGGCGCGAAGACGCTCGAAGCGACCTATCACCGGCCTTATCAGGCGCATGCTTCGCTTGCGCCTTCGTGTGCGCTGGCCGAATTCAAGGACGGCAGGCTGACGGTGTGGACGCACAGTCAGGGCGTGTTTCCGTTGCGCGAGACGATGGCCCGCGCGCTCGGCATGCAAACGCGCGATATCCGCTGCATTCACCGCGAAGGTGCGGGCTGTTACGGCCACAACGCCGCCGACGACGTTGCCTTCGATGCCGCGATGCTGGCGCGCGCCGTAAACGTCAGCGGCCGGCCGGTGCGCCTGCAATGGATGCGCGACGAAGAGTTCAAGTGGGAGCCCTACGGCCCCGCGATGACCATGCAGCTCAAGGGCGCGGTCGCCGACGGCCGCGTGGTTGACTGGAGCTACGACGTGTGGAGCCAGAGCCACAACATGCGGCCGGGCGACCCCGACGGCATCAACCTGCTCGGCAGCTGGTACCTCGCCGATGCGAAGAAGCCCGGGCCGGCGCGCCATTCGCCGCAGCCGAACGGCGCCGGCGATCGCAACGCCATCACGCTCTACGATTTTCCGCGCCAGCGCACCACGCATCATCTGATCATGGAGCAACCGGTGCGCACCTCGGCGCTGCGCACGCTTGGCGCTTATGCCAATGTATTTGCGATCGAGTCCTTCATCGACGAACTCGCTGCCGCTGCGGGCATCGATCCGGTGGCGTTTCGCCTCGCGCACATCAAGGACGCGCGCGAGCGCGCCGTGATCGAAGCCGTCGCCAAAGCGGCCGCCTGGAAAGCCGGCGAAAGCGGGCAAAGGGGCGGCAACGTTTGGCGCGGCCGCGGCATCGGTTATGCGCGCTACAAAACGGTGGCGACTTACACTGCAGTGATCGCCGAGGTTGAAGTCAATCGCATCACGGGCGTTGTCAGGGTGCCGCGTGTGTGGGCTGCTGCGGATGCCGGGCAGATCATCAATCCCGACGGCTTGATCAACCAGATCGAAGGCGGCGTCATCCAGTCGACGAGCTGGACGCTGCACGAACAGGTCGAGTTCGACCGCAGCGGCATCCTCGCCGAAGACTGGATGAACTATCCGATCCTGACCATGCGCAACGCGCCGAAAGTCGAAACCATCCTGATCAACCGGCCGAACGAACGGCCGCTTGGTGCAGGCGAGGCCACGCAGGGACCGACGGCAGCCGCCATCGCCAATGCGTTTGCGGCGGCCACCGGCAAGCGCATCCGCGAACTGCCGCTGACGCCCGAGCGGGTGAAGGTGGCGCTGGCATCGCCGCTGATCGGCACGCCGCTGGGCACGATGCGGTATCCGGTTGATGCGGCCTCGGATTTCGTCAATTAGAGAGGGTCGTTGCTGCAGCATCGGCGCCGGCGCAGCCGGCGCTGTTGCAATGCACACCGGCAAATGCCGGCGGCGCTCGCTGGACACGGCGGTACGGCATATACTGCCGTTTGCATAGACGGCATGCCGTCATCGTATTAGTAGTCGGTAATAACAACATTCGAAGGGGGAGTCCGATGGATTCGGGGAAAGATTCGGAAAAGAACAGTCGAAGAGAGCTTTTCAAGGCGAGCGCAGCGCTCGCCGGCAGCGTCGCACTGGGTGCCGTAGGCAAGGCCAACGCGCAGGCTGCAAATCCGCCGACGCCAACCAGCGAGAACGCCTCGCCGATGATCCACGGCAGCAAGGAGCAGATCGAATACGGCCAGCGTTCCAAGTACGTGAAGTCGGTGCGCGTACAGCACCCGATCGGCGGCCGGCCCTCGCCCGATGTGTTCGGCAAGGTGTTCCACGTCGCCTCGCCGCTGCAGGATGCGGTCGGCGTGATCACGCCTTCGTCGTTGCACTACATCGCGACGACCCGCGGCTCCTTCCTGCCCGACATCGACCCGGCGACGCACTCGCTGACGATACACGGCGAAGTGGACCGGCCCATTACGCTTTCGATGGCCGATCTGCGGCGCTTTCCGTCGGTCACCCGTGTGCACTTCATCGAATGCGCGGGCAACCGGCACAACAAAAACCAGAAGAACGTGCAGGACACGCACGGCATGACGAGCTGCTCCGAGTGGACCGGCGTGCTGCTCTCGACGCTGCTCAAGGAATGCGGCCTGAAAAGCAGCGCGAAGTGGTTCGTCGCCGAAGGCGCCGAGGAGGTCAAAGGCGCATCGAGCATACCGATCGCCAAGGGCATGGACGACTGCATCATCGCCTACGGCCAGAATGGCGAGCCGCTGCGTCCGCAGCAGGGCTTTCCAGTGCGCATCATGGTGCCCGGCTTCGAAGGCATCTATCACACCAAGTTCCTGCGCCGCATCAAGGTCACCAAAGAGTTCTACATGAACTACAACGAATTCGGGCATCTGACCAAGGACGACAAGACGCTTGCGCTCGGCGAACAGATCGGGCCGAAGTCGGTCATTACCTATCCGTCGGGCACGCAGCGCCTGCCGGGGCCGGGTTTCTACGAAATCAGCGGGCTTGCGTGGTCCGGCGGCGGTGCGGTCAAGATGGTGGAAGTGTCCACCGACGGCGGCAAGACGTGGAACCGCGCCGAGTTCAAGACGACACCGCACCGCATGGCGCACGTGCGCTTCGCCTACCCTTGGAAGTGGGACGGCAGCGAGGCCGTCATCATGTCGCGCACCACCGACGACATCGGACAACGGCAGGCGCAGCGCGAGGAAATCGCGGAGTGGTGGAAAGTGCCCTTCGATCGCGACTACCGCGTGCCGGGCCTCGACAACAGCGTAATGCCCTGGAAAATTTCCAAAGACGGGATGGTGACCAATGGCCTCGCATAAATTAGTTGCTGTCGCCACGCTCTCGCTGCTGGGGAGCTTCATCGCGGGCGTTGCGTTCGCGCAGTCGCCGACCTACGGCGTGGGCCGCACGCCCACTGCGGAAGAACTGCGCCGCATGGATATCTCGATCGGCTTCTCGGGCGAAGAACTGCCGGCCGGTCGCGGCACCTCCAAGGAAGGCGCGCAGCTCTATGTGCAGAAGGCCTGCGTCGGCTGTCACGGCGTCGCGGGCGTCGGCGGATTGGCGCCG
>JANXSE010000303.1 GCA_025356695.1 Betaproteobacteria bacterium
AGCGCCATCGGCGTGCAGGGCGTGACCGTCACCGAAGTCAAGGGATTCGGCCGCCAGAAAGGCCATACCGAGCTTTATCGCGGCGCCGAATATGTCGTCGACTTTCTGCCGAAGGTCAAGATCGAAGCGGCGATCAAGAGCGAAATGCTCGATCAGGTCGTCGAAGCCATCGAAAAATCAGCCAACACCGGCAAGATCGGCGACGGCAAGATTTTCGTGTTCGAACTTGAACAGGTCTACCGCATCCGCACCGGTGAAACCGGCTCGGACGCCTTATAAGGGGAATGTCATGAAGCGACTATTTACTCTGCTTGCTCTCTTCGGCGCGCTCGGTTTCTGCGCAGCACCGGTGATGGCGCAGGACAAACCCGCCGAAGCCGCCAAGGCCGAGGCACCTGCCGCCGCCGCACCGGCTGCTGCTGCAGCCGCGGCACCCACTGCGACGGCCACCGCAACGCCGGCACCAACGCCGAACAAGGGCGACACGGCATGGATGCTGACGTCGACCGCGCTGGTGTTGCTGATGAGCGTGCCCGCTCTGGCACTGTTCTACGGCGGACTCGTTCGCAGCAAGAACATGCTGTCAGTGCTGATGCAGGTGTTCGTGACGTTCTCCCTGATCACCGTGCTGTGGTGCATCTACGGCTACAGCCTGGCATTCACCGAGGGCAACTCGATCATCGGCGGGCTCGACCGCTTGTTCCTGAAGGGCACCTTCGACGCCGTCAAGGGCGAGTTCTCGATGGCCGCCACCTTCAGCAAAGGCACGCCAATGTACGAACTCGTGTTCGTGGCGTTCCAGGCGACCTTCGCCGCCATCACCTGCTGCCTGATTCTGGGCTCGGTGGTCGAGCGTATGAAGTTCTCCGCCGTGCTGATCTTCATGGTGATCTGGTTCACCTTCAGCTACCTGCCGGTCGCGCACATGGTCTGGTTCTGGATGGGTCCGGATGCATACACCGCAGCGAACGTCGTTGATGAGATGAACTCCAAGGCCGGCATGCTCTGGCAGTGGGGCGCTCTCGACTTCGCGGGCGGCACCGTGGTGCACATCAACGCCGGTGTTGCCGGTCTGGTCGGCGCCTTCGTGGTCGGCAAGCGTATCGGCTACGGCAAGGAAGCCATGTCGCCGCACAGCCTGACGATGACGATGATCGGCGCGGCCATGCTGTGGTTCGGCTGGTTCGGCTTCAACGCCGGTTCCGCACTCGAAGCCAACGGTTCGGCCTCACTCGCCTTCATGAATACCTTCTTGGCCACTGCCTGCGCAGTGCTGACCTGGATATTCGGCGAGTGGATTTTCAAAGGCAAACCGTCGATGCTGGGTGCGGCTTCCGGTGCGGTTGCGGGTCTCGTGGCGATCACGCCGGCTGCCGGTAACGTCGGCATCCCCGGTGCGTTCATCATCGGTTCCGCGGCCGGTCTGGTCTGCCTCTGGGGCGTCACCGGTCTGAAGAAGATGCTCGGTGCGGACGATGCTCTTGATGTGTTCGGCGTACATGCCGTCGGCGGCATCATGGGTGCATTGCTGACCGGCGTGTTCAACAGCCAGGACCTCGGCGGACCGGGGCTGGTGACGGACTGGGTGACTGCCAAAGTCGGCTCGAACCCGATCATGGATCAACTGCTGATCCAGGCCAAAGCGGTCGGTGTGACGGTCATCTGGACTGCGGTGGTTGCCTTCATCGCCTTCAAGATTGCGGACATCATCGTCGGCCTGCGTGTTTCGGAAGAAGCCGAGCGCGAAGGTCTGGACCTCAACGAACACGGCGAAGCCGCCTACCACATGTAAAAGATGCACATGTAGCACTGTCGGGACCTCCTCCCCCGACAATGGGCGCCTTCGGGCGCCCATTTTTTTCGCCCTGCTTTTGACCGCTGCGCACGGTCGGACAGGCCAGACGGGTTTGCTACAATAGCCGCCCGCATTGAAGGCAGCCCCGATGACCGTCCCGCGCCTCACCACCGCATTGAGCGGCCCGCCGCTCGATCTCGAGCGCAAGATTCTCGCTGCCATGCCGGCCATCGAACACTGGTTG
Organism: Betaproteobacteria bacterium; assembly: GCA_025356695.1. The sequence continues at coordinate 2,040 of JANXSE010000303.1, forward strand.
CGCAGCCAGTGGCAGGAACGCGAAACGCCGTTCTACGCTTCGGTCGACCTGCGCAACAGCGGTTTCAAACTCGCACCGGTGGATACCAATCTATATCCCGGCGGCTTTAACAATCTGAATCCTGAATTCCATCCGCTCTGCGTGCAAGCAGCGATGGTGGCAATCGAAAAAATCTGCCCCGACGCGCGCGGCGTGCTGCTGATTCCTGAAAACCACACGCGCAACCTGTTTTATCTGCAGAACGTCGCCGCGCTGCAAACGATCCTGCGTCACGCCGGCATGAACGTGCGCATCGGCAGCCTGCTGCCGGAAATCACCGCGCCGACCGAGATTGCGCTGCCTGACGGCACTGCGCTCACGCTCGAACCGCTCAAGCGCAGCGGCAACCGCCTGTCGGTCGACGGTTTCGACCCCTGCGTGGTGCTGCTCAACAACGACCTTTCCGCCGGCGTGCCGGACATCCTGCGCAACATTGAACAGACGCTGCTGCCGCCGCTGCATGCCGGCTGGTTCATGCGCCGCAAATCGAACCACTTCGCCGCCTACCGCGAGATCGCAAACGCTTTTGCGAAAGTCATCGACATCGACCCGTGGCTGATCGATCCGTATTTCGAAAAATGCGGCAAGATCAATTTCCACGAAAGGAAAGGCGAGGAATGTCTCGAAGGTTATGTCTCGGAAATTCTCGACGACATCCGCGCCAAGTACAAGGAATACGGCATCACACACGAGCCCTTCGTCATCGTCAAAGCCGACGCCGGCACCTACGGCATGGGCATCATGACGGTGAAAGATCCGGCCGAAGTGCGCGGCCTCAACCGCAAGCAACGCAACAAGATGTCGGTGGTGAAGGAAGGCCTTGAGGTGCGCGAGGTGCTCGTGCAGGAAGGTGTGCATACTTTCGAATCGGTGAATGGCGCCGTGGCCGAACCGGTCGTTTACATGATCGACCATTTCGTCGTCGGCGGCTTCTACCGCGTGAATACCGGCCGCGGCCAGGACCAGAACCTCAATGCGCCGGGCATGCAGTTCTCGCCGCTGGCGTTCGCCGAACCGTGTTCGTCGCCGAATCCCGACGATCCCGGCTGCCCGCCGAACCGCTTTTACGCCTACGGCGTGCTGGCGCGGCTGGCGCTGGCCGCTGCCGCACTTGAGCTTGAACAAACAGCGGAGCAACCGGCGAGCCCGCCGCAAACCGCCGCCGGCAACGCCTGATTCAGCGCCGCACCGTCAACCATATGCGCATCGCCTTTCTCATCGACCCGCCCGAGTCCTTCAAGATCTACAAGGACTCGACCTACGCCATGATGCGCGAAGCCGCGCAACGCGGCCACGAGTTGCACGTCTTCCAGCAGGAACATCTGGCCTGGCGCAACGGCACGGTCGGCGCCGCCACACAACGCCTGCATCTCACCGGCGACGACCACGCGTGGTTCCGCCTCGACGACGCACAAGCCACGCCGCTGAAAGACTTCGACGCGGTGCTGATGCGCAAGGACCCGCCGTTCGACATGGAGTACGTCTACAGCACTTATCTGCTGGAACTGGCGCAGGCCCAGGGCGCGCGCGTCTTCAACGATCCGCGCGCCATCCGCGACTGCAACGAAAAAATGACCATCGCGCGCTACCCGCAGTTCACCGCACCGACGCTGGTCACGCGCGACCTCGCGCTGATCCACGGTTTTCTCGCCGAACACGGCGACATCATCCTGAAGCCGCTCGACGGCATGGGCGGCACCTCGGTGTTCCGCGTCAACGGCACCGACCCCAACCTCAACGTCATCATCGAAACACTGACCCATTACGGCCGCCGCACCATCATGGCGCAGCGCTACATCCCGGCAATCAGCGAGGGCGACAAGCGCGTGCTGCTGATCGGCGGCAAGCCGGTGCCTTACGCGCTGGCGCGCATTCCCAAGCCGGGCGAAACCCGCGGCAATCTCGCCGCCGGCGGCACCGGGGTGGCGCGCGCACTGTCCCCGCACGACCGCGAAATCGCAGAAACGCTGGCGCCGCAACTCCATGCGCAGGGTTTGCTGCTGGTCGGGCTCGACGTCATCGGCGATTACCTGACCGAGGTCAATGTCACCAGCCCGACCTGTTTCCAGGAAATAACAGAGCAGACCGGCTTCAACGTCGCCGGCATGATGATCGACGCGCTCGAAGGCGCGCTCGGCCGCGGCTGACCCGCCCTGTTCACGGTAGAATATCCACCGGCCATATCGAAACGGGCAACAGACAGCATGATCGGTATCCTCATCATTGCGCACGGCAATCTCGGCGAAAGCCTGATTAACTGCGCCACGCACGTGCTGAACAAGGTGCCACCGCGCATCCTAGCGCTCGGCGTTTCCGCCAGGGACGACCCGGCGCTGCTGTTGCCTCACGCCATCAGCATGGTGAAAGAACTCGACAGCGGCAGCGGCGTGCTGGTGTTGAGCGACATGTACGGCGGCTCGCCGTCGAACGTTGCTTCCAAAGTCGTCATGCCCGGCAAGGTCGAAGCCGTCTGCGGCGTCAACCTGCCGATGCTGATCCGCGTCTTAACCTATCGCGAACGCGACCTGCAGACCATCGTCACCAAAGCGGTGAGCGGCGGCTGTGAAGGCGTGATGCGCGTACCCATGTTCAAACTACACAATGCAGCGACAGGAAGCTGAAATCATCAACAAGCTGGGCCTGCACGCGCGCGCGTCGGCCAAGCTGACCCAGCTCGCCGGCCAGTTCCAGAGCGCGATCTGGCTCACCCGCAACGGCAAGCGCGTCAACGCCAAGAGCATCATGGGCGTGATGATGCTCGCCGCCGCCAAGGGCTCAATGGTCACGATCGAAACCGAGGGCGCCGACGAAGAGGCTGCGCTCAAGGCCATCGCCGCCCTGATCGCGAATTATTTCGAGGAAGGCGAGTAGCAGGGTGAGGCGTCAGGCGTGAGGGGTGAGGCGGAAAACCGCGCTACTCCTCACGCCTTACCCCTTACTCCTCACTGCGCCCGCATATGAGCTTCACCATGCACGGCATCCCGGTGTCCGGCGGCATCGCCATCGGACACGCCCACCTGGTATCGCACGCCAAGCTGGAGGTCGCGCACTACGATGTGCCGCCCGAACAGATTGCCGGCGAACTGGCGCGCTTCGATGCCGCGCTGAAAACGGTGCGCGGCGAGCTTGGCGAACTGCGCACGCAGATCCCCGCCAACGCGCCGCAGGAATTCGACGCCTTCCTCAATCTGCACCTGATGATTCTCTCCGACGCGACGCTGTCATCGACGCCGCGCGAAATCATCGAGGCCGAGAAATGCAACGCCGAGTGGGCGCTCAAGGTGCAGCTGGACGCGCTGCTCGAGCAGTTCGACCAGATCGAGGACAACTACCTGCAGGAACGCAAGGCCGACGTTATCCAGGTCGTCGAGCGCCTGATGAAAGTGCTGCTCGGCCGCCCCGGTTATGCGCCGCCATCCAACGACAACGAAAGCAACCTCATTCTCGTCGCCCATGATCTGTCGCCGGCCGACGTCATCCAGTTCAAGCAGCACCAGTTCGCCAGCTTCATCACCGACGTCGGCGGCACCACCTCGCACACCGCGATCGTTGCGCGCAGCCTTGCCATTCCGTCGATCGTCGCGCTGCATCAGGCGCGCCAGCTGATCCGCGAAAACGAACTGCTGATCGTCGACGGCACCATCGGCATGGTCATCGTCAATCCCGATCCGCAGGCGCTCGCCGAATACCGTCTGCGCCAGCACCAGTGGGACCTCGAAAAGCAGAAGTTGAAGCGCCTGCGCGGCACGCGCGCGGCCACACTCGACAACGTCGAAGTCGAGCTGCACGCCAACATCGAGCTGCCCGGCGATGTCGAGCACGTACTTGAGAGCGGCGGCACCGGCATCGGCCTCTTCCGCACGGAATTCCTCTTTCTCAACCGCGACAATCTGCCCGACGAGGACGAACAGTTCGAGGCCTACCGCAACGTCGTGCGTGAAATGGAAGGGCTGCCGGTCACCATCCGCACCTACGATCTGGGTGCCGACAAACAGATCAACGACACGCCGACGACGTCGCAAAACCCGGCGCTCGGCCTGCGCGCCATCCGCCTTTCGCTGTCCGAGCCGCCGATGTTCCTCGCGCAGTTGCGCGCGCTGCTGCGCGCCTCGCATTACGGCAGGCTGCGTATCCTCATTCCAATGCTGATGAGCGCGTCTGAAATCACGCAAACGCTCGCCTTCATCGCACAGGCGCGGCAGCAACTCGAAGACAAATACATCCCGTTCGACCGTGAGGTCAAAGTCGGCGGCATGATCGAAATCCCGGCCGCCGCGCTGGGGATACAGACGTTCATCAAACGCTTCGATTTTCTCTCGATCGGCACCAACGACCTGATCCAGTACACGCTGGCGATCGACCGCAGCGACGACAGCGTCTCGCATCTTTACGACCCGCTGCACCCGGCGGTCATCAACCTGATCGCCAGTGTCATCAAGGCCTGCAACAAGGCTGAAACGCCGGTCGCGCTGTGCGGCGAAATGGCCGGCGACGTGCGCCTCACGCGCCTCTTGCTCGGCCTCGGCCTGCGCCAGTTCTCGATGCATCCGGCGAGCCTGCTCGAAGTCAAACAGCAGGTGCTGAAATCGAATATGCGCGAACTGGTGCCATTGGCCGCGCGCATGCTGCGGGCGACGGACGCCGACAAGCTGCACGCCCTGCTGCACAAGTTAAACGCCTGAGCTTTGCATGCTGCGCGAGATCCTCGCCCTGCGCCAGGACAACCCCGCTCTGCGGCGCCGCTGGTTTCAGGATGAATTCTTCGATCTTTACACCTGGCAGGCACGCGACGGCGGACTCGCGCGCTTTCAGCTCTGTTATGACGTGCGCGGCCGCGAGCGCGCGCTGACGTGGTCGCGTGAGCAGGGCTTTTCGCACAACAGGGTCGATGCCGGCGACGAATACGCCGGCCAGCCGATGACGCCGCTGCTGGTAGCGGCCGGGAAATTTCCGCATCGCCTGGTGCGCGCGCGGTTTCGCCGCGAAGCGGCAACACTCGACGAATCCACCCGCGACTTCATTCTCGACAAGATGCGCGAATTCGGCCGCCATGTCGCGCGCGGCGAAATCAATCTGCCGCGGCGCCCGCGCGCACTCGCAACGCCGCCTTCGCAAAACGATGGGTGACGGCGGCGAGTGCCCGGCGCACTTCCCGTAAACGGCTGGCTTCGCCCAGTAACGGGTCCGCGCGCCGCACAGCCCGGCGATGAGCCGCCGGGCTGATAGTATTTTCCAATCGTAAGATGAGGCTGAAACGGTTGGCGTCATGCTGCGGACTTGGATCGACGGTTAAAGGAATGAAACAATAACTTTCGAGCCTGCTGTACTCGCCTTGCGGCGTCATTATCGCTCATCGCGTTGGCTTGGTGTTCGAGCGTGGTGGCGGTGATGCCGAGAATAAGACGATTGTCGAACCCGGGGATGGATTTGAGTTGTTCCCATGGTGTTTTGATTTGGTCGTGGGGATAGGTTTTGCGGATCTTTCCTTTGGGGTCCATTTTGTCGACTGCGAAGTAACAGGGGCGGTGGAAGTTCAGATAAGGATTGAGCGTCTCGGAATAGAAGCGATTGATGGCAGTGGCGTGTTTTTGAGGGATGTGGCTGTAGCCCATGAATTTGCGGATGACGGCGCCGTTCTTGCATTCGGCCAGCGCGTTATCGTTGGTTTGACGGGGGCGCGACTTGGTGAATTCGACGCGCAGTTTTTCCAGAAGGGCGGCGATTTTGTGGTTGACGAATTCGGAGCCGCAGTCGGAGTGAAAGCCGCGA
>JANXSE010000308.1 GCA_025356695.1 Betaproteobacteria bacterium
CAGACGCTATGATGCGGTTTGTGATGCTCGTAAAAAGCTAAAAAACGATTTGCCACAGAGAGTACAGAGTTCGCCACGCAAGAACATGCCGTGAACTCTCGCATTTTTCTGGGTGGCTGATTTCTGGTTTTCAGGATAGACCCTCATGGAACTCTGGTACGACAACAACGACAACTGGCAGAGCGCGCAGGATGCGCTGCTTGCCGCCGGCGTCACCGACGGTTTGCCGGTGGTGCCGCCGACACCGGCGCGCGTCAACGCGATGCTCGCCGCACACGGCTACAACGCCGCTGACGTCTTGTGCGATCTGCCGCCGCTCTTCGCGCCGGCGACCTGGCAGGACATCGCGATCAACGCCGTGATGGCCGGCTGCCTGCCCGCGTATCTGCCGGTGATCGGCGCCGCGGTCGAAGGCATCGCCGAAGGTGAATTCAATCTCGTCGGCATCGCCACCACCACCGGCTCGGCCGCGCCGATGATCATTGTCAACGGCCCCGTCGTGCAGCAGATCGGACTCAATGCCGAAGGCAATGTGTTCGGCCCAGGCTACCGCGCCAATGCGACCATCGGTCGCGCGCTCACCCTGATCCTGCGCAACATCGGTGGCGCGATCCCCGGCGAACTCGACATGGCGACCATCGGCCAGCCGGCGAAATACAGTTGCTGCATCGCCGAAAACGAAGCCGCCAGCCCGTGGGCACCGCTGCATGTCGAACGCGGTTTCGACAAAAACGACAGCGTCGTCACCGTCGTCGGTATTTCAGGTTCAGTCGAAGTCGTCGATTCGTCCAGCCACACGCCGGAAGACTTGGCGCAGACTTTCGCGCAATCAATGCTGATCGCCGGCACTGCCGGCAGCGGCGGCCTGTTGGGCGGCGGCGAACCGCTGCTCGTCATGCCGCCCGAAATCGCGCAGGCCTTTCAGCGCGCCGGTTGCAGCAAGGCGCATGCGAAGGCGCTCATCCACGAACGCGCCGTGCTGCCGCGCGATCATTTGTCCTCGGCAATCCGCGAACATCGCGCCGCGCTCGCGCAATCAGCCGGCGAAGACCCCAACGCGGATTTAAGAATTGCGCATGCGCCGGATGATGTGATGATCGTTGTCGCCGGCGGCGTCGGCGTCAAAGCCGCCTACCTGCCAACGTGGGCCGGCATGACCAAGGCGGTCAGCCGCAAGCTGCGTAGCAAGTAATACACGCAGTCCACACCGGATACGTCATACCCGCGAAAGCGGGTATCCAGAAATTTCGTCAACGTAAAACCTGTACTCCCGCTTTCGCGGGAGTGACGGAGTAGCAAGGAACTGCTTAGATGCGGTTACCCGTAATCGCCTCAAAATGCTCCGCAAACGGCGGCTCGACCCAGAACTTCACCAGCAGATCGCGAAACTGCGCGCGCCGCGGCGACTGGCGGAAATTCACCTCGTGCGCCTCGATGCTCTCCCAGCGGATCAGATAAAAATACTTGCCCTTGGTTTCAACGCAGCGCTGCATTTCGTGCGAAATGTAACCCGGCGTGCTCGCCGAAATCGCTGCGGCCTGCGGAAACACCGCTTCGAATTCGGCCATGAGTTCCGGTTTTATTTTCATGATGGCGACTTCAAGAATCATCATTCCTCCCCTGTGAATAAATTAGTTATCGACCCGCATAATATTACCCGCCGCCCGTGCAACACGCCGGCAAGATGGCGTCACAATTCTTCACCGCCACCGACTGTTTCCACCTGCGCGCGCATCTGTCGTTTGCGTGCAACAACTGAGCCCGGCTTGCCCCACGGCGCCGCCTTGAACAACTCGACCAGAAAATCCACAAACACTCTTAACTTCAGCGCGACGCGTTTCTGCTGGCGGAACACCACCGAGATATCGTAGCCCTCGGTCTTGTAGTCGGCGAGGATTTCCACCAGCTTGCCGCTTTTCAGCCGTGGCCGCGCGTAATACTCGGCGACCTGCACGATGCCCAAGCCCGCAGCAGCAGCGGCGACCAGCGCTTCGCCGCTGTTGAAGGTCATGAATCCGTTCATGGCGACGTGGCGCATCGCACCGCCGCTTTTGAAGCGCCATTCGCGGATGCGGCCGTTGCGCGGGCGGCGGTAGGTCAAACAAGCATGCGCGGTGAGTTCCTCGGGTGTGCGCGGCGTGCCGCGTTCCTTCAGATAATCCGGTGAGGTGCAGACGACGTAGCGCGTCGACGCGAGGCGATGCACCACCAGCCGTGTATCCTGCAGTTCGCCGACCTGCACCGAGGCATCGATGCCGGCCTCCATCGAAAACGGCACGAAGTCGCTGCAGACGATTTCGAGCGAGACGGCGGGATAGTCGCGCACGAAATCCGGCAGGTGCGGCACAATCCACATGCGGCCGAGCGCCGAGGGCATGCTGACGCGCAGACGCCCGCTCGGCACGCGGCCGGCGCGACCGGCTGTCAGTTCGGCTTCTTCGAGATCGGCGGTGATCTGTTTGCAGCGCGCGTAGAACTCGGCGCCCTCGGCGGTCACGCTTAAACGCCGCGTCGTGCGATTGAGCAAACGCACCGACAGCCGGCGCTCCAGCCGCGCCAGCGCGGCGCTCACCGCCGCGGTGGAAACGCCCAGCACACGCGCCGCGCCGCTCAGCGTGCCGGCCTCGGCAACGCGCAAAAAAACAAAAATGCCGTGCAGGCTGTCCATGAAACGTGACTCGATTATCAATGCAGGGATTAACAGTGATTCTAGGTCGCTTCGGCTGTTCCGGCCAGTCGCAGTTCACTAGAATACTTTGCTCACCGGCGCCGCAGCACGCGGGCCGGCCTGAATTCAACAGGAAGGAATTATGGCGCTCAACCTCAGAGGCGTAATGCAGAGTCCGGTGACTCCGCTGAAAGAAGACTTCAGCCTGGACATCCCGACTTACGAAAAGCTCGTCGATTTCCACGTGCGCACCGGCGCCACCGCCATTTCGTGGCCGCACCACAAAGCTGAATCGCACAATCTGACGAAAGAAGAGCGCATGCGCGGCGCCGAGGCCACGGTCAATGCCGTGCACGGCCGGGTGCCGGTGTCGATCCACGTCAGTTCGATGGCGGTTGAAGATGCGATGGATCTCGCGCAGCACGCGCAGAAAATCGGCGCCGATGCGATCATCGCCATCACGCCGTACTTCTGGGCGCCCTCGCCCGACGCGATTTACGACTACTTCGTGCGCCTCGGCACTTCGATCGATCTGCCGATGATCGCCTACAACTCACCCGCCTATCTCGAAGGTGTCGAGTTCACCGCCGAACTGATCGAGCGCCTGCTGTTGCGGCTGCCCAACCTGGTCGCGATGAAGGAAGCCTCCTTCAACAGCGAGAAGTTCATGGAAATCTCGCGCGTGGCATTGAAAGTGCGGCCGAGTTTCTCGATCGTCGCCGGCGTTGAATTTCTGGCGCCCTCGGTGCCGCTCGGCTGCGTCGGCTCCTACTCGTCGGCCGGCGCGATCTGCCCGAACCTGTGTACCGCGTTGTTCGATGCCTGCATCAACGGCCGCAGTGTCGAAGCGCGTGAACTGCAGTTCAAGCTAGCCGCGCTGTGGGATCTGTTCCGCGACCAGTATCCGTCGTCGCTGAAGGGCGGCATGGTTGCGATGGGCCGCTATGTCGGACCGACGCGTCCGCCGCTGCCGACCGCAAGCAAGGAGCGGGAAGCGCTCATCGCCAGGAAGCTTGAGGAACTTGGCATTTTGGATACCGAGCCGCACGGCTGGTAACCAGGAACCCACGCAAAGGTCAATGAAGATGTCTACATTCACTCCAGGTCTGGTACACACGCCGGTGACGCCGTTCACGCCCGACCTCAAAATCGACTACGGCACGTTCGAAAAAATCATCGCCTTTCATCTGAACAATGGCGCGCAGGCGCTGGCGGTGCAAATGCACGAAGGCGAATCGGTCAGCCTGTCCGACACCGAACAGCGCAAGGTCATCGATTTCGTCATCAGACAGGTCAAGGGCAAGGTGCCGGTCATCGCGCACGTCAGCGATCCGGGCACTGCCATCGCCGCCGCGCGCGCGAAGTACGCCGAAAAAGCCGGCGCCGCAGCCGTCATCGCAACGTCCACTTACTACTGGACGCCGCCGGCAAACATGGTGCTCGAACACTTCGCGTCGATCGGCGGCGCGGTGAAGATTCCGTTCTATGTCCTGTTTACGCCTGATGAATTGGGCGGCACCCACCACATCAATGCCGACATGATGATGAAACTGATCGACCGTCTGCCGAACTTCGCAGGCGTGGCTGACGCCAGCCTCGACTGGCAGTTCATGATCAACGTCGTCTCCAACGCGTGGCGCAAGCGGCCGGATTTCCAGCTGGTGTCGGGCACCGAGTACATGGTGTCGGCCGGTGCGGTCGGTGCGACCAGCATGTTTACCTCGCTCGCCGCGATTGCACCGAAACGCATGCAGAAGCTCTACGAAATCTGCCGCACCGAAAAATATTTCGATGCGCGCGAGACGCAGGAAGAGATCGTCGTGCTGCGCCAGACGCTCAAGCGCTACGGCCGCGGCGCCCTGAAAAGCGCCTTGCGCGCCATGGGCCGCGATGTCGGTCAGGTGCGCCCGCCGCTCGATCCATTGAGCCCGGCCGAAATGGAAAAACTGGCCGCTGAACTCAAAGGGATGGCGTGGTTGGGTAGCGAGCCGAAAGGCTGGTAATCTGCGTCACGCATCGATGCGCCAAACATCACCGTAGGGTGCGCAACGCGCACGCGGAAACGGCGAGGAACGGTGCGCAGTGCGCCCCCTACGACACTGCGGCCTTAGGCAATAAGGCGGTTTTTCAATGTGCTCTGGCATCCGCCATGGCACGTTGTGTTTTAATCAACGGAGCATCGCCATGATGATTCGAAACCTGATCCCGCTCGGACTGCTGGCCTGCGCATTCGCTGCCACCGCCGCCGAACAGCCCTACCCCAACCGGCCGATCCGTATGGTGGTACCGCAGGCCGCCGGCGGCTCGATGGACACCAACGGCCGCGCGCTGGCCGACCTCATGTCGCGCGAGCTTGGCCAGAACATCGTCATCGACAACCGTGGCGGCGCCAACGGCATCATCGCCGGCGAAATGGTCGCGCACGCGCCGCCCGACGGCTACACCTTTCTCTACACTTCGAATTCGATCATCAACAACCAGCTCGTCAAGGCGAAGGCGCCGTTCGACGTGCTGCGCGATTACGAGCCGGTGACCAACGTCGGCAAGCTGCCCGGCTATCTGGTACTGGTCAATGCCACGGTGCCGGCGCAGACCTTCAAGGAACTGATCGAGCTCTCCAAAACGTCGCGCGACCCGCTGCGCTACGGCTCGGGCGGCATCGGCAACGCGCAACATCTGCTCGGCGAACTCTTTAACGCGCGCGCCGGTACGAAGTTCGTGCACATCCCCTACAAGGGCCTACCGATCACGCCGCTGCTCGCGAATGAAATCCAGGTCGCGTTCGCGGCGCCGACGACGGTGTTGCAGCACATCAAGGCCGGCCGCCTGCGCGCGCTGGCCGTCACCTCGCCGAAACGCTGGAGCGGTCTGCCTGACGTGCCGACCACCAGCGAAGTGATTCCGGGATTTGTCTATGAAGCCGCGTGGCACGGTATTTTCGCGCCGGCCAAAACGCCGCGTGCGATCGTGTTGCGCTGGCAGGCTGAGGTGGCGAAAGCCATCCGCGTGCCGAAAATGCGCGAACTGCTGGAGACCGGCGGCTATGTGCCGGTCGGTGACATGCCCGAGGAATTCCGCAAATTTCTCGAGGGCGAGTTGAAACAGGGGCGCGAATACATGCGCATCGCCAACGTCAAACCCGAGTAGCCGGACAGCGCGGCCCACCGCGCGGGAGGAACGTAAATGAAGCGTGTAGCTGTCAGCGTTGCCCTGCTCTGCCTGCTCGCCGCCGGCGCGGCAGCGGACCAGCCCTGGCCGACCCGGCCGATCCGTATGATCATTCCGCAGCCGGCCGGCGGCACCATGGACACCAACGCTCGCGCACTATCTGAACCGCTGGCGCGAGAACTCGGCCAGAACATCGTCATCGACAACCGCAGCGGCGCCAATGGCATCATCGCCGGCGAAATACTGGCGAAAGCGCCGCCCGATGGATACACGCTGCTCTACACCTCGAGCTCGCTGATCTACAACCAGGTCATCAACAAGAAAGTGCCGTTCGACGCGCTGCGCGATTTTGTGCCGATCACGCAAATGGCGCAGACCTTCGGTTATCTCGTGCTGGTGAATCCGGCAATCGGCGTGACGACCATGCGCGAGCTCGTTGAGCTGAGCAGGAAGCGCCAGGTCGCCTACGGCTCGGGCGGCATCGGCAATAGCCAGCACTTCCTCGGCGAGTTGATCAACATCCGTTCCGGCGCAAAGCTGGTGCACGTGCCGTATAAAGGTCTGGCGCCGCTACTGGCGGCGGTCATGGGCAATGAAGTTCAGGTCGGGCTCGCCACACCGCTGACCGTCAACCAGCACATCAAGGCCGGCCGCCTGCGCGCGCTCGCCTATACCGGCGACAAACGTTACGCCTCAATGCCCGAACTGCCGACGATGGCAGAAGCCGGCGTGCCCGACTGCGTGTTCGAACCCGGCGGCCACGGCATCTACGCACCGGCGGCCACGCCGCCGGCGGTCGTCAACCGCATACAGACTGCGGTACACAGCGCAGTGCGCACGCCGAAAATGCTCGAGCACCTGAGTCACGGCGGCTATGTGCCCGTCGGCAACACGCCGGCGGAGTTCCGCCGCTATCTCGAAGCCGATCTCAAGCGCATCGCCGAAATCGCGCGGCTGGCAAAAATCGAAGTGCAGGATTAATCACATTCAGTGGAACAGTCATGATCAAACTGCATTACATGCCGCCGTCGGGCAATTCATACAAGGTGCGCATACTGCTTGCGCTGCTCGACGTACCGCACGAAAAAATCCTCGTCGACAACGCCACGCGCGAACACAAGTCGGCGAAGTTTCTGGCGCTGAATCCGCGCGGCGAAGTGCCGGTGCTGGAAGTCGACGGCGTGTATCTGTGGGATTCGGCTGCCTGTCTCGTTTATCTCGCGCGCAGCTTCGGCGGCGAGACCTGGCTGCCGTCCGACCCGCTGCCAATGGCGCAGGTCATGCAATGGGTAGCACTGGCCGGCAACGAAATCCAGTTCGGCCTGCAATACGCGCGGCGCGGCATGCTGCATGACCGCTGGACCGCCGGCGATCTGGAACAGGGCCAGGCCATCAGCCGCGTTGCATTGAACGCGCTTGAAGGCCGCCTGAAAAACAACGAATGGCTGGCACTCGGCCGGCCCACCATCGCCGACGTCGCCTGTTTCCCCTATGTGGAAACGGCGCCGCAGGCGAACATCGCGCTTGAAGAATATCCGGCGATCGTGAAATGGATCGCGCGCTGCAAGGCGCTGCCGGGTTGGGCTGTGCGCTAAACGAAATCGAAAAACCTTTTCGTAGGGTGCGCCCTGCGCACGCGGCAATACCCTTGATAATTTGCAGGGCTTCAAAATCAACTTCGCCGGGGGCAGCCCGGCGGCTCTCAGGGGGATGGATCAAGCAGGCTTGTGGAATCGTCAAAGCCGGCTGGCTAGATCGCATTCTCGTGGCGCAGGCGACCTGCGTGCGATCAGTTTCGGCATCTACAACTAGGGCTGCGCTTCCAGACACTCAATCAGCAACTTCAACGCTGCATCGGCAAACGCGTACATATTTTCCATGCGCTCGGCCTTACCGGTGCGCAGCGTGCGTGCGCGTTCGATCGGCCCGACGACCGTCACACAGGTATGCCCCGCCGGATCGCCATAGCGGTTGCCGGTCGGGCCCGCCGCGCCGGTTTCACCAATGCCCCACACCGTGGCAAAACGTTCACGCGCGATGCGCGCACGCACCAGTGCATTGTGTTCGGTCGCGGCACGAATGCCGCCGAGTTCCTCTTCGCGAAAATCGCGCACCGCGTCCCAGGCCTGGCGCGTGTAAACCACCACGCTACCGATGTAATAAGCCGAGGCGCCGGGCACCGCCAGCAACGCCGCCGAAATCAGACCGCCGGTCGACGATTCGTTGAGCGCAATCGTCTGCCTATGCGCCTTGAGCAGGGCGCCCGCCCGTTCCGCCAGCGGCATCAGTTCACGCATCGGTCATCTCCCCGCGGTTGGTTTTGTTGCGCCGGCATTTGTTATGATAAAAACGAAACACCTCCGCCGCATCGATACGATTGTAGCGCGAAGACGAAAAACCCGGCATGAATGCACCCGCAAAAATATCAATAGCGGAATTTGATTGACCTACCGCGAATTTTTTACGCGCCACACCCGTCCAATGTCCATGCTTAAACCGACGTCTGAATTGCAGAGAACCCGGGCTTTGCGCTGCCGCCTGCTCGCGGCATTGCTGGCGACCGCGCTGGCCGGCTGTGCCGGCGTGGCGCGGGTGACGCAGCTGCCGGTGCCGGCGCACGCAATCGCAAAACCCGATCTCCAGCTCGCCTGCCGCCTGCTCAAGGCGTCCTACTGCGCCTACGATGTTTCGACGCCCAACTACAACGCCGCAAACCACACGACGAAACTCGAGCGCTGTGAAACCCGGCCGGAACTGCAATCACCACCCGCGCTCGCGCTGGCGGCAGCACCGCGACCGTATGCCTATTTGTCGCCGGCCGGCACCAACGCCTTTCTCGTCATGCACACCCGACGCGACGAAATCGTTGTCGCCTTCCGCGGTACCATCGGGCTGGGCGCCGGACTGAGCGCCTATTTCGACTGGCTGAACAATTTTCAGGCGGCGCGCGTCAGTGACGAACTGCTTGGCAACGTTCACTTCGGCTTTCACAACGCGCTGTTCGACCGCATGGTTACGGACAACGTCTGGGAGGCGCTGTGGCGCGTCATGCTGCGGCTGCGCGCAGAAAACGCCCTCGACGGCAAAAAGCTCTATATCACCGGCCACAGCAAGGGCGGCGCGCTTGCCCTGCTCACCGCGGCGCGCCTGCAAAAAGAATTCGGCATCACCGCTGCCGCGGTCTACACCTTCGAAGCACCGCGCGCGGGGACAATTGATTTCGCACGACGCTACACCGCGCTCGGCATTCCGACGTTTCGCTTTGAAAGCCGCGGCGACATCGTGCCGCACATGCCGCCCGAGGCCGACGATACGGAAATCCTCGCCGCACTCGGCCTGCCCGCGCTAACGGTGTCCTGGTGGGACCCCTATGTGGCCGTCGGCCAACTGGGCTTTATCGACTGGAACGGCGCCCTGACCTTCCCCGAAGAGACGGCCGAATTCAAGACGCGCCGTTCACGCGAATTTGTCGACAAACTCGTCAACGGTGACGCGCGCGGCGTGCTGTCCGAGGAAATCCGCGCCAAACTCCGCCTCAACCACCGCGTGCTGCCGGGAGCAGCAAGTTATTTCGACGCCATCTGCGGCGGCCAGCCGGGCGCGGCAGCCCCTGCAAACCCCTGATTCCTTACGCGGTTGCACCGGCAAACCGCCTGCGGTGGCGGTTTCACCATGCCGGCGCTATGATGAAAAACCCGAACCCACCGGAGCCCGCCATGCCGCGCACGATACGCATGATCATCGCAGAGCAGGAAGTCGTCATCGCCGCCGCCGACACCACCGTGCTGGACGCGGCGCAGCTGATGAAGCAGCACAAGGTCGGTGCGGTGATGGTCGTCGAGGCCGGCCGGCTGGTCGGCATCTTCACCGAACGCGATGTGCTGTTTCGCGTGGTCGCCGATGGCCGCGAGGCGAAACACACCCAGTTGAGCGAGGTGATGACGCGCAGCCCGCAGTCGCTGCATCCAGACAAATCGTTCGGCGAAGCGCTGCACATGATGCACGCCGGCGGCTTCCGCCACGTGCCGGTGGTCGAGGACGGCAAGCCGGTCGGCATGATCTCGGCGCGCGATGCGCTGGGCCCCGAACTGGAAGACTTCGTCTACGAAATGCTACGCCAGGAGCAGGTCGACAACGTCCTCGCCTGACGGCAACGCCCCTGCCGGGCGCGACGAATTGCCCGCGTCAGCTGGCGGCCGAGCCGTTATACTTCGTCTTTTGCAGCCCGGTAATGCCGCACAGACGGCACACCGCATGACTTTGATTCCAGGGACCTACGCGTGACCCGCCAAAAAGACACGATGGCTGTGTTGTTTGCAGACGTAAGCGACAGCACCCGCCTCTACGAAAACATGGGCGATACCGCGGCATTCACGCAGGTGCGTGCATGCCTGCAGATTCTCAATGAAGCCGCCCAGCATTTCCAGGGCCGCGTCGTCAAAACCATCGGCGATGGCGCCATGTGCGTGTTCGCCAAGGCCGAAGATGCAGCGCGCGCCGCCATCGAAATGCAGGATCGCATCGACCTGCGCCCGCCTTCGCCCGGCCGCTCGAAACTGACCATCCGTATCGGTTTCCACTACGGCCAGGTGCTGCGCGAAGCCGATGACGTCTTCGGTGATACCGTCAACGTGGCCGCGCGCATGGCCGGCCTTGCGGTGCCGGGACAAATCCTGATGACGGCATCAACGATCGAAATGCTGCCCGCCGATTTGCGGCAGAAGACCCGGCGCCTCGACGCGCTGGCGGTCAAAGGCAAGGCGCAGGCGATCGACATCCAGGAACTGCAATGGCAGGACAGCGACACCGCGACACTGGTGCCCGGCCGCACCTCGGGTTTTGCGCACATGACCGAACCGCGGCTGCGGCTGATCTGCCAGGGCCGCGAAATCGAATACCGCATGACGATCACCATTGGCCGCGAACCAAACCACGACCTCGTCATCGTCGACAAAATGGCTTCGCGCAACCATGCGCGCATCGAAAAACGCCTCGATAAATTCGCGCTGATCGACCAGAGCGCGAACGGCACCTACGTCACGATCAGCGGCCGCGATGAAATTGTCCTGCGGCGCGAAGAATTCATTCTCTACGGCAGCGGCACTATTGCCTTCGGCGAATCGCCGCGCCGCCAGGCCGACGTGACGGTGGTCGAATTTCACTATGAATCACCCGAGGAAAGGCTCGCCGCCGGCAAGTAGGCGGGCAAGCAGCAGCAACGGTGTGCTGCAACGGCGCATCGAAGTCAGGGAGGAAGCATCAGCATGGCAGCAGCAGGCAAACTCGCCGGCGAAACGGCGATCGTTACCGCAGCCGGTCAGGGCCTCGGCGAGGAAATTGCGAAGACCTTCGCGCGCGAAGGGGCGAATGTCGCCGTCGCTGACATCAACCTGCAGGAGGCCGAGCGCGTCTGCGCGGAAATCACCGCCGCCGGCGATTCGGCGATCGCGATCAAAACCGATGCCACGAAAAAAACCGAAGTCACCGCGCTGGTGGCCGCCGTGCTGGCGCGATGGGGCACGGTCGACATTCTCGTCAACGCGGCGGGCGGCTTTCACCAGTTCGCGCCGATCACCGAGATCGCCGAAGAGGAATGGGACCGCGTCATCAACGTCAACCTGAAGAGCGCTTTTCTTTGCGCGCAGGCGGTGGCGAAAACGATGATGGATAAACGCAAGGGCCGCATCATCAGCATTTCATCGGGCGCCGGCGTCGGCCCCAACCCCTATGCGCCGTCGTACCTGCCGTATGGCGCCGGCAAGGCCGGCCTGATCGGCTTTTCCAAGTTGCTGGCGCGTGACATCGGCGAGTACGGCGTCACCGTCAATACGGTGGCACCCGGGACCACGCTGACACCGCGCGTGCGCAAGGTGCGCGATGCCGCCAGCATCGAGCGCATCAAAGCGCAAAACCCGATGAAGACATTGGTCGAACCCGAAGACTGTGCGGCGGCAGTGCTGTTTCTCGTCTCGAAAGACGCGCGTTACATCACCGGCGTGAATCTCAACGTCAACGCCGGCAACATCATCGTCTAAGCCACCGACAAGTCATGCTACGCGTCGTTGCCCTCTATCGTTATCCCGTCAAAGGCGGCACACCCGAGGCCTGCGACTCTTTACACGTGCTCGCCGAAGGCCGGATTGCGGGCGACCGCGCGCTGGCGTTTCGCTTTGCCGGTTCGGGCCTGCCGAAAACCGCGTGGAGCAAGAAGTACGGTTTCGCCGCGCTGGTCAATACGCCAGCGCTCGCGCGGCTTAACATGCGCTTTGATGCGGGCTCGCGGCGCCTCTCCATCGGATTGAACGACGACGTGCTCGCCGATGAGCTGATCGACGACGAAGGCCGCCGGCGTCTCGCCGCTGCGGTCGAACGTTACGTGCTGGCGCAGCCCGGCAACCCGCTCGCCGGACGTGCCGAGCGCCTGCCGCTGGAATTGATCGGCGACGGCATCACGCCACGCTATCAGGACAGCGAACGCGGCGAGATCACGCTGCACAGCCGTGAGAGCCTCGCCGCGGCGGCGCAGGCGCTCGGTAATCCGGCACTAAGCGAACTGCGCTTTCGTTCGAATATTTCGATCGAGGGCACCACAGCTTGGGCGGAGCAGTCGTGGATCGGTCGCAAACTGACAATCGGCGAGCTCGAATTCGAGGCGGTGCGGCCCAAAGTCCGCTGCCTCGCCACCGACGCCAATCCCGTCACCGGCATTCATGACGTGCCGGTCATGAAGACGCTGAAGAGCGCATTCAAGCAGGCACAGTCCACGTTTGCCATCGCCCTCGTCACCAGCGGCCCCGGCGGCACGCTGCGCGTCGGCGATGCCGTAACACTGCGGGATTAGACGGCCGACCGCCGTTGCGTGCCACGGCACGCATCCATTACGATCGATTACTTAAGCAACCGGCCCCAGCCGCCGCCAATCACGAGGAGATCCAGCGCATGGCGTTCTACCGCTTCGAAGGCATGAAGACGCACCACTTCAATCCGCACCTGTCGAGCGCAACGGGCCCGATCCTCGAGGGTGAAACCATGTACTTCCGCCTTGTAACAAAACGCGCTGGCACCGGCGCCGACCTGCATTACCACCCGAACGAACTGTTCGCGTTCCCGCTGCGCGGCAAGGTCGACAGCATCGTCGGCAAGGACCGCCGCATCGTGCAGCCGGGCATGCTGGTGCACTTCCCGCCCTACGCGCGCCACGGCTTCAAGGCGACCGAAGACAATGATCTGGTCTATCTCTATATCAAGGACCGCACCTGGACCATGATCGGCGCAGCGGCCGACGAGGCGCTACCGGATGAAGCACCGTCGGTGACGGAAGTTGCGCGCGACATTGCTGCAGGAAAATATCCGGGACAGAAAAAAGACCCGTCAAAATCAAAAGCCATCATCAACGGCCTCGGCAACTGTTATTACACGCTGATCGATTCCCTGCGCGCGCCGCCAGCCTCGGCACATTGCGCGCGCCGCGTCGAAGGAACGAACATCACCTTCAATTTCGTCGAATCGCCCGCCGGCCATGTCAGCGGCGAAAAGAAGGCGGCGCACGAGATTTTCGTTTACGTGCTCGACGGCGAACTCGATGCGCGCGTCGGCACAAAAAAGAAACGTGTGAAAAAAGGCGACGTCATCCACGTGGCGCGCGGCAAAAGCTGGCAATTCAGCGTAACGAAGCGCGGCCCGGTGCGCCACGCCGGCGTGCAGTCAACACCGCGGCTCGAAGCCTATATCGACAAACACGGTGCTGCCGACAACTGGCGCGGTTGAATGATTTTGTGGCGCGGGCGGGTCGCCCGCACCACAAAACACACTAATACGACGTCAACCCGCCGTCGAGCATGAGGGTCTGGCCGGTAATGTAGGACGCCGCATCACTGGCCAGATACGACACGGCACCGGCAACATCCTCAACCGTGCACAGCCGGTGCAGCGGAATCTTGTTGATCATCGCCTGCATGTATTTCGGGTCGCTGCTGGTGCTTGCGCGCGACGGCGACTCGGTATCGAGCCGCCCGGGCGCGACGGTGTTGACACGGATGCCGTATTCAGCCCACTCAATGGCCAGCATGCGTGCCATGTGCACGATGCCCGCCTTGCCGACGCCGTAGGTGGAGCGTTCGGCCGCACCGATCACGGCGTGCGTGGAGGAAATACTGATGATGCAACCCGTGCGTTTCGCACCGATCAAATGCCGGCCCATCTGCTGCGTCATGAAAAAAGTGCCGGTGAGATTGACGCCGATATGCGCGTGCCATTCTTCCGGCGTCACATCGACGGCCTTGCGGCGAATGTTTGATGCAGCGTTATTGACCAGCACCTCGACGCGCCCGAAGGCCGCCACCACCGATGCAAACACCTGCTCGATACTGGCCTGTGAATTGAGATCGAGTGCCACCGGCACAACGCGCCGTCCGGTCGCCCTGACCTGCTCTACGGTTTTGGCGAGGTTCTCGACGCGGGTAGCCGCCAGTGCGATGTCGTAACCGTCGCGCGCCAGTGCCAGCGCGCACGCGGCGCCGATACCGTAAGACGCGCCCGTGACAAACGCCACCGGCCGCACGCCATCACTCAGATTTGATGCCTGCATCCCTGATCACCTTCCCCATTTTTTGCATGTCGGCCTTCATGTAGGCGGCGAACTCGCGCGCCGAATTGGCCATGACTTCGGCCCCGGAATTAAACAAACGTTCTTTCACCTCTGGCGATTTGAGCACGCGCACCGCTTCGCGATTGAGTTGTTCGACGATCGCGGCCGGTGTTTTCGCCGGCGCATACAGGCAGATCACGGCGGCGAATTCATAACCGGGCACCGTTGCGGCGATCGTCGGCAGACCCGGCGCCAGCGCCGACGGCTGTGCGCTCGACACTGCGAGCGCGCGCACACGGCCCGATTTCATATGCGGCATCGCCCCGCCTACATTCGGAAACATCAAATGGGTTTCACCGGCAATCAGGCCGTTCAATGCCGGGCCGCCGCCTTTGTACGGCACGCGGACGATATCGATGCTGGTCATCGCCTTGAACAACTCGGCTGACAAATGCGGCGACACACCGATGGTGCCCGCAGCGTAATCCAGCTTGCCCGGCCGCGCTTTGGCGTAATCGATCAACTCGCGCACACTTTTCACCGGCACGGTCGGATGCACAACAAGGACGTTGGGCAACTGCACCGCGATGGTGACCGGCGCAAAGTCGCGCAGCGGATCCCACGCCACGTGCTCACGCAAATACGGCAGCAGCCAGATGTTGGCGCCGTAGACGAGCAGGGTATAACCATCGGGGTTGGCGTTCTTGGCAATTTCCGCAGCAACGATGCCGCGGTTGTCGACGATCACGCGCTGGCCGAGGCTGGTTGTCAAACCTTCGGCCAGCACGCGCGCAACGATGTCGTTGCCACCGCCGGGTTCGGAGGTGACGAAACGCACCGGCTTCGCCGGATAGGACTGTGCCTGCGCGACGGCGCAGATGGCGGCGGCAACGAGTGCCGCCGCAATGTGAAGTGCCTTCATGGTCGTCTGCGCTTTAACGGCGCATCTACCAGCCGCGCGGCTCGGCCTGCAGGAATTTCATCGCCTGCAGATCGGCGGCGAGTTTGGTCTGTTCAGCCTCGCTCAGCGCGCGTGCCGGCGGCCGCGGACGTCCGCAATCGCGTCCCATCGCGCGCATGGCCCCCTTGAGGCCAGCCAGGCCCGCCAACTTCAGGCAGTGCGCGAGTTCTGCAAGGTCTTCCTGCCCCGCGCGCGCCTGCGTGAACTGCTGTTTGGTGCACAACTCGTAGACCTGCTTCACCAGCGTCGGCGCAACTGCGGCCAGCGGTGAGAACACACCCATGCCGCCGATTACGCCGGCTGGCACCATGTAATCGGTGCCCGGGATCAACTGGAACCCGGGACGTTTGGCACTGCCCAGCGAAACGGTTTCGACCATGATGACGAAATCCATCGTCGCATCGACCACGCCGCACAACGTCGGCACGCGATCGATGACATCCAGCGTGATTTCCGTCGTCAGCGGTGTGCCGACATCTTCCACCGGCGGGCTGCACAGGAAAA